>CP007061.1 GCA_000230955.3 Halobacterium sp. DL1
ACGTCTTCTTCGAGTCCCCTCCCCACCTGTTCGGTGATTACGACGGAAACGTGGGGTGTGTGGGTTCAGGATTCGAGATCACGACCACGCTTCCGTCTTCGGGTTTCCTCCCTCACGTCGGAAACGCGGCTATATTATCAGTAATCCAATTCCACCGAATTACGGCATTCTCCCGCCGATATCGGACAAGGAACGTCGGAAATGTGGGGTGGTGTCCTCCACTAGATTTATACTCTCCCCGCTCACACCGTGTGATATTCAATGACGCCCGACTCTTCACCCAGTTCTGTCGACGATCCACTCTTTGAATCCGGGCATCGTATCTTCGCGAACAAGGATCTCCTGAAAATCGGCCACGTTCCAGAGGCCGACCGGATCGTCGGTCGCGACGAGGAAATCTCGAAACTCGCAAAACGCCTCAATGGGGCTGTCCACGGGTACTCCCCAGAGAACGTGATGATCTACGGGAAAACAGGGACCGGTAAATCTCTCGTTTCAAAACACGTCTGTCAACGAGCCCAAAATGCTGCTCAGGATGGCGTCGAAATTGGAACAGCGTATATCGACTGTGCAGAAGACAATACCGAGACCCAAGCAATCTCTTCACTTGCCGCGAAGCTAAACGATGAATCATCGACTGGAATCACCGTCCCCCATACCGGCCTCAGTACGTCGAAATACTACAAACTTCTCTGGAAGACGCTCGACGCTCAATTCGATTCTGTGATCATCATCCTCGACGAGATCGACTTGATGAACGACGACAGCGTGCTGATGAAGCTCTCGCGCGCTGAGGAGGCGGGGAAAATCGACTGTAGCGTCGGTGTCATCGCGATTAGCAACAAGATCCAGTACGTCGACAACGTGAACGAGCGCGTGAAAAGCAGCTTCCAGCACAAGGAGCTGTTCTTCAAGCCGTACGACGCCAACCAGCTCCGGGAGATCATGTTCAACCGCGAGGACGCCTTCCAGGACGGCGTCCTTTCCGAGGACGTAATTCCGCTCTCGGCGGCCTTCGCCGCGCAGGAACACGGCGATGCTCGAAAGGCGATCGACATTCTTCGCCACGCCGGGGAGGTCGCCTACGAGGCCGGAGCAGAGCAAGTGACGGAGGAACACGTCCGCCAGGCGCAGCAACACGCCGAAAAGGACCGGTTCAGAGAACTCGTGAACGGCGCACCCACGCAGGCGAAGGCGGCGTTGCTGGCGCTCACGGAACTGAGTGTCAACAGCAACGACGATGCGTTCCTCACGAGCCGGGTGTACGACCAGTACGAACGCATCTGCAACCATCTCGATATGGATATCCTCTCCGTCCGTCGCTTCCGCGACATCCTGAAAGAGCAGGCCTTCCTCGGGGTTGTCGAAATCGAGAAGATCAACAAGGGGAGTGCGGGCGGCATCCACCTCCAGAACCGACTCATCGAAGATCCCCAGGTCGTCCGCGAAACGATCCTCGAGGACAGCCGGATGCAGGACTGGACTCGCGAGTAATGACCCCCTACTACTGAGTGGGTACGGACGACGGAAATCCGGGGTGGGGCGTGAGGAAACGACGGAAACGAGGGGGGTCGAAAATTACGTCGGAAACGTGGGGTTGGATCGAAACGACGGAAATCAGGGGTGGGGTCTACCACGACTGTTCGTCGGTGGCTCCGAACGAGCTCAAAACGGCGTCCCTCTCGCCGGAGAGCTCTCGGCGAATGTCGGATCGGTCCCACCCGAGCGGTGAGAGCACGCTTTCGACCGCTCTGACCAGCTGCGTTTCGTAGTACGAGGCGGCGTAGGTCCCGATCGCTTCGTGGGCGAGGGCGACCCGGTCTCGCGAGGATTTCTCGTCGTCGACGACCACATACTCGATATCTTGTCCCGGGTGGACTGCCAGATCCTGCTCGCGGGCTCGCTTCAAGGCGGCCACGTTCTGGGTATTCTGTGAGTAGCCTTCCAGCGGCTTGGAGACACGGTTCCGCTCGACAAGCCGCTCCACTGCTACGTTGCCCGCCTGCAGTTCGTCGATTGCTCGTTCGAGCCGTCCGAGCACCGCGTCCGGTGACCGCGTAACATCGAGCCGGTCGAGACAGTCCCGCTGGACGTCCTCGATGAACGGTGGGGTTGAGCGCTGCCGGGCTTCGATACCACGTATCTTGAAGTCGTCGTCGCCGGCGACCTTCCCGAAGTACTTGGTCAGCGCGCCGGTGTCGCTCTCGCGCTGCGGGACGAACGCCACCCAGTCGTAGTGGGCTTCGTGTTCGAGCCGAATCTCGACGCGTTCTGTGATCTCCGTCGCGAGCGTCTGGAGGTCCTCGCGGTCCTCGTCGTCGACGTCGGGATCCGGGATCACCCAGATGGAGTCGACGATGCCGTGAACGACCCGCCAGCCGCCGGCTTCCAGCCGCTGTTTCGCCATCAGCAGAATCTCGCGAGCGAACGCGTTGATTGCCTCGTGGCACTCGATGCGGCCAAATTTCGCGTTGCTGAACCCTTGATAGCCGAAACAGGCAACGAGGATCCACTTCAGCGCTCCCGACCGTCCCTCGAGTTCCGCCAGTCGGTCCTCGTCGGGGTCGTCCCGTTCCTTCTCGTGACGGATGGCCGCCTTGATCTCGTCGCGGGCGTCGATGATCGGCTGGAGGACGTCGACGAGGTAGCCCCGGTCGTCACAGATCGAGTACCCGAGGCCGGGGACGTCGTCGCGGTCGCTGTGGCAGTCACACCGGATGACGTCCGGTGAGACGTTTCGAGTGCAGATGATATTCGGATACAACGAGGAGAAGTCGAGTTCGTGGACGTTCTCGTGGAGGCCGACCTCGGGTGCGAAAATGAAGCCGCCGCGGTCGGCGTCGTGGAGCGTCCCCACCGGCTTGTAGAACTCGTGGCGCCAGGAGTTCCACGGCACGAGGACGCCGCGGTCGTTGGCCTCGCAGATTTGGATGGCGGTGAGCACGTTCCCGATCGACGCCCACGCGAGTTCCTGGACGGGCTTTTTCGAGCGCGACACGAGGTCGAGGACGCCGTCGAGGTTTGTCTCCCCGTAGAAGAACGTGTTCGACTCGTCGATGATCGCCCGGCCGGGCACGTTGTACCGCGCCGGCGAGTGACCGACGCGGCCGTAACTCGAGTACGTCGACCGGCTCGCAAGCTGCTGATAATCGACGTCCGGCCACCGACTTAGCGAGAAGTCGTCGACGTCGGCGTCCGTCGCCATCTCGTACAGCGTCGGGACGATCTCGCTCGTCGAGCAGACCAAGACGTCCGGATCGTGTGTTTCGAGCGCCCCTTGGACGGCGGTCAGGATATCCGTCGACGAGCCGGTGACGGTGTCGCCGGCAACGGACAGCTCCCCATAGACATCGTTGCTCGTTTCGGTCACTGGGACGCTGAGCCGCAGTGTCGACAGCTCGCTCGCCGGCGTCGGATCGGCGCCGGTCTCCAGACAGTACCGGAACTCTCGCGAGAAGTCGACGTTGAAACAGGCGAGATCCCCGACTGGATAGGCCGACAGCTGGCGCGCTTGCCGGGCGAGTGGGGTGACGCGGTCGATGTGGGCGACGTCGACCGCGAGAACGGCCTCCTCGTCCCGTCGAAAGCCCGGCCGTTGCGTAACCATCTCGGTCGCGACGACGTCCGGGTGCTGGTCGTACACCGACTGGAGGGTCGTGAGGTCGAGGTCGGTCTCTGGGTCGCGAGCGCCGACGTAGAAGCATGGGGTATAATCATCGCGTTCGGTCGCGACGGTGCCGTCGGCGGTTGCCTCCCACTCTAGGATGCGGCCGTCGTCCAGAAAGTCGATACTGAATGGCATCGTCACGGGTTCGCGTCCGGTGGGGCGCTCTCCTGGTCATCGCGTGCTGCGACCGCGGCTTCGAGTTCCTCGAGGCGTTCCTCGTGGTCATCGAGGCGGCCCTCCTGTTCGAGATCGATGCTGAGTAGCGCCGGTAGCAGTGGGTTCTGGTGATTCAACAGCCCGCTCGCGTCGGCGTGTTCGCGGGCGTACTCGAACACCCGGTCGAAGCGCGGTTGGTCGCGACGCCGCAGTGCCCGCCGGAACTCCGCCCAGCGCTCTTCGATGGCCCGCAGTGCATCTCGGTAGGTTGGGTTCGTGCGCCCCATCGCTATCGGCCTCCTGTACCTCTCGCCGTCCACGCATCGAGCAGGGGATCTGCGGTGGCCGCCACCGTCTCACCGTCAGCTGTGACGCCCGTTCCGACGCCCTCCGGAGTGGGCGTCGACGGCGCCGGCGTCGTCGGTTCCACGCCGACCTGCATGGCGCGTGCCGAGAGCAGCTGCTGCCAGTACGCGAACGTCGTCTGGTAGTACGCGCCGTCGTCGACGGGATAGACGAGCGTCTCGAAGTCCTCGCCGACGACCCGTGGGCCCATTCGGGTCTGCTCGCACTCCAGGTGGTGGTCGGCGACCGTCGCGACCGATTCGGTGAATTCGTTTCGTTCGTTTCGCGTAACGAGTACCGGGATGTCGTACCCATCGGCGTAGGTCGCCAACCGGGCGAGCGTTCTCGCGTGGAGGGTTTCCGCGTGAGCCTCTCCGAGTGTATCGTCGGCACGGTATTGGGCGTCAACGGCCGGCGCGACGATGAGCGCGGGGGTGTGAGGCGACGTGTCGTCGTCGCGACTTGGTTGCCCTCGATCGGCTGCCCCGGAATCGGCGGTGGACGCCCGGATCGACTTGTTCACTGCCGTTGGGAGATCACAGACGGCACCGTAGTGCTGGTAGGCGGTGAACCCACGTGCGACATGAATCCGGTCGAGCAACCGCTGGCTAGGGGAGATCTGCGCGAGTGTTGCCGTCGTTGCGTGCCCGTTTGCGTCGACCCAGAAAGCGGGTCCGTCGTTGAGGAGGAGATGATCGAGCACGAGCGACTGGAGGATCGGGACGCCGCGGCCTCCCTCAACGTCGAGCAGCGTGATGCCGTCGTCGAGCTGCGGCAACAGCATTTCTTCCGTGGTCGGATCGGTTTGGTCAGCAAGGGCCTGATTGCGGTCTGCTCCTCGTGTTGGCTGGTCCGCCGCCAGTCGGTTCGACGGTGTGTGTTCTGCCATACTCGAGTAATTGTCCACAAACCCGATAAGCCGCGGCGTGGCGCTTCCGCGTTTCACAGAAGATCCGAGACAGTTGCTTAATCGTCTTCAGTCGGCGATTTTCTGTTGCCGGTCGGGGCTTCCGAGAACGTTTCCAGTATCAGACTTGGCCGATCTTTCTAAATTAACCAACAAACCGCAATCTCAATCGTCAAATGTTGGTTAAGAACACAAACTCCGATGGGATATTCGTGACCGGCTAGTTATTATGTATCGGCAGGGCGCTGAGGTCGACCGATGGGGAGCTACGAGAGGCCAACGTGGAAGACCACCCCGCGAGAACAGCGATTCGCTGGTTCTCGAGCTACTGGCGAACGAACAATCGGGTTTAGCGAGTGCTGTTGGGGATAGCTAACAACGCTACTGTCACTCCATCGGCGATGCTGCTGTCGAATCAACAAGGGAATACTCCCGGTCCCGACTCGTTCCCTCCGCTTCCAGAAGGTTGTACTGTGCCATCTTCGAGAGGTACGTTCGCACAGTCCGTTTGGTCCGCGGGTCATCTGCCTCCTCAGTATAGCGCTCGTGAATCTCGCTGGGCCCAACCGGCCCGTGTTCGCGCACAACCTCGTAGACGACGCGCTGGTGGGGTGTGAGCGAGTCGAGACTTCGCTGTTTGATTTGGGCCCGCGCATCCTCGGCGGCGTCCAGTAGCATGTCGTCGGTGATGTGCTCGTGATTTTCGCGATCAGCCCTGCCCGCGGCTGTTCGGAGGATACCAATTGCGAGACGGGCGTCGCCGGCGGCTGCGTCAGCGATCCGGTAGAGCTGGTCGTCGGTGATGACGTCCTCGTCGAGCCCCCACTTCGCCCGAGCACTCAAGATATCGTACAGCTGCTCGTCGTGGTACTTGTCCATTCGGACGTGTTCGCTGGAGCGCAGCCGACTCACAAGCCGGTCGTCGACGCGGCTGAACAGCTCCTCTTCCTTGTTCGCGATGCAAATAATTGCGAACTGCGGGAGGCTGTGGAGGTCGTAGATGACGCTGGGGTCCTCCAACTGATCGACCTCGTCAAGGATAACGACTGTTCGCGGGCCGTCGTGCTGTTGGAGTCGGTCGACGAGTTCGTCGTGCGGCGTCGACTGGCGGTGGATGTCGATGGTGGCGCCGAGGTCGTCGAGGATCTGATAGAGCGTCCGGAATCGGGTGTAGTTGCGCCAGCAGTTGACGTAGGTGGCCTCGACGTCAAGGACTTCTTCCCTGAGCCGTTCGGTGACGAACTTCGAGATGCAGGTCTTTCCGGTGCCGCTGGGCCCGGTGACGATGGCGGTGTCGGCGGGTTCGCCGTTCGTGATTGGTTCGAGGACGCTTGAGAGGTGGTTGACTTCGGCGTCGCGATGCTCAACTTCTCGAGGGACGAACCCGGCGCGAAGGACGCGAGCATCGCGAATCATCTGTTAGTGACAGAATGATTCTTGGTCAGATAGTAAAAACCTCATCGGGTCAGTTCCGGAAAGCTCCTCATCACCGTGGAATTGCCTCTTCTATAGTATCGCTGTCTCCCGATTCTAACTGTGGAAACAGGCTATTTCCGGAAACATCCGAAAACTCACTTGACACTCTCTAGCTCCGCGTCCTGGCCGTCGATCTCAACGATGTCACCGCCGCCGAAAGGGCGGATATATTCGCTAGTAGCGGTCAGGCCGGCAATGTCGGTTTCGACTGACTTTCTTCTTAGAGTTCTTCGAGGTGCGTGTTAGCGACTCAAGTAAATCCTTGTTGCCGTTAGGTCTCGTCGTAGCCAATAAGACTCAATATCCTCAATTGGGTGACCATCTCGGATGAACTGTTTGTAGTTCTTAAACCTGGGTGAACTCTATTCGACTCAGAGAGACGTTCAAATCGATGGTTGTGGCTTGATGAGGCACCCAATCTGTATCAGATGAACGCCACCACGGCTGAAGTTACGAGTATGGTGCCAACTCCGTCACAAGTTTCAGATGAACTGGCTCTGTTGAAATCCTTCGTTGCTGATAGTTTGTTGAGACCGTGCTGCATACAGAGCGCGTATCTTGCAAAACGCAGTCACCGATTTCGATGTGCTACCCGGAAAGTTCAGCATAGAGCTGAGTCAATCCACACTCCGGACAAAGAAACGCATGAAGCGGTGTTTGATGCCCGATACCGAGCCGATCAAGCACACCACCGTCTCTTTCGGTTTCAACGTAGAGGTCACCGACTCCTTCTGCGGTTACGTTCGTCTTCTCCATTTGGACATCACAATCCGGGCAGTGGCGTTCGCTCATTGGACTTACATCCATTCGTGTTCCCGATTGCCAAAGAAGTCAGGTCACAGTCTTTTCGGAAATGCCAATTCCGACACGTTTCATTGCTGCATTCACCCTCTGTATCTTGCACGCCGTTTGTATCAGTTGTTGAGGATTTCAACAGAGCCGATGAACTTCAGTGAGGTGGGTGCTCGCATGTACTTCTCATCAGCGAAAAGAATAAGTACCATAGGATAAGTAGATAAATCGACACAACACTGTGAGACTACTAGCACGGTTACACGCGCGGGCTGATGCCGCATACGACAACGCGTATCACCACAAGCTCCGAGGTCGGATCTGGCGAGCGTTACAAGACACGGAGTACGAACAGTATCATGACGAAAACCACCCACCAGGATTCAATTACAGTAACCCCTTCCCGCCGGGAGATATGCAGGAAGGGGACGAGCGAACTCTGCTAATTTCGGCCCCCCAAGAGCAACTACTGGTCGATGTTGCAGAAGACCTGACCACCGATCGCGAGCTCAATATCGGCCAGATGCCGTTCCACATCGACGAACTCACCTCACTGTCACCGGATGTCGGCGAACCAGGGAGCAGCGGAACGATCGAAACTGGCACTGGACTCCTCGTGCGCATTCCACCATGGCGTTGTGACGATTATGGAATTGAGAATCCCGGCGAAGAGGCGGTGTATTGGCAGCCAGAACACACAATCGAGCCACTGCGCGAGCAGGTCGAAGCGAATCTCGACCAGAAACATGATCTGTTCAGCCCGGAATACCTTCCCGGCCCAAGCGACACAGAGGGTGATCTCTTCGAGGGATACGAGCTACTGAAGACGTTCGCTGTCCCGCTCCAGGTAACCGCAGACCAGGAGCTAACCTTCGTGCTCTCGAAGTGGCAGTTCAACTACACCGTTCGAGACGATGACCATCGACGCCACCTCAACCTCGCGCTGGACTGCGGGCTTGGGGAACGAAACGCGCTGGGATTGGGCTTCTGTAACCTGGTCGAGAAGCGCAACCCGTACGGCGAACCCGCGGCGGAGGTCCACGGATGAGTCTGCTCCCCGAGCCGTCGACGTTCGAGAAGCGTTACAGCGACGACGAGAAGCTGGCGAGCGAGCTGCCTGATCGACCGATCACCTCGCTCCGCGATCTCCAGTACGTCTACGGGCGTCTATACACGCTTGCAACCGCCGGAGGTGGCGAGTACGCAGCCTACCTGACGCCGGAAAAATCGACCGACCTGTTCGACGAGCCCGAGAGCCTACTCTATCTCCGCGTCGATCTGAGTGGAGACAAGCCCCGCCTCGACCCCGACCAACCGATCGGTGTCGAGAGCTACGGCGAGGAGAAAGTCGAGGCAGTCGCCCACTCGTGGTATAACGCCGCAAAAGGATTCGACCACAGTGTCACCCACCGAACGGGCAAGAACAAAGAGCCAGAGAAGGTCGCGGAGTATCTCCACGAACGACTCACCGCGTGGGCAGCCGACGACGTGATCCAAGAGGCTGTCGCCGATCACGAAGACGGATGGATCGTCGACGCGCTCGCCGAACTCGGCGAGAGTGAGGGACTTAGAGAGCGCATCGAGACCGCCGTTGAGGAACAGCTCGACGGCAAGACGACGGCGCTCACGACCGTCGCAGTCAAACTCGAGCCTGACGGCGAGTATCTCCTTCCGGGTGAGGCGAGTTCCGTGTTCAACGAAGCAATGCGAGCGCGCAAGCGATCGAAGCTCGTCTCGAAGGGAGAGGCTACGGACTCCATCGGTGAGGCAACCGATCTCGTGACCGGCAATCGAGGCCCGACTGTCGGGACAGCTGAGGATCCGCTGAACTACTTCCTTGGCAAGCAGCTTGAGAAGTTCCCCGGGTTCGATCCAGACGAGGCGTGGCGGACGCACCCAGTCTCGGAAGACGTTGCAGTGACGCTGATGAACGCGAGTACGTTCGTCGACGCCTGCGACTACTACACGATGGGAGCGAACGTCTACTACCTCCCGTACTTCTTCGGGCGGCTCGGTCCGGCAGACGCGAGGGACCTCTACGGACTCCTCTACGACCTAGTACACGCCGGAGAGATGAGCCCGCTAGAGAGCGCCTACCGAAGCTATCAGGACACCCCGCGACTGCAGGAAGTGGGAGAACGCTTCCGGTTCTACGTCGCCGCGGTGATGGAACACCAGACGAAGCGCTTCGACGTGTTCGGCGACAGCATGGACGGGACGCTATTCTCGCCCGTCGAGCTCACTAGAGCTCACCAGCGGGTGCTCCAGTCGTGGCTGTACGACGCGGAGGGTGACGCCGACCACCCCGGTCCGGGGCTTCGAGCCGTGTTCCCGACACCGGACAACTGGGACATCTTCGTTCCGGAGGAGTCGGCATTGCTGAGCATCCTCGCAACCGGTTGGTACTTCGAACAGACGTTCGCGCCGGCCGATGACGACGACGCCAGCGCCGACGACTACCGGATCCGTGCGCTCGTGGCTGTGCTCTCGGGCGAACCGCTCGATGTCGAGATGGTGCTCACAGAGTACGTGGAACGACTGCTCGAGGACGAGGGCGAGGAGTTCCCGAGCTTCCGTGTCTCCGCACAGTACGCACAGCTCTGTGCGCTCGCCGAAGCGGGGCTTCTCACCGGACGCGACGCGTACGAACCGGTTACAGAGCCGCGGCAGTTGACACACAACCATACAGACGATATGCAACAGGACACACCAGCCCGAGCTGACGGTGGGAACGTCGCCGCGGCTCGGGAGACGAAACTCGAACAGTTCCTTGAACAGACGCCGGCGCTCGCGGAGGATCAGCCTGAACGGCGTGGCAGTTTCCTCCTCGGCGCACTGGTCGGTCAAGTAACCGGCTACCAGCAAGTCAGTGAGGGGCGCTCGACGACGCTAATCGACCAGTACCCGATCAAGGCCGTCACAGAGTCGAAGCTGAAGCGCCTTGCCAGCGACGTCCTCGACAAGAACGTCATCTACTCCCGGGAGAACAACATGTCCGGGACGATGTACCGTGAAGTCGTCGACCGACTGGTAACGACGCTTCCCCGGATCGACATCGACGGCGATTGGGAACTCGACACGACAGACCTCCGGTTCTACTACTCGCTGGGGGTCGCCTATGGGATGAACAACTGGGCGAGCAGCGACGATGAACAGGCCGACGACCAGCCCGAAACCGAGGAGGAAGAAGCATGACTGACGACACATACGCCGACGACAGCTACGACCCCGTAACGAACCGCTCCGAGATCGTCTTCTGCTACGACGCCGTCGACGCCAACCCGAACGGGAATCCCCTGAGCGGGGCAAATCGACCGCGGATCGATCCCGAGACCCAGCAGGCGATCGTGACGGACGTCCGGCTGAAGCGCTACCTCCGCGACCAGCTAGACGACGACGGCCACGGCGTCTACGTGCGGAACGTGAAAAACGATGCGGGCAAGCAGTCCTCACGTGAAGACCTGCTTGCCGACCGGATGCGTGAACTAGATCCGGACGACTGGGACCTCGGCGACCTGGACGACGACGAGGCCGCCGAACTCCGCGAAGAGGTGTTTGGCACCTTCCTCGACGCCAGCGCCGACGTACGGTATTTCGGCGCGACGATGAGCGTCGACATGAAGGGGAATTACGAGGGGTTCGAGGACTACCTCCCAGACCACTTTACCGGCCCTGTCCAGTTCTCGCCCGCGAAGACGCTCCACCCCGTAACCGAGAACGAGGAGTACAACAGCCTCACTAGCGTCATCGCGACTGGCGAAGGGAAGGAACAAGGTGGGTTCGACCTCGACGACCACCGCATTCAGTACGGCTTCATCGCGTTTCATGGGTTGGTCGACGAGAATGGTGCCGCTGACACGAAGCTCTCCGAGGCGGACGTCGAGCGCCTGGACACCCTACCGTGGCGCGCGATCAAGAACCAGACAATCAGCCGGAGCAAGGTCGGCCAAGAGCCACGACTCTACCTCCGTGTCGAGTACGAGGACGAGAGCTTCCACCTCGGTGGGCTCACTCGCGATCTCGATATCGACGAAGAGCACTCGGCACCTGTCGACGAACTTCGGAACGTTCGGGATTTCATGCTCGACGGGACCGATCTCGTCTCCCGGTTGGGCCGCCACGCCGACCGTATCGCCCGCGTTCGTGTCGTCGCCAGCGACGTGCTCGACGTGACCGTCGGCGATGAGGTCTACACTGCGGGCGACAAGCCCAGCGAGCATGGCTTCTATGACGCGCTCCGCGAGGCTGTCGGCGACGCGGTCGAGGTCGTCGACGTCTACGACGAGGCTGCCGCGACGATGCCCAAGTGATGGCCCAAGAGTCACTTGAGAGCTGGACCGACGAGGGCGACGGGCTCCCAGAGACGTGTCTCTCGTTCGAACTCCGCGGAGAGTGGGGTCACTTTCGACGGGTTGAGGGGAACATCGTCAAACAGACGTACCGTATCATTCCCCGGACGACCGTCGCCGGCCTCGTCGCCGCGATGCTCGGACTGGACCGAGACAGTTACTACGAGGCGTTCAGCCAGAACGTGTCGGCTGTCGCGGTGGAGCCGATCGACGAGCTCCGAGCGATCAATATGCCGATGAACACGCTCTCGACGGCCAAAGAGCACATGACGACGATGCCCAGCCGCGGGCATGCACGGATCTCGATGCCGGACCCGTCGGAACTCCGCCAGCAACACAACTACGAGGTGCTGGTCGAACCGGCCTACCGTGTCGACCTTCAGCTCGCGAACGACGATCTCCGAGGCCGACTGCAGGACCGACTCTGCGATGGGACGTCCTACTACCCGCCGAGTCTCGGCCTCTCGGAGCATCTTGCAGAGGTCACGTATCTCGGCGAGTTCGAGGTAACGCCACACGAGCGCGAGACTACCAATGTCGATTCGGCGGTACTCGAAGCCGTCGATAGCGTCGAACTTACCCCTGAAACGGAGGTCAAAGTCGAACGGTCACCGGCGTTTATGGCGGCCGACGAAGGTGGTCGGACGACGACAGCGTTCCAGTCGATTGCGTACGCAACTGGAGCGGAGCCACTCCGAGTACATGATGTCAAGACTCACGAGGTCGACGGTCGACGGGTGATGTTCTCGTGAGCCGCGAGGGGGCGTAGTCATGGTCGATTTCACCGACCGACCGTCACACATCGGACCAGACGGGGAACAGATCCCACTCGAAGAACATCTCGACGATGTCCGCGAGCGGGTCGGATGGCTCGTCCCCGACGACGCCGAGACGCCGGAGGGGAACTCACTCTCCGAGCTGGCGGAGGTGGTGACACGAGTCCACGATTTCGGAAAATTGACCGCGTGGTTCCGCGAGCATCTCCTTTCGGACGACGCACAGCCAACTGGACCGAAACACCACGCCCCCATATCGGCGCTACTCGCCCACTACGCGTTGGAGGCACGCGGGTTCGACGGCGCCGATCAGCTCGTCGGCTTTCTGGCCGTCGCGAGACACCACGGACGCCTCCCCGATACCGCCGACTACGTGCACCGAGCGAGCGTCGAGCAGTCCGGACGGATACAGACACTCTACCGGTCCGACGCGCTCGAACAGGCAGCACACATCGACGAGACGGTTCCTGAACTCGCTGAGGCACTCGTGGACCGAGCGACGGGCGGTGCTGGAGACTGGGAAACGTTCCACGAACGGCTCGCCGATTCCGATGCAGCCATCGAGCTCCCGTGGGTCGCGGAAGCCGTCTGTAGCGGCCGGCGACTTCGCCCCGCACCGGAGAAACTTCCTCCCAGCTTCTACGAGTCAGTGCTACAGGTCTGGAGTGCGCTCGTTTTCGCCGACAAGGCGAGCGCGACGTACCTGTCGACCGGAATCGAAATCGGCCGGAAGGCCTACCGATCGCCGACCCCTGGGCGGCTAGAAATCGACGCGTACATCGACGAACTCCAGACTGAGAACGCTGAGACAGAGCTGGACCCGCGCACGGAACAGATGAACGAGCGGCGCGAGGACGCTCGACAGGAGGTTCACGCTCGCGCCAAAGAGTTCGTCGATGACGATCGGAACGTCGCGACGCTGACGCTCCCG
The DNA here is from genome assembly GCA_000230955.3 of Halobacterium sp. DL1. Taxonomy (NCBI): domain Archaea; kingdom Methanobacteriati; phylum Methanobacteriota; class Halobacteria; order Halobacteriales; family Halobacteriaceae; genus Halobacterium; species Halobacterium sp. DL1. Next base: position 13,400 of record CP007061.1, read on the forward strand.
ACGGGCATGGGGAAGACACTCACTGGACTGGACGCCGCCCTAACAGTGCTCGAGGGGAGTGAGATGGCGTCGAACCCTAACGAGGGGCGTCTTGTCTATGCACTGCCGTACACGTCCATTATCGATCAGGTGGCTGAACAGAGCCGCGAACTGTTCGGGACCCGTGAGAGAGGCGAACGGCTCACCGTCGACCACCACCTTGCGGATACCCTCGTCTCGCCGCCGGACGAGCCCGAATCAGTCGCCGACGACGCCGTCGAGAACGTCGCCGCCCTCCTCGGCGAGAGCTGGCGGTCGGGGATGGTCGTGACGACATTCGTCCAGGTGTTCGAGAGTCTGGCCGGGCCGACAAACGCCCGCTCGATGAAGCTCCCCTCGCTGTACGGGAGCGTGGTAGTTCTTGACGAACCGCAGGCGCTGCCGCTCGAGTGGTGGCCGCTTGTGGACCGGCTGGTCGAACTGTTGACCGAGGAGTACGGTGCGTCGGTGATCGCCATGACGGCCACTCAGCCCGAACTCCTGTCTGCGGGCGACCGAGAGCCGTTCTCCCTTGTCGCGGATCCTGATCCGTACTACGACGAGCTGGACCGGCTCGACTTCGTGCTTCACCCGTCCGCGATCGCGATGCTTCCCGGGCAGGACAGTGAAGAGAGCGATACGATCGACGACGACGCGGAGTCAGCAGCACTCTCCTACGACCGAGCCGGCGACCTCGTCGCGACCCGGGCCGACGACGGCGATTCGGTGTTGGCGATCTGCAACACGATCGACAGCGCGCGTGAGCTCGCCGAGTCAATTGCCGACCGAACAATACCAGTGGACGTCAATGAGGTGTACGACGAACTGCTCAACGACGCGGATGAATCGACCGAATCGATACCGCCCAAGCGAACGAGTGCCGACGCGGCCCGTCGACGACGCTCGGGGCAACCTCTGTTGGTCCACCTCACGACACGCCACCGGCCGTGTGACCGACGCCACCTCATCGACGTGGCGTCCGACCTCGCCGAAGCGGGTGAACCAGTGTTGTTCGTCTCCACCCAGCTGGTCGAGGCCGGCGTCGACGTGAGCTTCGACGAGGTCATCCGTGATTTCGCGCCGATGGACAGCCTCGTGCAGGCTGCGGGTCGGTGTAACCGGTCATACGGCCGCAACCGTGGGCGCGTGACGGTCTGGCAGCTCGCGCCGCCGCCGAACCGCGAGACAACGCCCGCAAGCGCGGTCTACGGTCGAGGAGAGAGTCTCACCAAATTGACTGGCCAAGCGCTGGCAACGGTCTACGACGGTGACCCGATGCCCGAGCCAGACGTTACTCGAAACGCCGTCGAACACTACTTCGACCTGCTCGATGGGCGTGACGTCGGTGCCGACGAGTACGTGGAATACCTCGAGCGGGCAGAAGCCGAAGAGCTCGGGCGACTCTCGCTCATCGACGAGCGGCTCGCCGTCGACGTGATCGTGACGAGAACGGCCGATGAGCGCGAGACCGTCGAAGAGATCCGGCGAGCGTTCGGCGAGTACCGGTGGGACGACCTGGACGACCTCGTCGAGTCGACCGCGGACTGGCAGGTCTCTGTTCCCGTCTACCCCGGCGACGACGACACGATGGAGAAGCTCGCTGCATGCGAGCCGCTGTTCCCCGACACCGACCGACTGGTGCTCGACGGGCGCCCGGGACGGCATGACGGCTACTTCGACGCCACCGACGGCGTCGTCATCCCTGACACGAGCGTGGAGGCACGTCTACTGTGAGCGATCCCGTCTCTCGGCTGGTGGCCACAGCACAGGGCGACGCCGTCGACAACCCGTTTCGCGTCACTGGCGTGATGATGCAGTACTACTACGTCTGTGAACGCGAGCTCTGGTTCGAGAGCCGGAACGTCGAAATCGACCGGGAGAACGCAAGCGTTGCCCGAGGGACTCGCGTCGATGAGTCCTCCTACGGCGAACGTTCACAGGAGAACCTTCGACTCGGGATGATCGCTCTCGACCTACTTGAAGACGGTCGGGTGGTAGAGGTGAAACCCTCATCGACGTTGACAGAGCCAGCGCGAATGCAGCTCTCGTACTACCTCTGGTACCTCGACCGGGTATTAGGCGTCGAACGTGAGGGCGTGTTGGCACACCCGACTGAGCGTCGACGTGAGGACGTTTCCCTCGACGACGACCGATGCGACAAAGTCGAGTCGGCAATCCGAGGGATTCACGCGATCGTGACCGCGGACAGCCCGCCGGAAGCCACTGAGAAACCGTACTGCGAGTCGTGTGCCTACCACGACTTCTGTTGGGTCTAATCATGGACAAGAACTACCACATCTTTTCGGACGGCCGCATCGAACGGAGCGAGGATACAGTTCGGCTGGAGACCGATGATGGCGAAAAAAAACATATCCCCGTCGAACACGCTGAGGCGATCTACCTGCACGGACAGATCGACTACAACACGCGGCTAATGTCGTTTCTCAATGACCACGGCGTTGCTGTCCATGTCTTCGGATGGAACGATCGCTATGCAGGGTCACTGATGCCCGAACGCGGGCAGACGAGCGGTCGAACTGTCGTCGAGCAGGTCCGGGCGTACGACGATCCTGAGCAACGTCAGTCTCTCGCTGCCTCGTTCGTCCGTGGGAGTATCCACAACATGCGGACGAACGTCACGTACTACGACAGTCGGGAGTACGAGCTCGGGGGCGTAATCGAGGAGTTGGACAACGCGACTGCGCGTATCGACGACGCTGGGGATATCTCCGAGCTCATGGGTGTGGAAGCGACGGCCCGGAGAGCGTACTACCAGACGTTCGAGGCGGTTCTTCCCGACTCGTTCGCGTTCGACGGCCGAGAGTACAATCCACCACCGAATCCGGTGAACGCGCTCATTTCGTTCGGGAATAGTATGGTGTACGCAAACTGTGTCTCCGCAATCCGTGCTACCGCACTTGACCCGACCATCAGCTATCTCCACGAGCCGGGAGAACGGCGCTACTCCCTTTCGCTGGATATTGCCGACCTGTTCAAACCAGTGCTAACGGATCGGCTGCTGTTCAGACTGGTCAACCGTAAGCAGATCAGCCGAGACGATTTTCGAGACGAGGTTGGCTCCTGTCTACTTAACGAGGAAGGGCGAACGACGTTTCTGAAGGAGTTTGAGGAGACACTCGAACGAACAGTTGAGCACCCGACGCTGAACCGGAAGGTGAGCTATCAGTATTTGCTTCGCTTGGAGGTATACAAGCTCAAAAAGCACTTGCTAGCCGGTGAATCCTATGATTCGTTCAAGCGATGGTGGTAGATGTACGTCATCGTCGTCTACGACATGGAGGCTGACAGGACCCACCTGATGCTGAAGCTCTGTCGCCGATATCTTGTTCACGTCCAGAACTCAGTACTGGAAGGGGAAATCTCGGAGGGAGATCTAGCGACACTGAAGGGGGAGATTGAAGATCTCCTTCAGGAGGGAGAATCAGTCATGGTCTACGAACTCTCTTCGGACCAGTTATTGAACCGTACCGTGTACGGAGACGACCCGACCGAAGATAGTCGGTTCCTCTAACTGATGTCGACCCCCAGGGGGTTTGGGGGGGATTGCGGGTCGACGGAAATGATGAAGTGTATTCCACTGGTAGAGGTGATATGGTGGACAAAATCACCATGGTTTCAGACGTACCCTCGTGGGGTTGAAGTTGAGTGATCGAAAGCGGTTCAGCGACTCATCCGACCGTTTCAGACGTACCCTCGTGGGGTTGAAGTGAGTGGTCGCCGGGGTCGATGGGTCAGCGGACCCGCGTTTCAGACGTACCCTCGTGGGGTTGAAGTCCCCGGATAATGGCCTGTTCGCGCGGTTCCTCCCAGTTTCAGACGTACCCTCGTGGGGTTGAAGTTCGACCTCGGCGATGCGCGGCATCCGGATCTCGTCCGTTTCAGACGTACCCTCGTGGGGTTGAAGTTTCGGGATTCCCGACATGGTCATCGGGAGAAGGGGCGTTTCAGACGTACCCTCGTGGGGTTGAAGTGACCTGAACAACGCCGACGTCGGCGCCGAACTCCTGGTTTCAGACGTACCCTCGTGGGGTTGAAGTCTCCGCGACGACACCGACGCCGTCATCGACCTCTCGTTTCAGACGTACCCTCGTGGGGTTGAAGTCAGAAGTTCGCGGACTCCGCAGCGATGACGAGCAGTTTCAGACGTACCCTCGTGGGGTTGAAGTGAGTCGTCCACCCGTGGACTCCGCCGATCTGGAAGACGTTTCAGACGTACCCTCGTGGGGTTGAAGTCGCATTGTCCGCACGTGCAAACCCGTGTCTCGCTGCGTTTCAGACGTACCCTCGTGGGGTTGAAGTAAGCGGCGGCGGCTCTCCATGACTTCGGGAAGGCTAGTTTCAGACGTACCCTCGTGGGGTTGAAGTCTCGAGCACCACAACCGGCCGTCGCGGAGCGTGGGCGTTTCAGACGTACCCTCGTGGGGTTGAAGTTAGTAGCCCGCGATGTACAGCGGGTAGTCCGGGTTGTTTCAGACGTACCCTCGTGGGGTTGAAGTCCCGAGGAGGTCGACGCGTCGACGCGAGACTCCAGTTTCAGACGTACCCTCGTGGGGTTGAAGTGCGAAGTTCTGGAGGTGAGAGTCTCGCGTCGACGCGTTTCAGACGTACCCTCGTGGGGTTGAAGTGGCTGGTAGACCTCGCCGTCTGCGTGGAGCTGCTGGGTTTCAGACGTACCCTCGTGGGGTTGAAGTTGCTCGCCGCTGGTGTCCATCCGGGGCATCAGGCGGTTTCAGACGTACCCTCGTGGGGTTGAAGTACCCCCTGAGATGTTCGGAATCAGCAAAATGCGGCAGTTTCAGACGTACCCTCGTGGGGTTGAAGTTCCCGCACTGCTCGCCGGGAGGCCGGGCTATCGTGAGTTTCAGACGTACCCTCGTGGGGTTGAAGTTTCAAGGTCGACTTCGAGGACGGCCACTGTGACCGTGTTTCAGACGTACCCTCGTGGGGTTGAAGTCCCAAGCTTCGCGAGGACCTCGGGGAAGATCCCGCGTTTCAGACGTACCCTCGTGGGGTTGAAGTCCCCAGAGCGACGTCGGTTTGGCGCTGTCGTGTCCGGTTTCAGACGTACCCTCGTGGGGTTGAAGTTGGTACTCGGTCGCGATGTCACTCGCGTTGGAGAGGTTTCAGACGTACCCTCGTGGGGTTGAAGTGCGCCGACGACGTCGTCGACGAGCGGACCGGCGAGTTTCAGACGTACCCTCGTGGGGTTGAAGTGCCGGACCCGAGCAGCATGTCATGGATGCGGTCCTTGTTTCAGACGTACCCTCGTGGGGTTGAAGTCGCTCTATCCACGCTTGCAGGTGCCACGACTTTCGTTTCAGACGTACCCTCGTGGGGTTGAAGTGCGTCCCCACCGGGGGTGCCCGTGTTGAACGGCAGGTTTCAGACGTACCCTCGTGGGGTTGAAGTATCTTGATCACCGTCGCGGTGGTCGTGGTGAAGTAGTTTCAGACGTACCCTCGTGGGGTTGAAGTTCTCACCGCCCTGGTGGCTGTCCATCGAGGACGAGTTTCAGACGTACCCTCGTGGGGTTGAAGTGACGTCTACCGCCTCGCAGAGACCGCGGTCGACGGGTTTCAGACGTACCCTCGTGGGGTTGAAGTTTCTCGGCGCCGTCGCGGTCGCGGTGGCGGTCTACTGTTTCAGACGTACCCTCGTGGGGTTGAAGTCACCGCATCAGCGAGGAGATCACCAACATCGGCCAGTTTCAGACGTACCCTCGTGGGGTTGAAGTGCGGCGGGTCGAGCCGGCCTCAACGGTGCCGACTAGTTTCAGACGTACCCTCGTGGGGTTGAAGTTGGCAGGGCTCGTCGCCGACGGTGTCGGCCCCGCAAGTTTCAGACGTACCCTCGTGGGGTTGAAGTGGACCGCCTCATACCTCGACGACCACGGGATCGACGTGTTTCAGACGTACCCTCGTGGGGTTGAAGTATCTGGAAGAACCTCTTAAAGCCGATACTCAACTCGTTTCAGACGTACCCTCGTGGGGTTGAAGTGCCCCAGGAGCTCACCCGGCTCCAGCTCGGCTGGCTCGTTTCAGACGTACCCTCGTGGGGTTGAAGTGAGATCTGGGAGTGCTCCAGGTGCTCGACGATGAAGTTTCAGACGTACCCTCGTGGGGTTGAAGTTGTAAGGGGTGTGATGTCGCTGCGACTAACGGGAGTTTCAGACGTACCCTCGTGGGGTTGAAGTTTCAAGCTCGACGTCGAGCATCGGCGCGTCGTCGTGTTTCAGACGTACCCTCGTGGGGTTGAAGTGGTTAGCGTCGCGCCCATGGTAGCGTTGTTTTGCTCGTTTCAGACGTACCCTCGTGGGGTTGAAGTGCCGCCGGGATTGCCGGCCTCAACCCGACGACCTAGTTTCAGACGTACCCTCGTGGGGTTGAAGTGCCTCCTGGAGCTCGCTGGAGGTGCGGCCGTCGGCGTTTCAGACGTACCCTCGTGGGGTTGAAGTAGCCGGATCCGCAGCGAGATCCCCGGCTTCGAGTTGTTTCAGACGTACCCTCGTGGGGTTGAAGTCTCCTCGGGGACACGGCGACGGCGGCCTCGACCGGTTTCAGACGTACCCTCGTGGGGTTGAAGTCTCGTGGCCGCCACTCCCTGGCGTCGCCGGAGGGGGTTTCAGACGTACCCTCGTGGGGTTGAAGTGACATCAACGGCGCGGACGGCGGAAACTACGTTTCCGTTTCAGACGTACCCTCGTGGGGTTGAAGTCTCCTGGTCGTCGGCTTTCTCGAGCCACTCGTAGAGTTTCAGACGTACCCTCGTGGGGTTGAAGTGATGAACAGGGAGGCGAACACCGACCGCATGTGCGTTTCAGACGTACCCTCGTGGGGTTGAAGTGACGTGCTCGCGGTCGCCGCTGGGGGTGATGACGTGGTTTCAGACGTACCCTCGTGGGGTTGAAGTCTGCGGGTAGCTCGCGCCGAGCGGAGTCGACGGAAGTTTCAGACGTACCCTCGTGGGGTTGAAGTGAGACATGGGGTAAAGCAACCCGACACGTCAAAGAAGTTTCAGACGTACCCTCGTGGGGTTGAAGTAACTCCGAAATCGAGCGGGTCAAAGAGGTGAACCCCGGTTTCAGACGTACCCTCGTGGGGTTGAAGTCGTGACGGGGCCGCCTGGGCCGCCCTCCGAGGGGGAGTTTCAGACGTACCCTCGTGGGGTTGAAGTTGTCATAGGTATGAAACACCACCAGAGTCGTCATCGTTTCAGACGTACCCTCGTGGGGTTGAAGCAAAGTCATCCATGGTGCAATTGAGCAGAAAGGTAGTGCTTCTCGCAAAGCCGTGTAAACCCGTACTGGTATAAATAAAATAGACCTACACGAGAACACGACCAAGGTTGAGCCGTGCGAGTCATAACACACACCTGGGTATCGAAGAACCCATCTTTATTTCCGATCAAGGGAGCCCTGACCTCCTCAGTCCAAGTGGTCAATCTCCGCAGACAGATACCCCTGAAGAGCGCTGACTGTTTCTTCTGCGACAACTGAGGCCCCGAAGTCACTCCGAAATCCATGCTTGAGTTCGTCGCTCTCCAAGATTTCCAGACCACGCTCAAGCTGCTCCCGGAGCGCATCGTCGTCCCCTCTCCGCAGGTGAGGCGTGACAGCGTCAAGGTCGATTTCTTCTGCCACTGCTAGGACATCCCGGAGGTCTGTTTCACGGCCGCTGTGGAGCTTTGCCGCCACGAGGACTGCCCCATCGATGACTCTGGCTGTGGTCCTCACTGTACCTCCGCTCACCTCCTGTTGGTGGCTGTGGTCGTACAGGTAGTCGAACGACCACTGTGCCTCCGTCTGGCGACACCCGAGTCCGTTTACCAGGAGATCGAAGCCGATCGGCTGCTGCGGCGTGAGCCGCTTCTCGTACTCGATTACCTCGGTATCGTAGAACCACTCCTTGGCGTGGCTGTCCGTTTCTTCGAAGCCCCGCTGTTCGAGGAACTCGACGAAGTCAGCCTTGGAGTCTGGCGCGACGACGATATCGAGATCCGTGGAGAAGCGAGCATTGAACGCTGAGACAGCGTAGCCGCCAACAAGAACGTACTCGTGACCCTGTTGGGTGAGCTCTTCGAGCAGTTCGATGAGCGCGTCACTTCGATTGTTGAAGCTCATGGCTGTGCCCGTTCGGTCTCTCGATACGTGACGCCGAGGTCGAGGTCCTCGTACATCCGGTCGAGCATCGCCAGCCCCGACTGGAATTGGGCGTAGTTCTCGCGCATATACTCGATTGTCTCTGCTCTCGGGATCACCGGGTACCCTTCGACGTGCTCGATGTCGAGTGACGCGCGTGGCTCGAGGACGATCTGCAGCGGTCCGTCCAACTCGTCTTGGGGCTGTCGTTCGAATGCGGTGGGGAGGTCGAACGACTCGAAAAATGTCTCCCAGGCGTCGACGTCCTGCTCACGAACAGCGAGGAACAATGGATAGTCGTCGGGCTCGCGACCGACCTGGTAGCCGCCCTGAGTCCACACGTAGACGGCGTCGATCCGCGTGAACGCGAACGGCCAGTCACTGAACTGTGGGATGGCGTACGTTTCCTCGATGGAGGGTGGACTGACGCCGGCGCTGGCAGCGACGAGCTCGCGGGCTGCGTCGCGTACGCGCTCGTCGACGACAGTGAGGCCGTCGTCATAGGTGACGTAGCCTGCTTCTTCCAGCCGATTGACGGCCTGTCTCACTGTCTCGTAGGGCGTGTGGAGGTGTTGGGCGACCCGGCGGATGGAGTCACCACTCTCGATGGCGAGGATAGTCTGTGCCGCCGTGTCGTCGAGAACCTCGTACATCTGGTAGTTACCAATAACCCGGTAACAGTTAAAAGTCTTACTAGAGGACAGGGTAGAACGGCTCTGGCTGAGTTCTATCACTCAGGACTATTCAATTGAATGACTGGAAAATGCAGATCTCATAGACAATTTGCATAATGTGGATAATGTTGATAATGCAAATTGGGTATCTTCAATTGGTTCGTGTGGGTGGCAAAGATTGTGACGAATATGTATGTAATGCTGATAATCTAAATTATGTAGATTGCGTAAAGTCGACGGTGATTAGGACAATCTCAATTGCGCCAACAATCCACGGAATGTACAAAATGTAAGTTGTGTAGATAGCGTACGCAATCTGTCTGACACAGAATTAAGGTGGACGAGCTTCATTAACCGCGTATGACCAGAGCGAAACTTACATTATCGACAAAACTCGCGCAACCTTCAACATCTATCCAATGTACATTATCTACAAAATGTTCAAAATCCGCTTCTTACGGGGGTGCTGAGCTATGAGTGCTGACGAGTTTGAAGGACTCCCCGGAGCAGCTGTCTCGTTGCTCAAGGGAGGGGTAGGGAAATCCACGATCGCGCTCAACATCGCTGATCGACTCGCTGCTCGTGGCCATGAGACGGTACTATTGGATCTGGATAAGGATGGGCACATGACGACCCAGTTGGGATACGACGATGCGTACGACCGAGATGCGAACCTCGGTGACGCCCTTATCGATGGTGAGGACCCCGAAGACCTGCTTATCGAGACGGACTTCGGCGTTCACCTACTCCCGTCGAGTAACGAGCTCGAGAACGTCGAGACGAGGCTGAAGGACGAACGGTTCGCAGACGTGAAGCTTCGACGGAACGTCGTCGACCCGCTCATTCAAAACGGATACGACTACGTGATAATTGATGCCGCAGGCGGCCGTGGGAAACTCTCTGATAATGCCCTTATCGCCGTCCAGCGCGTCATTATCCCGCTGATTCCGCGTGCTGGCTCGATCAACGGTCTCAACAAAATGATTGAACGCCAGATCTCCCCAATCCGACAGAATATCGGGTTAGATATCCTCGCAGTTACCCCGAATATGATTCGTGAAACAATGGGTCAACACAACGAGCACCGAACTCTCGTTGAAAATCTCAACCGAGAGTTCGGTTCGTTCGTCCCTGAGTACGCTCGTGTGGACCCGGAGATCTTTGATGCCCTCGATGATTTGGGACGCACCATCGATAATATCCCGAAGCCGGGGATTCGCGAACGGACCGCAATTTCCCGCGCCTTCAAGCAAGGGATGCCCGTCTCGGAGTTCGACGAAGATTGCGACCAGATCCCGAATTTCGACCACTTAGCGGACCTCGTGGAGGAACACAGCCATGCCTAATGAGGACGACCGTTTCGGGGACGTCGCTGAACAGCTCAAACAAACGGAGGAAGGTGCCGAATCGGATGACGACGAACGTACTGACACCCATGATGAACCGCAACCGGATGAAGAGATAACTACTGAGGACACAGAGTCGGAGACTGAGTCCATTCCTGAGCAGGATGAGGAGGATGTGGACGAATCCACCGGTGGACCGGCGTTCTCCTTTGATGAGACCGATATGCACGGCTTCTATGTCCGGGAGGACACGTGGGATGGCGTCACCCGGATGCGATCATCAGTGGCTGCCGCTTGCTCAATGTTTGATGTTCCCGAGTACGAGGGAAGAGAGTTCCAAGATGCGTGTCTCCGGGTAATTGCGGACCACGGTGACGAGGTTGCCCTACAGATACTCCGAGAGCGTGGCATCGAAGCTGATGAGGAACGTGTCCAGGAAGTTGTGGAGATGCTTAGCGAGCAGGTCTCGAACGACTAACCCTGCATTTGCCCGATTTTCTCTACTATTTAGGTTTTGCACATATTGCACATTATGTAGATTATGTGAATGCGATTGGGTTGCAGTCTTGCGATTACTCACGAAGCTGAGTCAACCGTCGGTTGCCGTTAAGTTACGAACGACACGAAACGTTCACGACTTCTTTTTCTCACAACGGATATCTAACAAAACAAGAGGAGATATGACAAATTCCAGCCAGTTACAGAGAAACCCGCTCTTGTATCCGATTCGATATCGGTTCCATTACGAGAAATAAGCCGTAGCCTATCCAATACCGGATCGGCTACAAATAATTATTTTTGTTCAGAATATAAGTTATCTAACAACCAAGGCGGCCAGAAACATCCTCTCGCAAGCAAATCGTTTGTACCCACGTGTTCCCGACTGGGGGAACATTTATACTGGCAGCAGCCCGTACATAGAGATATGAGTCAGGGCTCGTACGACGATACCATCAAATTCCGCGCGGGCGCGCTGAAAGAGGCGGCTGGCGAGCTCGATGCGATCCATCTCGGCGGGATCAATATCAGCGAACTCGCCCGAGCGGGGCTTGCAGATATGCTCCGTCGGAGCATGACTGACGAGGACAAAATCACCCTCTATGAACGCTACAAGGCAGGTGAGATCTCCGAGGAGGCTACTCGCCTGCTGCTTGGCGAGGAGTTCGACCTCCTCCAGGAAGATATCGAAGAGTTTGCCGCGGCAGCCGAGGACGATACCAGCCAATATCTTGTTTGAATGGCGACTGAGGAATCGCAATATCCGATTCTCGTCGATACTGACGCCCTGATCGCTGTCGGGAACAGCTCACTATGGGATTGTATTACTGAGAACATCGGACTCACGACCACGAACGTCTGCCAGCAGGAGCTAAAGCGCCATTACGAGCAGAACCGCTCTCACGCTCCAGAAGGAAGTCGCTCGTATCGCCTTCACCACGGTAGTACGCGTGTTCTTGATGCGCTTGAGGATACAGAGACACCGTTGACACGTGTCGTGAGTGTCCCTCGACCGCATGGGGCTGATGCCGGTGAACAATCGCTGGAACAGCATCTCGTGCAGCATCCAAAGGCGGTCGATTACGTGGTGTTGATGGACGCTCACGGCCGCCGTTCGATCCGTCGAGAGATTCAGAACCGCGACCTCGAGGCGCGTGTAGTGCCACCGACTTTTCTCTTCTACATTCTCTACGATAACGATCTCATCTCGCGAACAGCGTTTTGTGAAACGTGTGTTGAACTTCTCAAAAGCGAAGGGTGGACAGGCTATCACGCCGTCGATGCTGCGTGGGAGGGGATTCCAGTCGACTGCTCAGACGTCATTGACTCGGATCTCCTTCCACCTTCATGATTATAAGGCTCTGTTGAAATCCCATTCTTCAGATAGATTCTCACCTGAAACAGCCGGTCGCTGAAGACTGCGAGTTGACTGATTCAAAATCGCGGTGGTACTGTTGGTTCCGTTGTTCTCGGTGAGCCTGTGGCTTGACATCAGGGCAGTTTGACGGAGAGACTGTAACTGGTCTCCTAATCGGATTGTTTACGGTGGCGTTGCGCTCTTACATCTGGTTTCGATGGGCGTCCCAACGGCCCAGTTGCTGACGGTACCCGCAAGTATTTGGTACATATACACACGTTACAGGCGCATCGGCCTTCGTTGAAATAAATACAAACGCTCGGCTCTGTTGAAATACTTTTTCTCAGACATATACTTGCCTGAAACGGCTGGTCGATGAGACCTGCGTATTGACCATTCAGAATTCTACCAGCTCAGAGGGATGTTTCGATAACCGTGCGAGATACAGGGCGCAAATCGGGTACCGACTACTCTACACATCGATGTCCTGTGTGTCTGGATGATTAACATACTCCTCCAACTCAGAGGAGAGTGAGGAGGACGGTTCAGTGGAGAGTGCGTCCCGCACACGTTGCCACTCTTCATGACGGCACAAGACGTACACAGGAATCTCCTCTAGTTCGAGAATTGACGCAATTGCGAATCGATGGTATCCCTCTAGCCAGTATATCTCACCGGTTCGAGAGATAGCAACAAGTGGATCTAAATGATTCGCATACGCATCTTCGAATTTGTTATCCTCGGTCGCCATTTCGTGGTAAGCGGCTGCGTTCGAGCGGTAACCGTCATCACGTATCGATTTGAAGAGATTATCCAGATACGCACACCGGACCCTCACATACTCTGATGGGCTTTCATACCCTCGCACCGTCTCACGCTGCTCAAATTGCTCCGCTACGTACTGAAAGAGAGTTGTATCTTCCCATGCGTAGCTTTCTTGAAACCTCTCTCTGATGCTGTGTTGAATAGCGATCTAATCAGCTGTTATCACGGGGCAGAAGGACGAAGCCGAGGAAATCGATTCTGTCCATGGAAGTCGATCTCCTCGACTTCGTTGAGCAGTGTCGTCGCCTAGTCAAACAAGCGTTGGGAAAGCACGCGGGCGAGCCCGCCAGCGGCGGGTTCGCCCGCTGGAAACACGTTGTGCTACACTGTCTTCGGCTCGAAGACGGCCACAGCTACCGAGAAACGCCGAATCGGCTGAAGTATATGGCCGAGATTCGTGACGCACTCGGCTTAGATCCAGACGATCTCCCAGACTACAGCACGATCTACAAGTCGTTTGATCGGCTGAAAATGTGGGTATGGCGGGCGCTGCTGCGCGTTTCCGCGCAGCAGCACCCGCAGTCCGAACACGCTGCGCTCGACAGCACGTTCTTCGACCGGCGACGTGCGTCATCGTACTTTCGTCAGCGGGCAGGACGAACGATACAGACGCTAAAAGTGACGACATTGACTGATGTGGAATCGCTGGCTGTTCTTGACGTGCACATTGCAGCTCGGTGGAAGCACGACACGAAGACGGGACCGCAGGTCGTCCGCCGAAACGCGGACGACCTGCAGTCGGTTGCCGCCGACAACGGCTTCCAAGACTCAGTACTTCACAAAGCCGCTTAGTTAGAACGTCTGCTTGCTGAAGGTGTGTCTAAAACCAAACAAGCAGACGGTGAGATCCACGAGGACCAGCTTCTTAACTTTCTCGTCAACCGCCTTGACGAGGAAGTTTCGCTCTCGTTAGCCAATAACGCTGAAATCACTGCTGAAGACATCTATGAGGTCCTCGTCGGCGCTTGCGCCGACGGGACCTCTGTCTCTACGCTCTGTGCGTCGAGCCAGAACTCACCCGCTGGGAACACGGTCCTCTACCATCTTCGGACGAAGTTCGAGCCGGAACGGCTCGAACGAGTCGCTAACACGCTCCTGCGAAAGGATCTCGATGAATTGCTCCCCGAACAGGTGGAGGTCTGCGCAGACCTCCACCTGCGGCCCTACTACGGTGACGAAGACGACACAGACGGCCTCTATCACTCGGTAGCGAAGCGTGGAACCACTGCGTTCCACGCCTATGCCACACTCTACGCGCGTGTGAAGAACAAACGCTACACGCTGGCGGTACGCCGTCTCAAAGACGGCGATACCGCAAGTAGTGTCCTCGCTGAGTTCTTCGGTGTCCTCGACGGCCTTGACGCCGGGGTCAAGGCCGTCTACCTTGATCGCGGATTCTACGACAGTAAGTGTCTCACGCTGCTTCAGGCGCACAATTACGCGTACGTGATCCCGATCATCCGGTGGGGTGAGGCGATTCAGCAAGAGCTCTCGGAAGGATGGAGTCGCGTCATTCAGCATGATCTGACGGGGAAACTCGACGGTCACAGCTGGACCGTCGATTTTCCCGTCTACATCGACTGTACGTACCTAAATGGGAAGTATGACGAGAACGGTGTGGCGCGTCACGGCTACGCCGCTGACGCGCCGTTCATCGACTCACCACGGGACGCTCGATACCACTACTCGAAACGCTTCGGTATCGAGTCAAGCTATCGCTTGTTTGAGCAAGCGATAGCGACAACGACAACACGAGATCCAACGGTACGGCTGCTGTACGTGGTGGTGAGTCTCCTCTTACAGAACGTCTGGCGGTACCTTCACTACGAGTATGTGGCGACGCCCCGCCGAGGCGGGCGTCGCCTCTGGTGGTGGCCGTACAAGGAGTTCGTCAATATGATTCGACGAGCTGCGTGGACGGCCCTCGCGGTGCGTCGGGCCGTCCCCGCGAATCGGCCACCTGACGACCGATTCCACCGCTAACCACCGACCGAGCAAGCCAGCGGAGTGAGTGGCGACGCTGTCGCGTCGGCGGCTGACCGCCGCCGACAGCGACAGCTCTCCGTCGATCCGTCCGTAATTCTCTCGTCGAGACCGTCAGTACAACCGCTTCGACACAGAACTCAGGCCGCAGAAACAGCTAGCCGAGGATGCTTTGTGAGGTACTGAGACTGGCACACCGAGTACGAGATCGCCGCACACGACATCGATTACCTCGTTCATTATCGCGGCTCGTCAGCGAACGCAGCCGCGAAAAACGCTCTCAACCGGGCAAAAGGTTACTCTCAGCGGTGGATGGCCGAAACATCGTATTCGACAACGAAGCGCTCGCTCGGCGACGCCGTGCGAGCGCTGGGCTGGTATCGACAGTTCCGTGAAATCGTCTTGATGTTCGCCATCACCAACATAGAACCACTGTGTGAACCGCTGTAACCGTGACTCAGCACCTATTCAACACAGCACTCTCTGAGCCCTTGATAAATAACGGTGTCTCGGATGTGTGAGCAGTTGCTCGTGTCGTCCCACTCTCCACCTTCCACCCGACCGAGTCCCCAGTTTAGTTGAAGATTCGGATGGTACCAGTCCACTACTGCTGGACTCACCGAGAGAAGCCTCCACGGGGAGGCCGGAGCCTCGTAAGAACGCTGATTTGCGTGTTGGTGCCACGCAGTGTAGTAGCGAAACTGTTCAAGATCCATGTCTATAACTGTATTCAGACGGGGGATATTTGCTTTGACAGATACTCCCGACTGGGAGACACCTCACGCAGTCTGAGCGATTCGTGAGTCCCCTGTATTGACCGAAGCCACCTCAAGTCGTGTCACCTGCTGAATATTTCAACAAATCCACTACCCCAAAGGTCCACTAACAGTTCAAGCAGGATTAGAAACGGTCGTGATCAATTCGGCGGAAAAGATCTTGTATCTTGGCCGGAAACTCTGTTGGATGTACCCGATTGCCAGCTCGCATATCTTCAGCATACGCTTCAATTGACTCTGGATCATCAACCCAGTCCAAGAAATCACCCTTCCGGTCTTCGTATTCACGTCTAGCGGTGATGAGTCGCTCGTGGCTCTCTGTCACTCCGAGATGGCGCATCCGCTGTCGGAGGTAGTGGCCCAACGTTGTAAGAGTCCACACACGGCGGACGGAGTCATCTCGGTATGCTTGGTCAGGAACAATCAGCCTGAGATGGACGGCTTCGTCACGGCGATCATTCAGATACCCACGGCTGACATCGAGTAAATCGTCGATTTCGTCGAATCGATACCCTTCACCATCAAGAAGAGAGATCAACTCAACTGCGCCCTTCTTCTCAAAAAATTCCGACAGTTCATCGTAATTCACATCCTCTAAATTAGGCGCTGTATCGGGGATATCATCTGGCATTACATACTGCTCTGTGATGCAGCGCTATTCACCTTGTACATTAGTTCAAATTATACTGGCATTCAAAGCATACTCAAATATTCTATGTATCTCTGTTTGGGACGAACGGTAGTATTCAAATTTTGTATTTAACTCTCCGTATCAAAGGTTATTTCGAAAACTTCGGAAACGACACGCTAGCAGTTAAGTTCAAAATGAATCTACTATCGATACTAATGTCCTCACTCAACTGGGCTGTTGACAGCTCATCTTTGTCGATCGACGGTGAGAGCCGATGAGCAATGAGAGCAGTCGGGTTCAAAGTGGGCTGACAAAGCAAGTTGATGATGTCCTTACTGCAGATACTGACTGGATCACACTTGCGAACGAACTGGACGTGAGCCGCTATACGCTACGGGACGCACACCCAGAGTGGAGTTCGTCGCTTCCGTTTCGGCCAATGTTTCTGGCGTATCTGTGGGCAACTGTCGAGCGTGAATCTCTGTCAGGAATCCCAGAACGCCTCTCTGACCGACCGGAACTCGCCCGTGCATTTGGGTTTGAGATGGATGATCTCCCCTCAGAAAGTAGCTGTAAACCAGTCCGGCTTGAAAGCCGATTCAGAAAGTTACAGACGGTCGTCGAATCAGGTGCTGAAGAGATCCGCCTGCTCGCGGCTGAACGAGGCGCACCAATCGGGAATGATCTTCTCAAAACAGCGGACGACGAAGACAAACAGTCGCTGTCAAATCGAACCGTCCAACGCTTGCTACGGAAGAAGGGGCATCAGGTGCTTGATGAGTTGAAGTCGGTAGCCATCCCTTCAATCTCACTCTCTCGCCCGGATGACGCGATCTACGACGACGATGAGTTACTCGTCTTAGAAGCAATCGCGTCGATCAAACAGAAGGCAGCACACGATTCGGGCCAGAAGCTGGGTGACATGAAAAATCCAGACCCAGATATTGATGACCCGTTCTACGAGGACGGCCCATCTGGTGAGACGCTGTTGGAAGCCCTCAAGCAGATGTCTATCGAGGAGATTGCGACTGTACTGAATTTCGCTCTCCGGAAAACCTACACACGCGCGAAACCCCGAATCAGGGAGCTCGAACACGGGAACGGCTCACGGTTTGGGACTCGTGCGAAAGTCGCTCTGGATATGACGTACGTTGCCTACTATGGCGATCGCGACGAGATGGAATGGGTACAGGGCGCACCTGAAGGAAAAGAGTACAGTTGGTGTCACAAGTTTGCGACGGTCGTGATCGTCGGCGAGAACACCCACTACGTCGTTGGGGTGTGTCCGCTCGGGAGTACGGATTACGCTGCGACGGACGCCTATCCCGGCAAGGATAGTTCCTACTACGTTGGGGATGTTGCACGACAACTTCTCTCGATCGCCGAAGACTATGTCGACATCAGGATGGTGTATGCCGATCGTGAATTTCACGCTGTAGATGTCCTTCAGACGCTTATTAACAAGCGGTTGGATTACGTAATCCCTGCCAAGAAAGATCAACATCGGATTGGACCGATGTGTGACCGGTTTGACCAAGTGAAGCAGGGGTATCACGAACCGAATGACACCCCGCTGTATGTCGAGGAGGATTTCGTCATGCACGGTGTAGTGAAGGATGGCGTCTCAAACCACACGGTACATACGACCGTTGCCGTGTTACCCCCAGCGGAAGATGATGATGTCCATGAAGAGGGATCGCCACAGCCGTTTATCACCAGTCTCGATGTGAGTGATGAGGTCGCACTCGATCGGCGCTGGGCGAAACAGCAGATCGAACAGTACAGTGACCGCGGAGCGATCGAGAACTCGTACTCGTCGATCAAGAACGCAGCAGCGTGGACTACCTCGAAGGAGTTTGGAGTACGGTGGTTTCATTTCGCCTTCGGGTGTGTGGTCTACAATATGTGGCTGTTAGTCGATTTCCTCACACAAGAGCGCATTGGGGTCATTGAAACCCGGAAGAAGCCCAGAATCACACTCAGTCGGTTCCTTGATTGGCTGGACAAAGAGCTGATCACACTCATTTAGAGCTCGATCTGGGCTAGCCCTTCGCGAGAGGCATCACTCTTTGCTGAGATAGATTTCTACCGATAAGTGTGTTTACTATAATAATTCTGTCTGTATGATAGCTATTAGAGCGTAATCGCGGCTATTTCTATCGGGTACTGGTCCGAATAGAGTCGATCCCGTGAACGTTTTGACCGGCATTCGCAACTCCACTTCTTCACGGCCATGTTCGTCAATGGCGGTGTGTCACTCGCGTTCACCGTCGGGCGTCAGCGACACCCCGACGAGGTGAGCGGAACGGTGAGCGGGACAATAAACAGCGTCGGCTACTTCGGGGCTGCCGTCGTGCCCGCAGTAATGGGTATGGTGCTCGATGTCTTCTGGACCGGGAAGATCGTCGACGGCACGCCCGTGTACTCCTTTACAGGCTATCGTGTTGCGTTCGGTATCGCCACAGTTGCCGGCTTCGCGGCCCTCGCGTGTGCACTCTGGATTCACCAGACTCGACGGCCAAGATAGCGTTGTGCGACCAGCGTACCGACTCGTGAGCATCAAGAGACCACACGCGATCCCGTACCGACGAACACCGCCGTTTTCAGCGTGCGTCCACGGCGACCCGAGCGGTGCTGGTACTGCCTCCATGCCGCTTCCCGGTCGAGTAACATGACACCGATGGCAGCACCACGGACCGCAGGCCGTCGCAGACTCTCAACACAACCCACATCACATTGACACGGAGACGCCCTCAAACGACCGGTCCAGCACTTCCGCTTCGTCGCCAGTGTATAATCGGCTCTACCCTTCCGCCTTCTCCGGATTGAACAGAGCAGATCACTCAATTTTTTCTACCGTCTCGTCGAGTCCGTGCGAGTTCAGTAACGTCTCTTCAGAGTAATCGCGCAATATCCCTACGCTCTCATCTGCCTTGATCGAACTGATCACAAACTTCGAACTCGTCCGTTGGATTCCGTCAACAGCCTCAAACTCCTCAACAAGCGTTTCAACCATATCACGAGACGGAAGCCGTGAAATAACAATGAAATCAGTATCTCCCATCATGAAATAAACTTCATTTACCCCCTCAATCTCGGCTAACGCCTTCCCAACCTCTTCCTGATACCCTTCTCCGAACTCGGCGAGCACTTCGGAAATAACCGTGAGACCCAATCCAGCCTTTTCGAAATCGATCTCAAATAAATCATTTTTGATCACCCCTCGGTCCTTCATATTCTTGATGCGGTAATGGACCGTCGATTTAGGGATATTCGTCTCCTCCTGTATGCGTTCCGGGCTGGTAGAGTCGTTCTCCGCGATCGAGCGTAGAATACGAACGTCCCGAGCATCAAGACTCATCTGAAACGCACCCCTGAACAGTTCCAACCACACATCGATCGGACACCAATCATACTTATCCCGTGTCGGTAGACGAATAAATATACTTGCCTCGGAAGACTAGACCCTTCGTGACCGGTAAATCACGAAAACTCCGGCCGCTCTGCGTACGCGATCGGATCGCGTGACCCAGCATTCCGGAACGCCTCAAGCCGGAACGCACACGCATCACACGTCCCACACGCTGGCTCCTCATCGCGGTAACACGACCACGTCATGTCGTACGGCACGTCAAGCTCCAACCCACGCTTCGCGATCTCCGTTTTCGACCACTCAACGAACGGCGCTTTCAACTCGATCGCTGTCTCCGGCTTCGTCCCGACATCAATGACGTTCTGAAACGCATCGAAAAAAGCCGGGCGACAGTCGGGATACCCGGAGAAGTCCTCGGAGTGCGCCCCGATAAACAGCGCCTCCGACTCAGTCGCCTCCGCGTACGAGGTCGCCATAGACAACAGATTCGCGTTCCGGAAGGGAACGTACGACGTCGGAATCTCGTCACTCTCCATATCGGCGTCAGCCACCTCCATCTCCTCATCCGTCAGGCTCGACGCCCCGATCTGAGAGAGATGCCCCGTCTCGATATGGAGAAAGTCAGCCGCATCGACCTCCTCGGCAAGCGCTTTCGCACACTCGTACTCCTTGTCTTCGGTGCGCTGTCCGTACGACGTGTGGAGGAAGTACGGCTCGTACCCCTGCTCGATCGCCTCGTACACCGCCGTCGCACTATCCATCCCGCCGGACACCAGAATCACCGCGCTTTTGTTGCTCATGATTGCTCAGTTGCGTCGAATCGATTTTCGCTCTGTACACCACGCCGACTGCGACGCTCCCATCGCGTTGGGAGTACCGCACTACCTCGACCAGACTGGCCCAGTACAACGCTCATGTTCCCGGGGCGTCGTTCCACAGGTCAACGTGGAGGCGCGGCGTGTACCGGTAGCCGTACTCCATCGCTAACTCGGCGACCTCACTTCGTGTTCCATCAAGTTGCTCCCGCGTCATTCCCTCCGGCATCAACAACACGTCATCATCGGCGACGGTCGTCGCCGTCGCTTCTCGCACCCGATCAACCAGGTCCGTGATCTGTGGGAGATCCGACGCATCTGTCACGACGAACTTCAGTTGCGTCTCGTAGTCGTCGACCATCTGGGACAGCGCATCCATATCGATCCGGTTCTGTTCGTGTTTCTCTTCCCACTCACCCTCCCCCTTCGGGTCACGGTCCGGTGTCGGCGTGCTGCTCGCCAGTTTCGGGCTGATACTCGCCAGATCGATCGGCGCGTCCCGGTAAATCGTCCCGTTCGTCTCCACCGTCGTATGATACCCGTCTGCAGCCAGTCGTTCCAAAAGTTCGATGGACTCCTCGTGGATAAGCGGCTCTCCGCCCGTGAGAACGACATGATTCGCCTGCTCGTGGGAGTGAACCTCCTCAATGATCGAGTCGACGTCGCGCCACGCCCCGGTCGGCTCCCACGACGTATGGTACGAGTCACAGAACCAACACCGCAGGTTACACCCAGACGTCCGCACAAACACGGAGGGCACACCAGCAAGCGTTCCCTCGCCCTGCAGCGAGTAGAACACCTCGTTGATCGGGAGCCCCTCACCAGCCGCGTCAACATCCGTTGCGGGCTCCTCGACATCGCTAGCGACCGGCATCAGTACGATGCACAGAGCTCGCCGGTTTCGCTCACCGACACCGATACGTCCGAGACGGTGTCCGGGAACGCGTCGAGCATTCGCTGTTCGAGGAGGACGCTCATCACCTCTGCCGTCGGTGGATGATCGAGGACGACGAGGGCATCGCTGTCGCCCGACGCTTCGAACGCGTCGACGAGCGGATCGCCTTCTTCGACGAGGAACCGGTGGTCCCACGCGTCGATGACGTCCGTGACGTCGCCTTTGTCGACGACCCACCCCTCCTCGGTGAGTTGGCCGGTCACTTCGACGGTGATCTCGTAGTTGTGCCCGTGTGGCCGTGAGCACTTCCCCTCGTGATGGAGGATTCGGTGGCCCGAGCTGATCCGAATCGGGTTGCCTGCTCCAATTTGGAGTGTTCGTTGGCCTGCTTCGGCCAGGTCTACTATCGTAGAATCATCTCTTGATATGCTTTGAGACATATCCGAAGAATATAGGGCGAGGATATAAGCATTGAGTTTCATCGGCTCTGTCGGATCCTACTCCTTCAGACCGGTTCGCAAGCAGAACAGTCGCTCAGCAACGAAGCCATATTGACCACCGAGTGTTCCACCAATTCAAAGAGGAGTTCCGATAGCCGTGCGAGATACAACGCGCGTATACAGCAACAAACGACAAGTCAATTCACGCGATACCATCGTTGAGGCGTTCGATTTCGGCCATAGACACTCTGCAGTCGAGCGCCTCGTCCTCTAACTTAACGCGACCGCGTCCAGCTGGCGAACATTGATACTCCAAACAGAATCACGAGTGCGACGGTCCATGCTGTCCACCCGAGCCAGAACGTCCAGTTGCGGGTGCCGTGGGGCCAGAACCGGCCTGACTGGCTCCGGATACGAACGAGAAGCCCACCGAGTAGTATCCCTCTGGACAGGAGTCCAAGCCCGAACAGCACTGTCGTAGTGACTGACATGGCTGAGATTGTGGGTTACGCAGGTACTGAGAGGTCGACGTTCCCCAGTCTGCGAGCGTTGATCGCGACGATGATCGTCGACAGCGACATGAACACGGCGCCGATCGCCGGCGACAGGAGGATGCCGATGGGAGCGAGGATTCCCGCCGCAAGCGGGAGCGCGAACACGTTGTAGCCGGTCGCCCAGACGAGGTTCTCCTGCATCTTCCGGTAGCTCGCCTTCGACAGTCGGATGAGCCGCACCACGTCCAGCGGGTTATTGTCGACGAGGATGATATCCCCCGACTCGATGGCGACATCGGTCCCCGAGCCGATGGCGATACCGACGTCTGCTCTCGTGAGCGCCGGTGCGTCGTTGACGCCGTCGCCGACCATCGCGACGAATTTTCCTTCGGACTGGAGTTGTTCGACCTTCGTGTCCTTCTCCTCGGGCAGGACCTCCGCGAAGTACTGGTCAATACCGAGTTCCTCTGAGACAGCCCTCGCGACATCCTCGGAGTCGCCGGTCAGCATCGCCACCTCGATGTCCATCGCGTGTAGCGCCTCGATAGCCTGCCGACTTTCGTCCCGGATAACGTCCGCGAGCGCGAATGCTGCGACGACTTCGGATTCGTCGTGAACCAGATAGATGACCGTCTCTGCGTTCGAACCGGCTTCCTCAGCGAAGGCAGCGATGCCGTCGGATCGTTCGATACCGAGTTTCTCAATCAGGTTCGGTCCACCGATATGAACCGTCTCACCGTCCACGGTGGCTCTGACGCCGAGACCGCGAAAGTTCTCGAAGTTCGAAACGCTCGCTCGCTGGACGTCTCGTTCCTCGGCGGCGTCCCGGATGGCGCGAGCGATCATGTGTTCGGAGTCACCCTCGACACCAGCGGCGACTTCGAACGCTCGCTCCTCACTCCAGTCGTCTGCCGTCTCGACGCCGACGACACCCTGCTCGCCCTTCGTGAGCGTCCCGGTCTTGTCGAATATCACCGTATCGAGGTTCCGGGCTTCCTCCATGGCAATCCGGTCGCGGATGAGCATCCCGTTCTGGGCAGCCGTCGAGGTGTTGATCGCGACCACGAGCGGAACTGCGAGTCCGAGCGCGTGCGGGCACGCGATGACGAGAACTGTGACTACGCGTTCGAGAACACCGATGTTGAACCCCGTGGCGACGACCCACGCGACGGCCGTAATCGCCGCGACGCCGAGTGCCACGTAGAACAGCCAGCCAGCTGCGCGGTCTGCGAGCAACTGGGTTCGAGATTTCGATTTCTGGGCTTCATCAACGAGCCGCATGATGCCCGCCAACGTCGTCTCCTCGCCCGTCTTCGTGATTTTGATGCGGAGACTTCCGTCTTGGTTGACCGTCCCGGCGACGACCTCCACTCCGGGCGCTTTGTCAACGGGACGGGACTCGCCCGTGATCATCGACTCGTCGACGGACGACTCGCCTTCGACGACTTCGCCGTCGGCAGGCACGCTCGTGCCCGGACGGACGAGTACGACATCGTTTTCGCCGAGTTCGGAAACGGGTACTTCCTCGGTATCCCCGCTCTCGGTGATACGCTCGGCGGTGTCAGGCATGAGTTTCGCCAGTTCGTCGAGCGCGCCGGAGGCCTGTCGGACCGACCGCATCTCCATCCAGTGGCCCAAGAGCATGATGTCGATCAGCGTAACGAGTTCCCAGAAGAACGGCGTCGTCCCCTCGAGGAACAAACTGCCGATGGAGTAGACGAACGAGACGGTGATCGCCAGCGAGATGAGCATCATCATCCCCGGCTCGCGGTTCTCGAGTTCCGTCCGGGCCATCGAGAGGAACGGCACGCCACCGTACGCGAAGATGATCACCGAAAGAACCGGCGTGATCCAGACGCTTCCGGGGAACGTCGGCGCTGTGTAGCCGAAGACATCCTGAATGAACTCGCTGAAGAAGATGACTGGCACCGAGAGCGCGAGCGATACCCAGAACCGCCGCCGGAACATCCGCTCGTGACCCGAGTGATCGGTGTGGGCCCCGTGATCTTCGTGCTCTCCCTCGTGAACGTCCGCGCCGTGGTCGTGGTCGTGTTCGTCCCCCCCAGTATGGGCGTGGGTAGCCTCGGCGTGGCTGTGTCCGGACTCGACTTCGTGATCGTGGTGTGAGTGTTCGTCGGTGCCTCCGGGTTCCGTGGTGGTCTCGTCCGTCCGGTCGTGGTTCGCGTGCTCGGAGGAGTGGGGAGGCTCCGTGGCGGATGAGGAATCTGGCGCTCGCCTCCCTCCATTTGCTTCTAACTGGCAGATACGGCAGCAGTAGACGGGCCCCCCGGAATCAGTTTCCGACGAAGAGTCCCGGATACGCTCGTGGTCTGGATGCTTGCTCATAGATTGTGTGTTGGTACCGCACCTCATTATTCTATTCGGAGCCTGATACTGTGCGGGACGATCAGGGCAAGCGGACTCGGAAGAGAACGACGGGGCGGTCGTCCGCGAACGTTCTGGGTGCTCTCAGGCGTGGGCGGTGTATCCAGCCTCTTCGACGATCTGTTCACAATGGCTGCAGGTCATTCCCTCGACGCTGATCGTGTGACTCATGCCAGTGAGAGATACGGACGGCTCCTCTTTGTCGTTTGCTGCTTCGATACTGCTGTTCGAACGGCCATGAAACGACGTATTCCAAAGTGTCTTCTGGAGAATAGTATCGCATCTTGCGTCCTTTTCTGCCAGTATGCGGGACTTGGACGAAACAGACATGGAGATTCTCTCGCTGTTAGCCGAGAACGCCCGTCGCTCGTTCAGCGCGATCGGCGAGGAAGTCGGCCTCTCGGGACCAGCCGTCTCAGATCGCGTCACACGGCTCCAAGAGACGGAATCATCAACCACTTCACTATCAATGTCGACCGTAGCCGACTCAGAGCTGGTGTGCCGATACTCGTCAAGCTAGATCTCCCGTCCGAGTCGTTCGATGCGGTACGCGAGCGGGTCAGAAACGACGACGCCGTCGAGTTCGCACTCACGTGTGCCGAGTGCAGCAATACTGTGGATTCTGAGGGGGAAACGAGTCGTGTCGGCGGAGAGCTCTATCATTTCTGTTGTCCATCGTGTCAGAGACGTGACTCGCCGTCTGAAATCGAAGATGAGCCCCATCAGCGTGGAGAACGGTGCGAGCAGTTGAGTACCACACCAGCCAGCCGAGGAAACTACTGCCGGCTGAATACGCCGCCGCTGCGTCGTTTGACCAGCTGCGAATACAGGCGGCTACACAACGCCCAAGAAAAGCAGTACTGAAAGCGCAATCAGCTTGAAAAGCGAGCGACCAGCGGATCGACATCCACTCCGGAGCCCGGGGCACTGGAGTCACGTTGTCCGAACGCGTTGATACAGCGCAACAGAGAGTTCCACGACAGCTACGCCGGCGCCGATAGCTAACGCGACTTCTGGCCCTCGGAGGAGGTAACCGAGGGCGGCAGCACCCACCACACCGACGACAGAAAGGGCGATTCGAGTACGAAATCGAACGGAATCCGTGTTTGTTTGAGTCATGATTTATAATACGCAAGGAGAAAGATAAGAGTTCAGTTACAGTACCCTGCGACAATACAGACGTACCCTGAGCCAAGTCCACAGCCGACACGTGAAATCGCCTCGACGACCAACAGACAGCCCCCGGAACAGATCAGATAGCCCCCGATAGTAGTAATCAGAGGCAGACACCGCACTAGACAGGTACTTTGGCTGAGGCGACCCCCTCCGAGTTTGCACAGGATACCGACCAGCGTAGTACATTGGAAACAGGAGAGTATCGAGCTTTCGGATACCTGCGCCGTGGAGAGAGCCCCGGAGCCTGTCCCTACCGAGTTCAACGAACTGGAACTGTTCTGGTCCTGGTTCGGGCGACGAGCATTTCGGATGGGAAGTTTGGTCGTCTGGGATCCGACCATTGCTGGCTCTTCGCCGGCCTGATCTTGGCCGAACGTCATCAGCTTGGCCTGGAACTGCCCAGCGTCTGAAGCACCGTTGTCAACTCTTTCGATGGTTTTTGCTCCTGACTGTGTTGGGTGAGAAGCAACCCCGAATGCGGTTGCCGCTTGACGCTCGCCTTCTTGTACGACGGTGACGGCAAACAATGCACCGACGTTCGCTGGATCGGTCTGTCCAGTTGTGTCCCGAGGATCGACCGGACGGTTGCCAACGGGTTCAAAAGGAACGATCACTACCCGAGGATCTATATCGTTCAGATCAGGATCGGTTGTCTCAACATCGACGGAAACTATGCCAGAGGGCTGCATCTTCCCTTCGGATCGCATCGCAGCTTTGAGCTTGTTGATTTCCGGATTATTCAGCGCCATAGCGGTCGCTCGGGGAACCTCGTCACCCGCACGTACTTCGACATCAGTTGCTTCGAAGTCGGGGTCGTCAGATGCTCGGGATTTCGGCTCGGTCGATCCTTTACTCCCGGCAGCCATTCCGGACAGCCCACCGAACCCAGCAACACCAGCCAATGAGGCAACTGCCCCTATAGTACGATATGGAAACACGCACAGCACATCTCGACGTCACGGGGATGACTTGTGCCAACTGCTCGGGGACAGTTGGCGACGCCTTGGAGTCACTCGACGGCGTCATCGAAGCGAACGCCAATTTCGCCACGGACGAAGGCTCCGTCGAGTACGACCCTGACGAGGTATCGCTTGCAGAGATCTACGAGACGATCGAGGACGCCGGCTACGGTGCGGTGTCTGACACGGTGACCATCGGCATCTCCGATATGACCTGTGCCAACTGTGTGCAGACGAACGAGACCGCACTCGAGGACACGCCAGGTGTCATCGCGGCCGAGGCGAACTTCGCCACCGACGAAGCGCAGGTCAGGTACAACCCCGCGGACACGTCACTCGACGCGCTCTACGACGCTATCGAGGACGCTGGTTACTCGCCGGTCCGTGAAGACAGCGACAGCGGTGAATCGGGTGAAGATGCTCGAGACACTGCACGACAGGGTGAGATTCGAAAACAGCTCCGTCTGACACTATTCGGAGCCATACTGTCGGCCCCGATGCTGTTTTTCCTCGCAGAGAAGTTTCTGCTCGGCGGGGGAATTCTCCCGGAGACGGTCTTCGGCGTCGAATTCGGGTGGGTCGAATTCCTGTTGGCGACACCCGTTCAGGTCGTGCTCGGCTGGCCGTTCTACAAGAACTCGTACAACGCGCTGGTCAACAACAGGCGCGCCAACATGGACGTTCTCATCGCACTGGGTTCGTCCACTGCGTATTTCTACTCAGTCGCGGTACTTGCCGGATTGATCGCGGGGAGTTTGTACTTCGACACTGCCGCGCTGATCCTCGTGTTCATCACGCTCGGCAACTATCTCGAAGCCCGCTCGAAAGGGCAGGCAGGTGACGCCCTTCGGAAACTCCTCGAAATGGAGGCCGAGACGGCCACCCTCGTCGACGAGGACGGTATCGAAGTGGAAGTGCCACTGGAGGATGTCACCGTGGGCGACCGCATGAAGGTCCGTCCCGGCGAACAGATCCCGACCGACGGCGTCGTCATCGACGGGCAGAGCGCTGTTGACGAGTCGATGGTCACCGGCGAGTCCGTCCCCGTCGAGAAAGGTGAGGGCGACGAGGTCGTCGGGTCCACCATTAACGAGAACGGTGTCCTCGTCGTTGAGGCGACGAAGGTCGGTGCGGACACGGCGCTCCAGCAGATCGTCCAGACAGTCAAGGAAGCCCAGTCCCGCCAGCCAGACATCCAGAATCTCGCCGACCGCATCTCGGCGTACTTCGTCCCAGCGGTCATCGCGAACGCGGTCCTCTGGGGCGTCGTCTGGTACCTCCTCCCCGCGACTCTTGCGGACTTCGTCGAGGTAATCCCGCTGTGGGGACTCGTCGCAGGTGGCCCCGTCGCCGCAGGAGGGGTCTCAGTCTTCGAGTTCGCGCTCATCGTCTTCGCGTCGTCCGTGTTGATCGCCTGTCCCTGTGCGCTGGGGTTAGCGACGCCTGCGGCAACGATGGTTGGGACGACGATCGGTGCCCAGAACGGCGTTCTGTTCAAGGGTGGTGACATCCTCGAACGCGCGAAAGACGTCGACACGGTCGTCTTCGACAAGACGGGCACGCTGACGAAAGGCGAGATGGAACTGACAGACGTCGTCGTCTTCGACGGTGACGGTCAGCCGATCACAGACGGCGGCCAACTAACCGGACGTGACCGTCTCAGCGAAAACGACGTGTTGCGGCTCGCAGCCACGGCCGAGAGCGGGAGCGAACACCCCCTCGCCCGGGCCATCGTCGACGGAGCCAGAGATCGCGGCATCGACGTGAGCGACCCCGACGACTTCGAAAACGTCCCCGGCCACGGCATCCGCGCAACCGTCGGCGACAGCGAGGTGCTGGTCGGTAACCGAAAGTTCCTCCGCGATAACGGGATCGACCCCTCGCCCGCTCAGGAAACGATGGAGCGCCTCGAGAACGAGGGGAAGACGGCGATGCTCGTCGCCCGCGTGCCCGCTGGCACGGACGAGGGCGAACTCGTCGGTGTGGTCGCTGACGCCGACACGGTCAAAGAAAGCGCGAAGGACGCTGTGAGCCAGCTGCAGGAGCGCGGCGTCGACGTGATGATGATCACCGGCGACAACGAGCGGACCGCTCGTGCCGTCGCCGAGCAGGTCGGGATCGACCCCGAGAATGTCCACGCTGAGGTGCTCCCCGAGGACAAGTCTGATGCCGTCGAGGCCATCCAGGATGAAGGCCGCAAGGCAATGATGGTCGGGGACGGTGTCAACGATGCACCAGCGCTCGCGGTCGCGTACGTCGGAACCGCGATCGGGAGCGGGACGGACGTCGCCATCGAAGCGGCGGACGTGACGCTGATGCGCGACGACCCGCTGGACGTGGTGAAGGCCATCCGCATCTCGGACGCGACACTCCAGAAGATCAAGCAGAACCTCGTGTGGGCGCTTGGTTACAACACGGCGATGATCCCGTTGGCTTCACTCGGGCTGCTTCAGCCCGTCCTCGCCGCCGGCGCGATGGCCTTCTCGAGTGTGTCGGTGCTGTCGAACAGTCTACTGTTCCGTCGGTACACTCCGGATCACGATTACGAGCTCCTCGGCCGCCTCCGGTGAACTACCCCACCCTACTCGCTCACGGCTGACGCCGTTCGCTCCTTGAGGGTGTCGTCAGAACTCTCCGAGTTCTGACTGCTAACCCGAAGTCTTTGACTTCTGGTGATGGGGCTTCCTGTTTCGATGACGCGCTTTGCAGACACAACGGTGTCCGTAGGGAGCGCAGTCTCCACAGGCGTTGATTCGGAGTGAACCACTCCTATATTTTTAAGACCGCGAGAAAGAATGTTCCACGCTGCGTTCGCGTCCCTGTCCGCCTCAAACCCACACGAGGGACACGAGTGTTCACGAACCCACAACGGCTTGTCCGTCTTGACGCCGCAAGACGCGCACGCTTTCGTCGTGTTCCTTGGATCGACTTCGGCAAAGTGTGTTCCTTCGCGTTCGCACTTGTACTCAAGCATTCGAAGGAACGTTCCCCACGCCGCTCCCGCCCGATTCCGTGAGTTTCCGGGGAGTTCGACCAACTCCTTCGCGTCGAGGCCTTCGACCGCTACGAGGTCGTATTCGGTGGCGTAGTAGTTCGAGAGTTTGTGAAGGAAGTCACGACGCTTTCGCTTGAGATCGGCGTGGCGCTCGGCCACAACTTGCCGTTGTCTCTCCCAATTCGCGGAACCGCGTTCCTTCTGCGAAAGATCATGCTGTGCGCGTTCCAACCGCTCGCGTTCGTCAGATAAGTCGAGCGATTCGACGGCGGTGCCGTCTGTGTCATGGGCGTACTTCAAGATGCCAACGTCAATCCCGACACATCGATCTGGGTCGGTCGGTTTCTCAGGAGTCTCTTTATCGCCGACGGTGAATGAAGCGAACCATTCACCGGTTGACTCCTTCTTAATCGTGATTTCTTTGACAGTCTCGGCGTCAGGAATTGCGCGGTGTTTGATGAGGGGAATATCCGCAAGTTTCGACAGCGACAGTACGGGTTGGCCGTTCTTACTATCGAACTCGAAGCCAGACTGTATGTAGGTGAAACTACGGAAATCCTTGGGGGCCTTCCAATTGAGACTGCCCACGTTGTAGCCGTTCTGCTTCAACTGAGAGAGGGCTTTGATGCTGTCTTCGATACGCATGACAGCAGCTTGTGCGACCGTTGAATAGACATCGTTCAGCTCATCCCACCAGTCTTTGAGGCTGGTGAGCTGATCGCGTACTTGTCGCACTCGTTGGTTAAGTGTACCCGCCGATTTGGGAATTTGCTTGAATTCGTTGAGTGCGTGGTTGTAGAGTTGCCTACAGGTATCTCGGTGATGATCCAACAGTTCACGCTGTTCAGGCGTGGGATCAAGCCGAAATCTGTAGGTGTAGTGCATTGGCTATTCGTCGGGATCAGACGTTCGGACGATTTTCACGTCAGCTCCTCGCCACCGTTTCGGGACGAGAACGTGTGCGCCGTTCCCGGTCGGCTTCACTTCTCCCTCGATGACTTCGTGGCCTTCTATTTCGTGCCTATCCATCACCTGTGTTTATACATTATATCAACTTAACTGTATCGATGGGATGGTTGGGTGGTGGGGTCGAACGTGTTTGTAATATGATGACGGCGTGGACGAATCGCTGCGCGATTCGTTCGCACACCAGAAATCGAAGATTTCTGGGGACGGTGTATCCCTCCCTACTCGCTCCCTCTGGTCGCTCCTTGAGGAAGGGGGCTTACCGCCTACAAACTGCTAATTCGCTGGTTTCACCACCAGCGTTCTTCGCAGTTCCTGAAAAAGGCGACTCTCCGGAGAGGTGGCTACTCCTCGCTGAGTAGTCGACGGAGCACCAGATGGAGGATACCGCCATTTTCGACGTATCGAACGGCTGCAGGCGTCCCAACCTGTGCCGTGACCGGGAATTCGACGGTCGAACCATCGGCACGTTCTGCGACGGCGGTGAGATCGTTGTTCACGTCGAGGCCGTCGTCAAGTCCCTGGATCGCGACCCGTTCCGAGCCGTCGAGTTCGAGCGATTCCCAGGAGTCGCCCTCGTCGAACTGGAGCGGCAAGACACCCATTCCGACGAGGTTGTCGCGGAAGATGCGCTCGTAGCTCTCGGCGATCGTCGCACGGACACCCAGCAGATCCGTTCCCTTTGCCGCCCAGTCACGACTCGATCCGGTTCCGAGTTCTTCACCCGCAAACACGACCAGCGGCGTGTCGTTCTCGCGATACCGACGGCTGGCTTCGAAGACCGTCGTCTGGTCGTCGGTGGGGTGATGGATCGTGTAGCCGCCTTCGACGCCGTCGAGCATCTCGTTCTCGATGCGGACGTTCGCGAACGTCCCACGCATCATCACCTCGTGGTTCCCGCGCCGGGCGCCGTAGGTGTTGAACTCGTGGGGTTCCACGCCCTGTTCGGCGAGCCACTCACCGGCGGGTTGCTCACGGCTGAACGGGCCGGCCGGGCTGATGTGGTCGGTCGTGACCGTATCACCGAGCAGCATCAGCGTGCGGGCGTCGTCGATATCTGTGACACCGGGCTCTTCCAGCGGGAAGTCCTTGAAGAAGGGCGGCTCGCGGATGTACGTCGAAGAGTCGTCCCACTCGTAGACCTCACCGGTCGGCGCATCGAGTGCCGTCCAGCGTTCGTCTCCCTCGAACACGGAGGCGTACTTCTCTTCGAACATCGAGGAATCGACACTGTCGTGAACCGCCGCGTGGATCTCGTCGGCGTCGGGCCAGATGTCCGCGAGATAGACCGGATCGCCGTCGGCATCCGTTCCGAGCGGGTCGTGTTCGAGGTCGATGTCCATCCGCCCGGCGAGGCCATAGGCGACGACGAGCGGCGGGCTGGCGAGGTAGTTCGCACGAATCTTCGGGTGGATGCGAGCCTCGAAGTTGCGGTTCCCCGAAAGGACGCTCGTGGTCCAGAGATCCTCGGCGTCGATCGCACGTTCGATCGGCTCGGGAAGCGGGCCGGCGTTCCCGATACAGGTCGTACAGCCGTAGCCGACGACGTTGTAGCCGAGGTCTTCGAGGTACGGGAGAAGCCCCGACGCTTCGAGATATTCGGTGACGACGCGGCTTCCGGGCGCGAGACTCGTCTTGACGTACGCGGGGACGTCGAGCCCGCGCTCGACAGCGTTACGAGCGAGGAGGCCCGCCGCGATCATCACGGACGGATTCGACGTGTTCGTACAACTGGTGATGGCGCTGACGACGACACTGCCGTGCCCGATTTCGGTTGTCTCGCCGTCGCCGGGCTCCGCCGGGCTGCCAGAGGGACTTCGTCCCTCGCTGTTCACGTCGACTGCGACTCGTTTGTCGAGGTCGCCGACATCCGGTTCCGGAAGATCGGGATCAGGTCGGTCGTCGGAAGCGCTGCTCTCGCCGAGCCATCGGGTGATCGCTTCCTCGT
This sequence comes from Halobacterium sp. DL1, assembly GCA_000230955.3. NCBI lineage: Archaea > Methanobacteriati > Methanobacteriota > Halobacteria > Halobacteriales > Halobacteriaceae > Halobacterium > Halobacterium sp. DL1. The sequence goes on from CP007061.1 coordinate 46,112, forward strand.
CGATATCGTCGAGTTCCTCCTCGAATTCGCCGTGGACCAGTCCCCTGAAGTGCGTCTTCATGTCGCCCATCGCGACGCGATCCTGGGGCTTCTTCGGACCGGCGAGGCTGGGAGTGATCGTCGAGAGGTCGAACTCTACCGTTTCAGAGTATTCGGGATTCTGTTCGCCGAATAGCCCCTGTGCGTCGAAATATTCTCGAACGAGTTCGATGTGCTCTTCGTCGCGTCCCGTGAGTTCGAGGTAGTCGAGCGTCGCCTCGTCCACGCCGAACATCGAGATGGTCGAGCCCTGTTCGGGCGCCATGTTCGCGATGGTCGCCCGATCCGGAACAGTCAGGTTCGACACGCCGGGACCGAAGAATTCGACAAACCGGTCGACGACGCCGACCTCTCGAAGCTGTTCGGTGACGTGAAGCACGAGGTCAGTTGCGGTCGCGCCCTCGGGGAGTTCTCCAGTAAGGCGGACGCCGACGACTTCGGGAAGCTTCATCGTGATGGGCTGGCCGAGCATCGCGGCTTCGGCCTCAATACCCCCGACCCCCCAGCCGACGACGCCGATGCCGCCGATCATCGGCGTGTGGCTGTCCGTCCCCACGAGGGTGTCGGGGAGGAGCCACTGTTCGCCGTCACGCTCGCGGGCGTGGACGACCTGTCCGAGGTATTCGAGATTCACCTGGTGAACGATACCCGTTCCCGGCGGGACGACACGGAAATCGTCGAACGCCTGTTGAGCCCATTTGAGCGCACGGTATCGCTCGCCGTTGCGCTCGTACTCCAGTTTGACGTTCTTCTCGTAGGCGTCCGCGGAGCCGAAGTAGTCGACCTGCACGCTGTGGTCGATCACGAGGTCACACGGTACATCTGGTTCGACGATGGCGGGATCCTTGCCTTTTCGGTCGGCCGCAGACCGGAGCGCTGCGAGGTCGACGACCGCGGGGACACCGGTGAGATCCTGGAGAACGACCCGCGACGGTGTGAACGGGAGTTCGACATCCGGAACGTCAGGTTGCCACGACGCGACGTTTCGAACGTCTTCGACGGTTATCGTCTCCCCGTCGACGTTGCGGAGAACGGACTCGAGGAGAACGCGGATACTGACGGGGAGCTGGTCGAGTTCACAGAGACCCTCCTCTTCGAGGACTGTGAGGTTGGCCATCTGGTAGGATGTGCCGTCGAACTCGAATTCGCGGATTGCGTCGAATGGAGACGGTTCGTTCATACCTTGTCCTACGGTGACGTGGCTCTTGAATTGTCCCCCCCATGGACGGGGTGACGGTGTGGAAGGTCACTTCGTCGGCTGGGGTGAGATGTCGGTGTACACGATTCGGTTGGTAAACTGATTCTGCTACGAACTCGCCCCTAGCGGCTTCGATTTCTCAGGTGCCGCTGATTCGATGCGGTCCTTGAAGAAGACGAGTTCCCTGTTCGTATGGTCGTAGAGCTTTGCCTTTCCACCGAGAGCGGTCGTGAACACCCATTTCAGCGCCCGTCCCCGTCGGTTGTTCGGGAAGTCCATCCAGACGGCGTGTGACATCCGAGTCCCGTCTTCAGTCTCTTCGAGTCGAATGGTCCCTCCTTCGGGAATCCGAACGGTGACGAGTCCTCGAAGGAGCGGATAGTACGCCGTCCCCGCCCAGACCGCCACCTGATGGTCGATATACTGGAATCGGCCATGCAGGTCGGCGTACATCCCGGCAACCTCTTCGGCCTGGTGGAACGTTGCGCCTTCTCGGGGACGGTTATCGGGCGTGTCGTATTCGAGCCCATAGTGTTCCTCGGGGTTCGACGCCGTCCAATGGACGGGGTCTGTTACGTACTCCCATATATCCTCGGACGATGCGTCGATGACGATTTCGGCTTTATCTGTGACGTACATGGATTGGGTCCCCGATTTATGATGCGAAGGCGTTGTACAGCCACGCGAAGGCGTACATCAAGACGAAGCTAATCACCGCTGCCTCGACCATGCCCGCCACTGTCCCGACGATGGTCGGTTCGAAGAACAGGTGCCACTGCTCCATCGCTTCGACTGCGCCCTCGTAGACACCGATCGTTCCGAACACACCGAGAAGGAGCATCGCGACGGCAGAGACGACTGCTGCTGTGCCCGCCAGTGCCAACGAATTTCGACGCCTTCTAGCGACACAGACATCGTATCGCCCCGCAAGGGCAAGCAGGCCGATGAACTAGAAGGGCCTCGTACGGTGACGTGCAATGTCACTTGCCGAAACAGTCTCCAAGATCGATCATCTGAGCGAGGAAGAGCGCGAATGCATCGAGATCTGCAATGAAGCCGCTGGGGTCTGTGAGTGGTGCGCCGACGAGTGTCTCGGCGACGAGGAGATGGAAGAGTGTGCTCGGCTCTGTCGCGACGTCGCGGACATCGCGTCGCTGCATGCCCGATTCATGGCTCGCAACTCCAACTACAGCAAGCAATTGGCCGAAGCCTGCGCCGGCGCCTGCGAGGAGTGTGCCGAAGAATGTGAGCGTCACGATGCCGAGCACTGCCAGGTCTGTGCCGAGGTCCTCACGGAATGCGCCGAGAGCTGTCGCAACATGATGAGCGCCTGACCGACGTCCGAATAGCGCACGAATCAGCACCGTTGCGACGCTGTTTTTTGGCTACAACCGCTGTGTCGAGGGGTACCGAAACCGCCGTACGAAGACGGCTGAACGCGGTTAGAGTTCCGGAATCGCCGTGAACAGGAGGACGAACGCGTTCACGGTCAGTAGCGCCAGCACGACCCACTGGAAGATGCGCTCGGGGATGTGGTCGAAGATGTATACACCGATCCAGGCACCGAGGAACACCATCGGCACGGCGACGGCAGCCTCGATCATCAGCGGCGTCGTCACGGCTCCCGTGTAGGTGAGACTCCCGAGGCGGTACAGCATGAGCGTCCCGAAGAAGGCAGTGAACGTGGCCTTCATCTCCTTGTCGGTCCAGAATCCGCTCGCCGACATGAAGGCCCCGTAGACGATCATCGGCGGGCCGGGAACGGCGACGGCGCCGCCGAGAATCCCCGCGAGCAGCCCGGCCGTCGCGCCAATTATCTTCCCCGGTCGGTAGTCCTTCTCCTCGATCCAGTCCGTGACGACATCGAGTTGCTGGGTCGCGCCGACGACGATGACCGCTAACACGAGAACCGCCCCGATGGCGACGCGCATCTGTGCCGCGTCGAACCCACTGAACACGACGATGCCGAGCGGCATCCCGACGACGAGCCCACCGACAGGAACGATCCACTTCTCCCAGTCGAACGCGTCCCGGACGCTCCACCAGACGCGGGCGTTGGCCACCACCGCCGTTGCCGTGAAGATGATCGACGCGCTCGAGGGCGACCGAAACAGCGGCATTATGCCCATCGACACCTGCGCGAAGCCGAACCCGGCGATACCGTGAACGGCGGCCGCGGCGAGGATAACGACCGCAGACAGCCCCGTCGTTACCCAGTCGCTCGTCATCGATCGCGCCTCCGTTGCCACGGTAGAGTACGCATCTGGATGAACGATACTCCGGCTGCATCTTTTATTGTAATGCTCAACTCTGAAGCAGTAAGTGAATCATATATTATATTTACTATATAAATAATTATAACCGGATATTCCGAACATTCGGTGTCTGTAACGACAGTCACATCACGATGAACGAGCATGAAACGGATATCGGCGAGTGGCGGTCCCTCGGCGGCGCCCCTGTCGGAGACGGTAACGATGACGCCGACGCCGTCTTCGCTCACGTCAGCGACCTCCACGGGCAGCTGACGCCGCGCTACCAGGTCTACTACGACAATCCGACGTCGACGCCGGACTTTAATTTCGGAGACGACGATCGCGTCGTCGAGCGCGGCGGCGGGATCCCCCTGCTCGCAGCGAAACTCGACGAACTCCGCGAGGACTACGACGTGTGTACGCTCATGAGCGGCGACACGTTCCACGGCTCCGCCGTGACCACCTACACCGATGGGCGAGCGATGCTCGATCCCGTCAACGACCACGTCGCGCCCGACATCTATGTCCCGGGGAACTGGGACTACTCGAACGAGGCCGCCGAGGACGGCAACTTCGTGGAGTTGATGGACGACCTCGACGCCCCGATTCTCGCGAACAACCTCTACGACTGGGAGACCGACGAGCGACTGTACGACGCGTACCGGATCCTCGACATCGGCGGACTCTCCGTGGGGGTCGTCGGGATGACGAACGTCTACGTCGATCGGATGGCACCCGCGTTCTCCGAGGGGAAGTACCGCTTCGGTAAACACCCCACACTCCTCGAGGAGTCCGCACAGGCCGCCCGCGAGGACGGCGCGGACGTCGTGGTCGCGGTCACCGAGATCGGCCTCCCGTGGATGGTCCAAGCCGCCAAGGACTGTGCGAGCGTGGACGTGATGTTCAGCGCGCACACCCACGAGTACACCTACGATCCGATCGTCGTCGAGGAGACCGAAACCGTGGTCGTCGAGTCCGGGATGGGTGAGGCGATCGGCCGTGTGGACCTCCGCGTTCGGGACGGGGAGATACAGTTCCGTCACCACCTCTACTGTCTGACCGAGGACGGCGAGCACACGCCGGAACCGGACGCCGATGCGGCGGAGACAGTCGAAGCCGTGCGTGCGCCCTTCTTCGAGGCCGATCCGGGATTCGAGCGAGGGGCTGGCACGCTCGACCGTCCGCTGGATGCGGTCGTCGGTCGGACGGAAGAACCGCTCTACCGGCAGTCCTTCCTTGAGAGCGCGTGGAACGCGCTGTTCAACGACGCACTCCGTGCACACTTCGGCACCGACCTCGCCGTCTCGCACGGGTTCCGGTACGGGACTGCCATCCCACCCGGCGACATCACGCTCGGCGAACTCTACACGTTCTTCCCGATGACGACGCCCGTCGCTCGTGGCGTCGCCTACGGCCAGCAACTCACGAACCACATGGAGGAGTTCCTCGGGGACAACTTCACACCGTACCCCTACGACCAGGAGGACGGCCGCGTCCGCAACTTCTCCTCGAACGTCGAGGTGACCCTCGATCCGACCGCGAAGCGTGGCCGCCGCCTCGTCGAACTGCGAATCGACGGCGAGCCGGTCGACCCGGAGGAGACGTACTCGGTGGCGACGTTCCGCCGACCCGGTGATCCCGAACGCGACCTCGGAAACTGCGGGTTCCCGTTCCGGGACGTCGAGGTCGACGACGATACGATACCTGTCGACGTCATCGTCGAGTATCTCGAGGAACACTCGCCCGTCGACTACGAGGTGATGGGGCTAGTCGAGACCGCCGAGGATGGCGGCCGAGTCCAGAACACGCCCGCAGACGGGCCGTATCCGTTTATCCAGCCCGGCGTCGACTACGCGGCCGGCGAGGCGTACTGCGAGACGTCCATGATACCGCGCAGGAACACGTTTCCCGATGCAGGGCGTAATCGAACGCGCTAGGCGGCGACGCGAACGCGACAGATCCGACGAACGGCACACTCGATACGGCACAGGTGAGATACGATGGTCAACAACATCACTGCGGAACGACTAGCGGGGAAGATCGACGCCGACGAACAGTTCACGCTCATCGACGTGCGTCCCGAAGACAGCTTCGAGGCCTGGCACGTGCGCGACGCGGAGAACGTGTCGTATGACCCTGACGAGGGATTGAGCGAGGACCAACTGAACGAGGTGGACACACTGGTCGACGGCCGGCCCGTCGTCGCGATCTGCGGGAAGGGTCTGACGTCGACGCCGTTCGCGTTCGAGTTGGACGAGCACGGCTACGACGACATCTCGGTCGTCACCGGCGGTATGGAGGAGTGGAGCAAACTCTACGAGGTCGTCCCCATCGAGACGTCCAGCGACGACCTCGTCGTTCGGCAGGTCCAGCGCCGAGCGAAGGGCTGTCTCGGCTACGTCGTCGGCTCGAAGGAGGTTGGAGAGGCCGTCGTGGTCGATGCCACCAGACAGACCGACCAGTTCAAAGTCGCTGCGCAGGACGCTGGCCTCTCCATAGCGCGCGTGCTCGATACGCACGTCCACGCCGACCACATCTCGGGCAGTCCGACCCTCGCCGACGAGGTTGGCGTGCCCTACCACCTCGGCGACGCAGCTCGCGAGCGCGGTGTCGAGTACGAATACGACCCGCTACCGGATGGCGACGTCATCGAAGTCGGCGACGTCGAGATCGAGGCGCTCCACACGCCCGGCCACACCTCGGAGATGATGAACTATCTCGTCGACGGCGAACTCCTGTTGACGGGCGATACGCTGTTCGTCGACTCCGTCGGGCGGACCGAACTCCAGTTCGGCGAGGACGACGCCTCGCGTGGAGCGGAACTGCTGTACGACTCGCTCCACGAGACGATCCTCAATCTCCCGGATGACACGACGATTCTACCAGGTCACCTCACCGTCACGAGCGACGGCCGCTACGAGAACGGTTCTCCGGGTGAACCCCTCGAAGCTCGGCTCGGGGATCTCCGCGACGAACTCGACTTCCTCGGGCTCGACCGCGAGGCGTTCGTCGAACGATTGACCGAGGATACCCCGGAGAAACCTCCAAACTACGAGACAGTTATCGCCATTAACACCGGCAAAGAGACCGTCGAAGACGAAAGTGAGGCGACGGAACTCGAACTGGGACCGAACAACTGTGCCGCATAGATCACAGCACCTGCTCTCCCGTCGCAACCTCCTCCAGCTGACGGGGGCGACCAGCCTCGGCGCGCTCGCGGGTTGTACCGGTCAGCTACCGGGCTCCGACGACGGTGCTAGGGGCCGTGAGGTGTCGCCCCGCGCGACAGTCACGGCCGAGCCGGATACATCAGTGAGCCTCACTGCGGCGTCCGGGTCGATTCGACCATCCCCCGACACGTCGACGACCAACTGGATGTACGAGGGACAGTTCCCGGGACCGGAGCTACGCGTTCAGGAGGGTGACGTACTCAGCGTCGAACTGACGAACGACCTCCAAGAGGAGACGACGATTCACTGGCACGGGGTTCCCGTCGCTAACCCGGTCGATGGGGTGCCGAACGTAACGCAGGACCCGGTCGCTTCCGGCGATACGTTCACGTACACGTTCCGTGCCGAACCCGCCGGGACGTACTTTTACCACAGTCACGTCGGACTCCAACTCGACCGTGGACTGCTCGGCCCACTGATCGTCGAAGAACGTGACCCACACGTCGAGTACGACCACGAGTACGTCGTCGTGGTCGACGATTACCTCCCCGGAGAGCCGGAACTCCCTTCGGACGGGGGAATGGGAGGTGGTGGAATGGGTGGGGGAGGCGGGATGATGGGAGATATTCGGCCGCCATACGAAGGGCTCCTGATCAACGGTCGACTCCCAGAGAATCCTCAGACGTTCGACGTAACGGAGGGTGAGCGGATTCGCTTCCGATTCGTGAACGCCGGCAGCGCGACAGTCTTCGGTGTCCGGATCGCCGGCCACGAAATGACGGTGACCCACGCCGATGGTCGACCTGTCGAACCCGTCGACGTGGACTCGTTCGTCTTCGGAGCCGGTGAGCGCTACGACGTCGTGGTTGAGGCGACGAATCCGGGCACGTGGGCCGTGCAAGCGGATGCGCTCGATGGAAACGAACCACCAGCGAGCGCTGTCGTCGAGTACGAGTCAGCGGGCGAGGGAAGCCCACAGCGCCCGTCACCGGCTAGTAACCAACTGCGGTATCGGGACTTGCGGGCGATCTCCTCGCTCGACGGGGTGAATGGAGATCCGGATCGAACGTTCGATCTGACGCTCTCCCGTGGCAGGGGACAGTCCTACACGTGGACGATCGACGGACAGGCCTATCCGGACGCCGACTCGCTCCAGATCCGGCCCGGAGAACACGTCCGGATTCGGATGACCAATCAGAGCCCAGTCGTTCACCCGATGCACCTTCACGGCCACTTCTTCCAAGTCGGCAACGCGATCAAAGACACGGTCATCGTCCCCGGACATAGAGGGCAGGTGACGATAGACTTCCACGCGGATAATCCCGGCCGGTGGTTGTTCCATTGTCACAATCTGTACCATCTCGACGCAGGGATGGCGCGTGTCGTGAGATACGTCGAGTGACCAGGTTGGAGACCCGATTTTAGATCGTTCACACTGCCGTTCGTGTGGTCGTGGTCCTGTCTGGGAGTAGGGTTGAGTGCCAACCCGGCGAATTCGAGCCGGATGAACGATTCTATTCTTGAAAAGCGTTTAGAGCACTCTATACACGTTCTCGAACGTTTAACTGTGTAGATTTACACCCCGGCGGCGGTATGATGAGCGGCGGTTGGGGCTCTCCGGCGGAGCGGTTGGTCTCTGGGGACTTCTCTGGATGGGGCTCCTCATCGCCGTCCCGCTCTACATCGTCTAGCGCTCCCCAACCGAGGATCCGGCGGGAACGATGAGCAGTCGCTGTCGGTTCTCCGCGAGCTCTACGCCCGCGGTGAGCTCTCGGACGACGAATTCGATCGACGGCGAGAACAGCTCAAACGTTCCGGATGACCGGGACAGGTGTTGTTCCAGCAGATGCATCACACTCCCAACGCCCGCCGTTGCGGCACCCAACTGTTAACTCCCTGGACGGAGTATGATATTTCATGGAATACACAATACAAACAGCAGTAACCGGCGAGTTCGACGACGTTGTCGACACGACGATCGCAGCGCTCAAAGACGAAGGATTCGGCGTCCTCTGTGACATCGATATCCAGGCGACGCTCAAAGAGAAACTCGGCGAGGAGTTCCGCCAGTACCGCATTCTCGGTGCATGCAATCCCCCGCTGGCATACGAGGGATTGACCGAGGAGATCGAACTCGGTGCACTCCTCCCGTGTAACGTCATCGTCTACGAGAATGACGACGGCGACATCGTGGTGAGTGCCGTCGACCCGGAGCAGTTGGTCGGCATCGCAGACAACGATGCGCTCGACTCCATCGCGACCGAGGTCAACGAGCGTTTCGAGCGTGTTCTCGCCAGTGTCGCTGACGAGTTTGAACCCGCGTCGGAGGTCTAAGTAACGATGGCTTCATCGAACCAACTCGACACCACGACCATCCTGCTCCTGATACTCGGAGCGATCATCTTGCTCCCGTTACTCACGATGGGGATGGGATTCGGCGGAATGATGGGCTACGGCGGGATGGTGGGCTACGGCGGGACCACCAGCGGGTGGTGGCCGTTCGTCGGGATGCTTTTCCCGCTCATCTTCCTCCTCATCCTCCTCGGCGGTGGCTACCTCGTCTTCCGGCGCATGAGCGAAACGCAGACGTCTCAGGATCCCGCGATGGAGGAACTCCGCACGGCGTACGCTCGCGGCGACCTCACTGACGAAGAGTTCGAAGCCCGCCGCGAGAGACTCGAACGGTCGGAGTAGACAACGAGTACATACCACGGTGCGGAGGCCCCAAGCCTGTGTACTCGACTTCGTTCATTAGGCTATTCCCAATCACCACTGTGTGAGCGTGCCTTCGAATCGAAGATGGGGCTCTATCAGCTAACGATTCTGAATAGAAATGCAGTTAAGTTACAAGACCGTAGATTACAATATGACCGGAGTAATCCTCTTCACTCAAGAGACGTGTGGGGCATGCGCAACACAGCGGGAAAAAATGACGGCCTTGAGGACAAGTATCCGGACGTGGAGTTCCGGGAGGTCGACATACAGACCGACCTCGAAACGTCCGAGGAATACGGCGTCCGGAAGACGCCGACGACACTCGTCTACGCGAACGGTAAACAGACCGCCGAGTTCATCGGTATCGTCGAGCGGAACGACCTCGAGTCAGCCATCGAGCGCGCGACCGAGCAGTCGTCTGGACTCGCCCAACGTCTCGTCGATGTCGTTCGAAAATAACGATCACCAGACCAATTCAAATCACATGACGAACTATAATCGACGTCAGTTCCTGGGAGTACTCGGTGCCGGCGCAGTCGCCAGCACAGGCCTCTCTCAGCCAGTGAGCGCACAGGAAACGCCCGTCGTGAAGATGGGCAACAACTACTTCGAACCGATTGGGCTCCACATCGAACCCGGCACGACCGTTCGCTTCGAGATAGCAGCCGGTACACACTCGGCAACGGCCTACGAGAACCGGATTCCGTCCGACGCCAGCGCATTCGATAGTGAGGTCATCTCGTCGGGAGGGTTCGAGTACACGTTCGAAAAACCGGGCACGTACGACTACTACTGCATCCCACACAAGTCGGTCGGGATGGTCGGTCGCATCGTCGTCGGCAGCCCTGGAGGTCCAGCAGAAGACAGTCCGATTCCGGACGGTGACGTGCCCGAGAGCGAAGCGATCATTGAACAGGGCGCGATAGCGTATGGATCTAGCACCGACGGTGACGGGTACTCCGATGGCGGAATGATGGGTCCAGGGATGGGGTCTGGCCCTGGAATGATGAACGGCCGGAACAGTGGCTGGGGTGGCGGGCTGCCGTTCGTCGGCGGGGCACTCGGAATGCTGGGGCTGGTCGGTGGACTCCTCTACTGGGCACTGGAGTGAGGTGACGCTCCTTCCCGGAGTGATGATTCCGCGATAGAAGCTCTCTAACGCCGTTACGCACGAGGCGAGATCGGCGAAGAGGAGTTCCAGCGACACCGTGAACGGTTGGCGGAGAATCAAGAGAGCTGAAGCCTCTCGAATGCTGTGCGTGTGGAGGCCCTCACGTTTGTTGATCACGAGCCAGTAGCCGATCTCGATACTGGACGATCCGTACCAAAACCAGGGGTTATTCCACGATTCACCCGGCAACCGGAAGTCGCCATTATTCTCGGCTTCAGCCGAGTGCCTGACGAATCGGCGTTCTCACGAGCGTAGCGAAATCGCTCCTACGACGCAGCCCACGAATACGTCTACGCTGCTGCTCACTTCGTCGTCAAGGAAGTCCACGATCACGACATCCCCGCATCCGAGGTCCGGCCAAAGGCACAGATCGTCGACGAGACGCAAGAAGACGCAGATTCACAAGAGAATCAGCCCTTCTCAGGAGGAGATCGTCCAGACGACTCGAAATCCACTTTCGATTGGCGAAAAGCACCACGAGTCGACGGTGATCCGACCCAAAACGAACATCCTCCAAAACTGTGTTTCTCACCAACGACTCGATAGTATCGTGAATGACGATTCATTTTGGCATTCAAAAGAACAGGAGAGGGTCTATTCTGAGCACCTCGTTCGATGCCGGCCATCCTCATAATATTCGAGAATCTGTGAATCAGTGATTCACTGATCGACGTCTTCCTTGGCTAGTTCGCGAATCTTCTCCTTCGTTTCCTCCTGGTGCTCGCCGAACGCCACCTCGAAAACCCCACGGTAGAAGTGCTTGTTTTTCTCCAGCGTGATGTCTTCGCGTTTGAGCTGCTTTTTCAGTCGAGTGAACGTGATCTCGACGTCTTCGCTTTGCTCCGGTTCGACGTATATCGTGGCTGAATCCCAATCCTCGCGGATGTTCAGCGGCTCGTCATCTGTCTCTCTTGCCTCACTGGTCGACGAATCACTATCGGTCGTGGAAGCGGTCCTCTGCTGATCTGATCGATCTTCGGTCGCCGCCGCAGTTTCACGATCCTTCGCTTCCGATTCCACGGACGTCTCCATGGTCTCCTCGTCTGCGACCGCGTCCTCCTCTTCCACCTCATCTGAAGGGTCCTCGAACCGTTCGTCCATTCCCCGGGGCATTCTTACGCCTCCACCTGCGCCTTGTCGAACGCCTGTTCCATCGTCTCTGCAACTTCCAGGAAGAGGTCACGCTCTACTTGCTGATCGTTCGCGTCTTCCCATTCGAAAATATCTTGTCCGTTGTCCCACGCACGCTGAATCGCTACTCGCATCGGGAGCTTGAAAATTGGTGCCATCGACGCGAAGGACTCGTCGAAGGCGTTGAGGAATTTTTTCGACTGGCCGTCGTCCCGGTACATGTTCGCCAGGAGTCCGACGATTGCAATCTCGATCTGTTGATTGTCCTCGATGGACTCCAACTGGTCCCACAGATCGTCAAGTGCATCCCGTGATGTTGCTTGGGTCTGTGCAGCCAGGAAGACGTTCTGAGCCGCGATGAACGCCGCATCTGTTAGGACTGAGAGGTCAGGGGGGCAGTCGACTACGATATAATCATAGTTGTATCCGTCGTCAACCATCTCTTCGAGGGCGAGCTTCAGCGAGAGTCGGGCACTCGCATCGTCCATCCAATCTCGAGCAAGGCCCATATCCTTGTGGCTGGGAATCAGGTCGAAGTTCAGATGGTCGTACTCGTCGGCTTCGATCATAATCTCTGAAAGACTAGTATCGTGCGTGCGGGGATTATCGACGAGTACGTCGAGCAGATTCTCGTCATCGGTGACTAATGTGTTGGGGAGTTCGTTCTTCGGGCTTGAAGGATCGTTGTCGTCGCCTGGACCAAGTCCAAGCCCTTTCGTCATGTCGGCTTGTGGGTCCATATCGATTGCAAGAACATCGTGGTTGCGAGTAGCCAGCGCCGCGGCACTGTTGATCGTCGCCGTTGTTTTTCCTGTCCCGCCTTTCTGGTTGCCGAAGGCGATCGTGGGGATGCCAGTCGATGGGGTGACGCCCCATCCACGAGGTGTCTCGGTCATGGTTCGATCATTGAATCAATGACTCATAAATCCACCTCAGACGTCCAATGCCGAACTAGAACTTCTAAAGTGCTGAATTCTGTGGTATCACCTCTAATACCACCATATTCTACTTCTCCTGGTTGAAAATCAGTAACTCATTGATTCATGGATTCACTGAATACAGGATTCCTCACAATGCCTGTAATCTTGGAGGATGATGTCTGATACTGACAGTCACTGAATCAGTGATTCAGTGCCTCCTGCAGTAGCAGATTCATTGATTCATTATCCCATGGACTCACTGAATCTTTGATTCAGCGCTTCCGGCATTCATTGACTCCACGACTCTCCACATAATATTGGATTCCAGGAATCAGAAACTCCTTGATTCTCTGATTCAAGTTTTCAGTGATTCATTGATTCAATGACTCTGTGATTCACTGCCCATCTATCTCACGCATTCGCCGGGATAACTGACTTGGATAAGACTACTTTGACGTTTAGTATACCCTCAACCCTCCTCGAAGGCGGCAGCTAGCTGGTCACGCATATACTCTCGACGGAGCTTCCGGGCCCGCGAATCTGAGAGGTAATTTTGCAATACGACGTCGGCACTCGCGCTTCCTTGTTCGGCCGCAATCTCGTCGAGGCTTCCGAGGACGACGTCGAGTGACGAGGAATAGGCGTCATACCAGAAGCGTCGCCCCATCTTTGGCGAGGGGGATACACCACCAATTTCGTCAGGCAGACCCGCTTGCTCAGCGAGTTGGGTAAAGCGATTCCAGACTGTCCACCGGGAAATCGGGCCGCCTGAGGCGTGTGGCGACGGAAACAGATAGCCATCCCACTCCTCGTGATCGGCGAACATTGCAATGCGGTCTTCGAGTACCTCTTTACCGTAGAGTAGCGACACCTCGCCGGGCCCATTCTTCCGCTCCTCGAACGTAATATACGGAACTTCGTCGGTAGAGATGTCAAGAACGAATTGGCGTACTCGTAGGCTGGCCACCTCATTCGGACGAAGACCCCATGCACACAGGGCGAGTACCAGGAGGCGGTTCTCCTGGTCGTCTGCCGCATTGTAGAGTGCGCGAACGTGCTCGGTGGCGAGACATGGTGTATCCGTATCGTCGTCATCGCCGTTCGACCAATCGAACTCGTCGTCGAGGCCGTCAGCGGGGTTCACCGCAGCCCACTTCCGACGCACTAAATGCGCATACCAGTTCGAGACCGCGAGATGAATCCGGCGTTTGGTTTGTCCACCGTCGAGATCCACATGCAGCCGGTCGAACGCCGCCCAACACGCATCAACTGCTTTGTAAGCTGGGACATCGCCCTCCCGGGCGACGGGTGTCACAAGGTCGTCGGTTCCATTCTCTTCACAGTAGGCGGCGACGTAGCGGTTCAATCGGTAGCGGAGGGTATCTATCGACGAGTCCGCGAGCCCCTTCCGCTTCCGCCGTGACGTGAGGAAGGACTCGAGTGCCTCGATAGTCCGTTCGTGGTCGGTCGCCCAGTCGTAACCCGATTCTACGGCCTCGGCCCCGAGATCCTCACGCCAAAACTCTGCGAAGGTCCTGTCGTGGTACTCCCGCAGGGCGTAGAGGAGCGGCCGGAAGCCATGGTCGCGGAGCCAGCTGTGTGTCGGTTTTTCTCGTTTTGGATCGAGCTCGTCTGTCTCCATCATCGGGGCGACAACAGCCCAGTACGCGTCGACGAGTTCTTCGAGATCGAGAAGAGTCCACGAGACGTCGTCGACGTCCTCCCAGTCTCGGTCACTCCCTGGTGTCGTTACGCCGCTCACAGTGCTATCCTCCCTGGTGTCCGCTGTTCGAGGCTAGGAATCAGCGATAGACGCCTCGCTGAGTCGGTTTCCAATTCTAAGCCCGGCATATTTGGCTGGTAGCGAGTTTCTCACAGATGCGATATAGGTTTTGGGGACACACAGACCGTTGGAGTCTGTGAGAACACCGAAAATAGATGCTGTAGTAGCCTGAACTTGTATGAATCCTATGTCGCTATACAAAGTCGGCAGAGGGTAACGGCGCTCAGCTTTTCTCGATCTCGAAGGCCCGGTCAAGGAGATCTGCGAGATCACGTAGATTCTCCGCAGCATATGATTCAACTCGCATCGCCACCCGTTCCGTTTCCTTCTGCTTCTTCCACAACGTCACCACAACATCGGAGTCTCCATCTGGGTCTGGCAGCGCGGCTGTTATCCATGCCGTCACGGTTGGCGACCCCTTAAACCACCTCTTACTGAGTTCATGCCACTCTGGATCACACTCTTCCGGTGACGGCCGGTCCTCCCCGAACGCTTTTCGCTCCAAATCATCGGCAAAGGATCTGAGTTTCAGAACGTCATTCGGAACAACCTGTACGGATAGCGATTCGCTCTCGCCCCATCCCTTTGCTTTCCCGAGTGAGAACGTTAGATGCCCATCTGGCGTTCTGGAAATTCGAGCGCTTCCTCGCCGCTTGATGCTTTTCTCCGCGATGGTAACCCACTCTCCCGATTTGTCGAACGACATCCAGTAGTCTGCAGGAATCGGGATTTCCATCTCCACTGTTGGATTCTTCTCTTGCCAGAGCCACCGCGTCACGTCGGGATACCCCTCCGTCTCGTACCGGTCGGGGAGAGCGTACGGCCACACCGAGAGGATGCCGGAGAGGTCAACATCGTGGGTAGAAAAGGCGTCTTCCTCGAGCCAGGCAACGCTGTACTCCCGATCAAGATAGTGCTCTACGACTGCTGCTTTGTCTTTTCCTTTATTCTGATACTGGGCTTCAACTGCAATTCCCTTTCCGTACGGACTACACGGCTCGGGAAATTCTAATAGCACGTCAGGAATGCGCCCCTCGAGGTTAGACTCGAGTTCAATTGTTGCCTCCGGGTAGTCGTTCTCCAGCCGGGCGTATGCAATCGCCTTCATCTTGTGATGCATCTCGGACTCTCCAGAACAACCACCGTCATTACTACCGGCTCCGCTGCCACCTCCCTTCCCGCCGCCCTTGTGACTGAAGTGCCGAGATACGAAAGTGCTCCCACGGTTGTAGGACCGTACTACTGACATTCCTTCACCGCAAGCTGGACACTCAACTGTCGTTCCGGCCGGTACCTGTGGAGGGAGCACCTCATCTTTATTTAGCAGTCCAAGATATGGCATCGAAATACTGAGTTAAAATCGGCTCCTGTTTCGCATAAATCCTACCAGGGGGGGAGTTGAGCGGAGCAAATAGCTCACTCTCGTTCCATAAATTGGTCGTGTCGCAAAGCGGTCTAGACTTTGCCGCTGGTACTCTCAATTGAGAGGTCACAGTTGATTGCTGTTTTGGTCGAACGCTGGAGCAGTTCGTCGAGGAACGCTTGGTAGTACTCGGGGTCGGTGTACTTCACCAACCGAAGTTGGAGTATCGCTTCCAATCCCTCTGCTGTCCAGCGCATCCACTGGTTCTTGCACCGCTTGCTGACCTCGCCCATCAGTCGTTCGACGGGGTTCGAGGTCCACGGAACCTCGAACCCCTCGACAGCGTGCTCGGCGAACGTCACAATCGACGGCAGCCACCGCCGAAGATACCCTGCAGCCTTCGCTGACCCGAACTGCTCCAGTTGCCACGCTGTCTTCTCCAATCGCTCTCTCGTTCGCGCGATCCGCGAGCGGATCGCCTCGAACTCCTCTTCTGGATGGTGTTTCACCACCGAGTTCTTCAGATGGGATACCTCGTCGATCACCTCCGAAACGATCTCCTTCCGGCGGTCCAAGGAGAAGACGCCATCGTCCCAGAGGGTGTAGCCCAGCGTTCGGCCGACGTGAACGAGATCGAGTTGGTGGTCACGGGCTTCGTCGGTAAAGGCCGTGACGATGCCGCTATCAGCGTCACTGACGACCGTCGCGTCGTCAGTGACTGCGCCGATATCATCGAGTTCGGCGGCAGTTTCGTCCCAGTCAGCGTTGACCGACAGATCCAGGAGGGAGCGTGACTCTTCGGCGGTGTCTTCGCCGAGCGTTGCTTGGACGGAGTGGGACGAGCGGTCGTCGTCTTGGCTGTGGCATTTTGTCCCGTCAGGAATGACGGTGTCAGCGTCTGTGTCAGCGACACAGTCTGGGAGGAACTGCTTGAGCTTGTGGCCGTATTTCTTGGCACGGCGGTTGATGGTGGTCGGCGACGGCATCGAGACGAAGCCGTCGCCGTGATCGGCAGCGTCACGATAGCTGAGCGAGGTAGCGAGATCGACGCTTTTGGCGGCGATGTCCTGCTGATAGCGGTTCTGTCCGTCGAAGCTAAGAACGTCTTCGACGGGGCGGAAATAGCTGGATTCGTCGTTATCAGCGGCTGTATCTTCGATGTAGTGGAGAGAGAACTCGTGTTCCCCGGCGGTTGTGACAGCTGTGCGGGTATCGGTGCCGGCGCGTTGGAAGCGTTGGTCACCGTTGCCGTGGGCGTGTTTGTCGCCACAGAGCGCCTCGACGCTGGCGGCGTCGAGGCTCTCGACCAGCGATTCAAGGAGTACTGCTTCGAGGTTCTGGTCAGTGACGGCCTCGGCAAGCGTGGCGAGCGGTAGCGTTTTGTTGTCGTCGATACTCAGTTCAAACCGCACGTCGATTGTGGCGTGCATGGGTCACCTCTTGGGTGGATACCAGAGGCGACCCGTTCCTCACGGGAGCCAGTTACTACTGAACTCTAGAGGACTTTGCGACACGACCCATAAATTGCTTTTCGCGAATCACTCGTTCGATGCCGACGTAGGGTTTGATGACTTCCGCAAACACCTGGGGATGGATGTCTGCTTTTTCAAATGATTCCTTGACTTGCCACCCCTTCGGACCCAGTTCGAAAACGGCGAGCTGCCCCTGCCACTTCAGAAGGAATGTTTCGATGCCAGATGTGGGAACCACGCCGAAAGCCAAGTCCCAAACCTCGTTCTCGTTAGCGTCGATATCGTCCCTGGTGGTGAAACGGGGGATCCAGATTTCCTCGATTGAGCTTTTCTTTTGAAACCCACGGAGATAAGAGATCTTCAGCGGTGTCGCCGGTAGGAAATCAACAGCCTTCGAGCTTTCTTCATCCATTTCCAACACTTATCTCTTGATCGGCGTCGACGGACGTGTTTCACATTCACTCGCCGTAAGATCCCTCGTGCTATCGAGCAGTCGGTGCACCTCGCCGTCGCTCTCCCAGACCGTTCCTCTGGCCTCACGCAGCACATACCACGTATCGACGTCCCATTCGATGTTGAGCCCATGTTTCTGCCAGACTTTGAGCTCGAACTCCTTACCGTTGAGATCAGCGACCAGATACCGTCCCTCTACACGATTCGACCGCGTCGGTTTCTTCTCTTTCACCTGAACCGCGATTGGAGACGGAAGCCGACTGTTCCCGGGGATGTCTTCCCAGGTGAGAATGGAATCCCTGTCACCATTCAATACGGGCGATGAATTCGATTCTTCTCTGGTATCGGGAGATGGATCGGACTCAGTCGTCTCGTTCGTCGACTCTTCTCTCGCATCAATCAGGGAGGTTGCTTCCGTCCACGATCCAAAGAAGTTGGCGTACATTCCCGCAGAGACTCGTCCGTGATGGTTCATCTCCGTCGTTTTCGGCAATTGTCCGAGTTCGTCACGAACACGCCGGAGTTCCTCAAGGAGTCGCTCTCGTTTGTCTATCCCCGCAGCTTCCAGCGCTTCATCCCACGAGCCGAATTCTTGGAGACAGTCATACGATTTGTACGCGCCGTCAGAATCCATCTCCGACGCGTACGGAACGAGGTTCTCACCGTCATCAAGACGCTGAATCTCGTTGATGAGTGCCTGCCGGGATGGTCCCGAATCTGGGGTGGGCGCCGTGGCGCTGTCGTCAGGCTGCCCGTGTGATTCGTCGGTCGAATCGTGGGCTTGCGATTCCTGTTCGGAATCTTCACCGCTGGCGAAGGTGGCGGCTTCGCGTGCTGCAGTTATCGTCCCAAACTCGTCGGCATACATTCCGGAGCTGTATCGACTGTGTTCGTCGATCTGAGTGGTTGACGGGATCTCTCCGATGTCAGCAGCAACACGTTTCAGTTCAGCGAGGAGCGACTCCCTTCGGTCGATCCCGGCAGCGCCCAGTGCATCGTTCCACGATCCGAACTCCCGATAATACTCGTGAGTCGAGTACGAGCCTTGATCGTCCATCTCAGGTGCCTTTGGAGCGCCACCGAGGTCCTCTGTCAAGGTCTGGAGCTCGTTGATGAGATCGTCCCGCGTGGGTCGTTGGCTATCACTTTTCGAAGACTGCTCAGTGGCCGCTGTCTCGGTCTCAGTACTCGATTTCTTCTCCCTCTCACTGCTATCGGCTCCCGACGCAAGAGCCTCCTCAAGTTTCGCATGGAGCTGTTTGGCTTCCACCACCGAGGAACTCGGCTTCTCATCTGAGGCGGACAGCACCGCCTCAAGCTTTGACTTCGCCTCACGGTACTGCTGCTGTGCCCGATCTTCCTCGCCGTTTATCGAGGCTGTCCGCGCATCACTGACGAGTCGCTGAGCCTCTGTGAGCGATTCCTCGAATCGTACCTGCCGGTCAGCTCTCTCGAGACAGGTGTTGGTGAACTCCACACCGGCTTCCGCCCTCGCTGTATCGAGATCGTACCGCTCGCCCCAGTCCACAGCGGATTGGAACCGCGTCTTGGCTGCGTCCAACACGGCGTCAACTGTAGTGAACCCGTTACTGGTCGCGACGACGTCGCAGCATTCGAGGAGCCGCTCGCCTGCGGCACACCGTTCCTCATACGCAGCGGTACGAATGTATCTCGCAGCAGCCTCAAGATCAGTATCGGTACCGTCGGGAATTTTGAGCGTCTGGTCGTTCGTCTGGATTCGGATTGCATGATGCTTCCAGAGGAGTTGGCCAGCCTGCTGAACGTCGACACTTGTGACGTCCTCGTGGCGGATCTGGATGGTTTGATTCGCTGGGTCATTCCCGACGACGCAGAGCGCCCGCGTGGGGGTAATTGCCGTAATAGCCCGATACCCGTTTAGTTCCGGCAGCTGCTGGCCGGTGTATTCCGGAGTCTGGCGTTTCGACGCCAGCAGGAAGATTACCCCTTCCCCATTCAGCAGGTACGTTTGGAGCGATCGCTGGTGCAGATAGCCTGTCGAGAAGAGGCCGCCATTGCCCGTGCTCGTCAGGAGGGTCTCGTCGAGGGATACTTCTGTGTCGGGATCGACTTGCAGCCGTCTCGAAATGGCTGTGGGCGGCTCTCCGACCCCCAGCACGTCAAACACACTGGAACTCCTTACCTGGACATCGGTGCCAGCGTCTTCCACGATCTCAGGCACCTGCAGATGTGACTCGTCTTCTGTCGATTCGGAACTGGGGGGCTCTGGTGAATCAGAGTCTTGCGACGGGGTTGTCTCTTCACGGGATTCGTCGTCTTCCGACGTCGACGATGGCGACTTCTGCTCGTGTGTATCGCTCTCTCCAGACGTGCTCTCATCAGCCGACTCACCGTCGCTCGATGTTCCCTCGTGGTTGGTGGCCGTCTCTCGTTGTGACTGTCGTGTCGAAGAGGCTTCCTCAGAGAGGGCGCTTAACGACGCCGTCAATAGTGTACGTGTTTACCCCCAGAACGATTTCGCCACTCTCTCGTAAGTTGCTCCTGACCCAACAGTAGAGCAATGCAGACGACAGGGTGTTCTCCGAGGGACGGTCTCCGGCAGGGAGACCGTCCCGCGTCGTCTGCACTGACCGAGGAGAGTTGTGATGGTCGCTGACGAAAAAGTGGAGCAACTGCTTGAGCGGATCACTGCTCTCGAAAATCGCGTTGATGAACTTGAGCAGGAGAAAACAAACCTCAAGCAAGAGAATCAGCAACTCCGCGAAGAGAACAAACGTCTCAGAGCTAAGCTCCGGTGGTACGAGGGACCGCATACACCACCGAGCAAGGACCAGTCAGACCAAGAGGAGTCGTCGTCCTCGTCCGATGCGGACGAGGACGACGAACAGCCACGTACTGACGGTGGGACACCGGGTCGAAAGCCCGGACACGACCCTGAGTGGCGAGCCGCACCTGACCCAGATCGAGAAATCGACGTTACCTGTGACTGCTGTCCGGAGTGTGGCGAAGGGTTCGACGAGTCGGCGGGCGTCAGCCCCCGACTCGTCGAGGAACTCCCGGATCCACAGCCACCCGAAGTTACACAGTACAACCGCCATCACTACGAGTGCTACTCTTGTGGAGCCGAGACTGTCGCTTCACACCCCGACTGCCCCGACGAGGGGCAGTTCGGGGTGAACGTCATCGCCCAAGCCGCTCTTTCCAGATACGATCACCGCCTCCCCTACCGGAAGATCGCCGACCGCTTCGAGCAATTGCATGGCCTCGAACTCTCAGGTGCATCTGCGTGGCACGCGACCGAGCGCGCTGCGCGCGCCGGTCGCTGTGAATACGAACAGATCCGCCGACGGATTCAGCACGCTGACGTTGTTCACATCGACGAGACGGGAATCAAACGCGACGGCGAACAGGCGTGGATGTGGACGTTCAGGACGGACGAGCACACGCTGTACGCGGTCAGAGAGAGTCGCGGAAGCGATGTTCCCGTAGAAGTCCTCGGCGAGGACTTCGCGGGAACGGTCGTCTGCGATGGGTGGACGGCATATCCGGCATTCACCAGCAACCTCCAGCGGTGCTGGGCACATATTCTCCGCGAAGCGGAAGATGTCGCTGACAAGTACGAGGACGGAGAGCCAATTCACCGGCATCTCACGCAAATGTACGTCGGTCTCCAGTCGTGGCTGGAGACCGACCCGAGCCTTCGTGAGCGAGCACAGATGCACCGATCAAGCCAGAACGGACTCAAATCGCTCGTTAGGTGCTCAGCTACCGACGACCCAGTGGCAACACTGCTCGGGAAGATCAAAGGAGGGATCGACCACTGGCTCACCTTCATCGGTGAGCCAGCAGTCTCGCCAACGAACAACGCTGCGGAGAATGCGCTTCGTGAGCCGGTTGTTCTCCGGAAAATCATCGGGACGCTCCGCAACGACCGCGGGATGTTCGTTCACGAGACGTTGCTGTCCCTGCTGGCGACATCGCGCCAGCAGGGACGCAATCCCTACGAGAAGCTCAAGCGCATTGTCCGAGACAACGAGATGATTTCACGGACTCACGCTGTGCCATCCGTCGAGTCCTCGGGGTAAACACATACTCAATAGTTCGTCTAACTCCGTCGGTCGCTCTCGGTAGAGCGGGAAGAGCCACCAGACGCGCTGGAGCCCTTCGACGGAGAGGGCTTCCGAGTCACGAAGTGCCTCCATCGCGGCTTCCCAGTCATCCTGCGCCACTCGTTCCCCTTCCAGCCATAACTCATCCAGCAGGATTTCCGTCGCTTCGACGGTCAGTTCATCAAGAAGCTGTTCCAGATTGACGTTCCCTTGGACAGTCTCCACCTCGAGGTCCTCAAGCAGATCGCGGGCCCACAGTTCGTGCCCACGCTGTTCGGCGCGCTCCAGCAGTTCGGCGTCGACGCCGGCCTCCTCGATGATCGGCTGCACTCCGATCGTCTCCCCCAGTTCCCGCACCCAGTTGAGCTCCTGTACGTACTCCTTCGAGTCCAGCCCCGCGAGGTAGTTCTCGTCGGGCATGGCGATGAAATGGTGGAAGTGGGGCCGCTGATCGCCGTGTTTGCGGAGGACGCGTCCCATCCGCTGAACGAGTTGCAGCTTCGTTTTAGTCCCCGCGACGTTGATGCCGACTTCAGCATCCGGGACGTCAATCCCCTCGTCTAGCATCTTAGGAGAGACAAGTACGCCATTCTCGCATTTCCCGAACTTGTTGATGTTTCGCTGGACTGTCTCGTTGTTCTTCTTGGAGGAGGTCTCAAGCTGGCTGTGTGCCCGATAGACATGATCGGACACCTCCCCGAGTTGGTCTGCGATTTCGTCAGCCGTGTCGATGTCCATCGCGAAGATGACGAGCTTGACAGGCTGGTCCGGATCCTCGAGGTAGTCCTTCGCCAGTTCGATTGCCTCTTCGATCTTGGGCTGTGATCGGTGGCGGATCCAGGTCCGCGAATGAATCGTCGCCTGGAGGTTCGACCATTCATCGGGTATCTCCTCGTCGTCAAAGACCATCGACGCCGCCTCGTGTGCGCGAATGAAGTCCCCGAGGTCTTCGAGTTCGGTAAACGGAACAGGAACCTGTCTGAGAATCCGCTTGGTTGCTGCCGACCGCCGAATGTGCTTGAATTGGTCGGAGATCGACTCTGTCGCCTCATCCCATTCTTCCCGTTCGTAGGGATCGAGCGGCGTCGGGTGTACCGTCCAGTCAAATTCAGGTATGATCCCGTCACGACGAGCGTCCTCAACCCCGTACGTGTGGACGACGTCACCCAACAGTTCAGTGAGCTGCTCTCGTTTCAGTTCACCGTCGTCGCCGATCGTCGCCGAAAGACCCATCGCAGCCCGATAATTGGGTCTGTCGATGGCGGCCCCGTACCCATCTAAGTTGGAGTAGTGGTGAACTTCGTCGTAGATGACGAGATCATACTGGTCGGCGAGATCACGATCGTATCGTGGTAGGAGGGACTGTGCAGTGTAGAACTCGACTTCCCCACCGCTAAAGGACACGCTCTCTGCCTGTTCACCCGTCTGTCCAGCAGGCATTGGGAGCCCGAGCTTCTCCTGTATCTCCTGCTCCCATTGCTTGAGGATCGCGTTCGAATGGGCGACGATCATGATTTTCGCGTCGTCGGTTCGCGGCTCGTGGTCGGGGTCTTCCGGAAGGACGCCGCAGCATTCGGCGATGGCGGCGATCCCAGCGACAGTTTTCCCCGTGGCGGTCGCCATCTCGAGTATCCCGTGTCGACCGTTGTCCAGCCATTCGTTGAGTCCCTCCTCCTGGTTATCCCACAGGGAGACCATCAGGACAGGCCGATGCAGGCGGGACATCGCCGCCTCTTTGCTCATGCTGCCCAGCGAATCGGCTTCGTCCAGGAGGGCTGTCAACAGGGCTGTATCTGACAGAGCTTCTTGCTGGGCGGCGGTCACGAACAGCTCCAACAGGTAGAGACCGCCACCACTGCCGATGTGGCTGACATCTAAGGCACTCGGATCGAAGCCAAGCTGTCGCAGTCGTTTGAGAAGGACCGTTTCTGCAGGCTTCGAAATCACTCCTGATCGCGCTGCCCGCTGCGCTGGAAGATTCTGATTTACGGATACAATGTCCTCCCGGAAACCGTGGAATCTGTCCCGATTTGCCTCGATCGGCTCCGTGTCGACGAGACCCTGAATACGGTCAGTAATGAAGTCCGCGAATAGGCCGCTGTAATAGTTCTCTAAGAATGTCCATTCGATCGGATCGACTGGCCCCTCATATCGGGGCATCGTGACTTTATTAGCGACCTCATCATCTAATCGGATGAGTTGCTCTATGGACGGTAGATCAGCGAGGACGTCGGACTGGTATTCGTCGAAAAAGTCGTAGTCGTAATCAACCAGTCCACCCATTCGTCTCACCTATTCTCTATCAGTCGTATTAATGTTTTCGTGGGGAACACGCCCTGTCGTCTCCCGGTACCCCGACCCATCACGACTTCCATCAGGGGCGGTAATCGACAGATCCCTCGTTCCGTTCTCACAACCGATTACGTAGTGACCTAGCATCAGTCGATCACATCGAGAATTCTCTACCCCCTCCAGTAGAGGTTGAATTTGCGTCTTCGATGCGTGGTCAATTCTCGAAATGACACGGACGGTGAGTTTCGGCGGTGAGGGGTCGCTGTCGGCGGCGGACTGCCGCCGACGCGACAGTGTCGCCACTCACGATTGCTGTCCCGAGCGGTGGACAGCTACCGGAAGAACCGGTCGTCGAGTGGTTGGTTCGCTGGAACAGACCTGCGCACACCAAGCGCTGTCCAGGCTGCCCGCAGCACCATCTCACAGAACTCCGTGAACGACCATCTCCAGAGGCGGCGCCCCCCGCGGCGGGGCGCCGCCACGTACCTCCAGTGAAGATACCGCCAGCTGTTCTGAAGCAATAGGCTCACTACAAACATCACCAGCCGCAGTCCAGCATCCTGAGAACTGGTGAACGCGAGGCTCTGCTTGGCTAATCGGTAGCTCGACTCGATGCCGAAGCGTTTGCTGTAGTGGTTTCGGGCATCTCGTGGCGTGTCGATGAACGGCGCGTCAGCGGCGTAGCCGTGACGCGCCACCCCGTGTTCGTCGCACCGTCCTTGCTGGTAAACACAGTCGATGAACACAGGAAACGTCACCTCGCCGGCGAGATCGTGTTCAATCTCGCGGCTCCAGCCGCTGTTGAGTTCGTCCTGAATCGTTTCGCCCCACTTGACAATCGGCATCACGTAGGCGTAGTTGTGCGCGTACAGCAGTTTGAGACCGGTGCTGTTGTAGAATCCGCGATCGAGGTAGACGGCCTTGACGCCGAGGTCAAGGCCGTCAAGCAGTTCAAGAAACTCAGCGAGGACATCGCTGGTGGTCTCGCCAGCGACTAACTGGCGAACCGCCAGCGTGTACCGCTTGTTTCGTACCCGCGCATAGAGCGTCGCATACGCGTGAAACGCCGTGGTTCCGCGTTTAGCCTGCGAGGAGTACAGCGCCTCTGTCTCGTCCTCGTCACCGTAGTAAGGATCCAGGTGGAGGTCGGCGACGACCTCCACCGGCCGATCCGGCAGTGTCTCAAGAGTATCTCGTTGCAGGAGTGTGTCCCCAACCGCCTCAACGGAGTCCAGCTCAAACTGGTCGGTGAGATGTCCACGGACGGTATTGGCGTGGGGCGAGTCGTCAGTTGTTTCGCAGACGTGGTTGATTGAGGTCCCGCCGGCGCTGGCGCCGGCGAGGACCTCGTACAACGTCTCTGTCGTGACCTCGACATTCTCGCCGAGGTCTATCGCAAGTTCCTCGTCGAGGCTGTTGACGACACAATTAAGCAGGTGCTCTTCCTCTATCTCGCTGTCTGCCTGGGTAGGCTTCACACCGCACCCAAGCAGACACTTACTCTAACCCGATGTGATCGACTGATACTATCATGACCACCAATACAATTGATCGACAACTCGTCTGGGTCGTCCTCGCAATCATCGCTGCCCTGATTATCGTTCCCCTGTTCGGCATGATGTGGGCCGGACCGATGATGGGTGGGATGTGGGGTACCGGAATGTGGGGTGCAGATGGCATGTCTGGATGGATGCTCATCATTGGCGTGGGGATGCAACTCCTCTTCGTCGCCGTCATTGCCGGGGCCGTCTACCTCGGCTATCGAGCGACACGCAAGGGGGATGACTCATCTGACCCTGCAGTCAAGGAGCTTCGGGCTGCCTACGCACGTGGCGACCTGAGCGACGAGGAGTACGAACGACGGCGGGACCGACTCGAAACCGAACCGTAAACCGATGATGTTAGCACCACTGGGACCAGCGGTTGCCGAGGCCCTCCGGATCGGGATCGGCTTCCTCTGGACAGCCGCCTGGGCGATCATCATGGGATTAGTGATCACCAGTCTCGTCCAAGTTTACGTCTCGAAAGAACGAATGGCTGCCGTGCTTGGCGATGCCGATATGGCCGGTGTCACGAAGGCCACGCTGTTCGGCGCTGCCAGCAGCGGCTGTAGCTTCGGTGCGGTCGCCATCGGGAAGGGGCTCTTCAAAAAGGGTGCCCACGTCGTGAACTTCCTCGCGTTCATGTTCGCGTCGACGAACCTCATCGTCGAACTCGGATTGATGATCCTGATCCTGTTGGGCTGGGAGTTCCTCGTTGCCGAGTTACTCGGTGGTCTCATCCTCATCGCAGTGATGGCAGTGATCGTCCAGTTGACGCTTCCAGAAACCCTCTTTGAGGAGGTTCGCACCGAACTGAATCAGCGAGATCACGACCACGGCGTGACCGAGGATCCGACCTGCGGAATGGAGGGGCGAGACGAGTATTCGCTCGTCACGGATGGTGGCGAGACGCTGAAATTCTGTTCGGAGGGTTGTATGGAGACCTATCAGCAGGAGGTGGCCAGCAGTGGGAGCTGGCGAGACGAACTCCTGTCGTGGGGTGGCTGGTACAAGGTCGGCAACCAGTATCGCAAGGAGTGGTCGATGCTCTACACGGACGTGATAGCGGGCTTTCTGATCTCTGGATTCGTCATCGTGTTCGTCCCACAGTGGGTCTGGAACACGCTGTTTTTGCAGGGCGACGGCATCCTTGTCAGCGCTGAGAACGCAGTCATGGGCGTGGCTATCGCTGTTATTAGCTTCGTCGGTAGCATGGGAAACGTCCCGTTCGCCGTTGCGCTCTGGGGTGGCGGTGTGAGCTTCGCCGGTGTGATCGCCTTCGTCTATGCCGACCTCATTACAGTCCCCGTGCTCAACGTCTACCGGAAGTACTACGGCTGGAGTGTGATGCTGTATATCCTCGGCGTGTTCTTCGTGACGATGGCATTCACGGGGTTTCTCATGGAACAGCTATTTAGTGTGTTAGGGATCGTCCCCGATCTCGCTGGTGGCATGACTGCGAGCGAGCAGACCTATTTCGAACTGAACTATACGTTCTACCTCAATCTGATCGCGTTCGCACTCTCAGGATTCCTTCTCTACGTGTACCGACGCGGTCTGGGAGCACCCGGTCAGTACCGGGATCCTGTCTGTGGAATGCGAACCGGCGAGGATGGTCCAACCGTCATCCACGATGGTGATACCTACCATTTCTGTTCGAAGGCGTGTCGACGAGCCTTCGAGGAGACACCCGAGGAGTTCGCTATGATCGATCCAACAGTCTCGGGCGCTCACGATCACCATTGATAAATCGGGCTCTGTTGAAATCCTTGAAGATTTACATGTTTGTCGTGTAATTCCATGAGATGAAGACCCTCCCGAAGTCGCAGATTCTCCGTTTTACTGAGAAGGCGATCCACCTAGCACGCCGAGCAGTCTCTCGATACTCCTCGAAGTTTTCTAAACACCGCTATACACTCCCGCAGCACGTTGTTCTACTGTGTCTCAAAGTTCGGAAGAACACGACCTATCGTGGTCTGCTTGACGAACTGATCGAGATGCCACGCATTCGTCAAGCTCTTGGATTAACTGAACTACCTACGCCATCAACGCTCTGTAAGGCGTTCAATCGGCTTGATATGGCTGTATGGCGTGTTGTATTGACTCTCTCAGCGACGCTACTTCCGACGAGTGGAATCGTTGGAGTTGATGCGTCAGGGTTCGACCGCAGTCACGCCTCAAAACATTACACGAAACGGGCTGAACTCACGATTCAGCAGCTCAAAGTGACGCTGTTGGTAGATACGAAAGTGAACGCAATTCTCGATCTGCACGTGACGACGACACGAAAACACGATAGTCAGATCGCTCCATCGTTGGTCAAACGCAACCCCGAGACCATCGACATTCTGCTCGGTGACAAAGGCTACGACGACCAGAAGATCAGACGACTTGCCCGTCACCACGAGGTTCGGCCACTGATTAAGCATCGTGAGTTCACATCTCTCCACAAGGCATGGAACGCACGCTTAGACGCTGATCTCTACGGACAGAGAAGTCAATCAGAGACGGTCAACTCAACGCTCAAACGAAAGTACGGTGCCTTCGTTCGCTCCCGACAATGGTGGAAACAGTTCCGTGAACTCGTTCTTAGATGTCTTGTCCACAATATCGACCGAGCCCTCTAAGATCAGTACAGAGCAAAGGTCCCACAATCGTTATCTCATCAGGCATTAACCCATTATGTATGTCAAAAGTAATTTGGACACTTGCTGTAGCATATGGTCTCGTTGGACTCGGTCTATTCTACAGTTTAGCAGTAGATTCTAGTGAGCTATTTTTAGCCATGACTACCGTCATCTATGTTCTAATGCTTCCATTAGCATATCTAGTCTATAAAAAACGGGTTGTAAGTGAGTAATCGCTCAAGAAACAGCCAATTCCCACATCTACGTAGCAGCTGTGTCACTGCTAAAAGTGTTAGTTCAATAGGATTTCAACAAAGCCTATGTACCTTAAACTGGCTATTTTGGATTGGTATACTAGATAAATATTGATGAGTACTCATGTTTGAGGGATCATATCTTAGCGATTTCTTGTGAAAATAGGTCGTGAACATTCTGTGTCATTCGCAACTTAACACGTCTGGTTAGTGCCAGCGATTGCACTTCAGCGTTCCGTCGACGACGACCAGTCCGAGAATCGTCAACCCAACGCTCCCTCGAAAACACGTCTTGAATGTCGCAAGTGCGGTCGAACGACTGAACATCAGTTCCAGGAGTTCGAGCCGCTCCCAGATGACGAATGGTCTGGCCAGCCAATGTGGGAGTGCCGGGTGTGTCAGTCACCTCGTCACGGACCAGACCCCGAGTAGGATAATCGGTTGAACAACACCTTAACCAACACAGGATGCCTACACGAAGTCTGTTGGTTAAGGCTGGTGCAGGGCTTCAGCGGGAGACATCAGCGTACCTGCTTCGTTTTTCTGCGCCAGAAGTCGGCGGAGGCGTACATGATGGACCCGCGAGACACACCAGGATACCGACTGCATCGCGCACTCAGCAACCTCAACAGCATCGATATCGAGCAACTGGACTCTCCCGACCGAGAGCGAGTCGTTGAGGCCACGACGCTTCTGGAACAAGTAGGACTGCTCACTCGGCCAGGTACTTCGGAGAAAGCAAACACCAAGGCCGAATCCTGAGGAAAGGCTCGGTCGAACAGCACCGATTTAGCCTCTCTCTCAATCGGTTCTGTTGGAATCCTCTGACTTTGTCGACAGCATTATTTTCTCGGCTACAGCAGTAGTGACAGTGACCCTCCATACGAGACGCCGACTACTCGCGACCATCGGGGCCGCCAGTAGCGCCGCCCTCGCCGGCTGCTCAACCGAGCGGTTCGGCGGAGGCTGGCCCCGAACTACTGAGACGACAACTGACCCGATTCCCGGTGAGGAACGCGGCTGGGCGCAGTTCGGTCGCACACCCGGTCATGCGGGGTTCGCCCCCGAGGTCCGGGTTGATGATCCCGACCCGGTCTGGTCGGTCAACTTCGAGGGTGGCCTGACCTCCCCGGCCGTGGTCGAGGATCGAGTGTTCGTTCACGCCGGGCCAGCCCCGGAGTCGGGCGAAGCTGGCACAGTGCTCGCCCTCGACGGGGGCGGCGAAGAACGCTGGCGGCGGACGCTGCCGGGTGGAGGCGGCGGGTCATCTGGGTGTCCCCCGGTCGTCCACCGCGGCTCTGTGTACGTCGGCGGCCTAGATGGGGTGTACGCGCTCGACGCCCGCGACGGGAGTCCGCGGTGGAGTCGGGAAACTTCCGGATCGGTGAACGAGGCAGTCCTCGGCCGCGATGATCGGGTATTCGCCTCTACTGGTGAGACGCTGCTGGCGCTCGACACGCGCGGCCAAGAAGGCTGGACCTACACCACCGGCGACGACCGATTCTCGACGGCCGCCCCCGCGGCTGGCAGCGGCTACGTCCTCTACACGACACGGGTGCTTGGGAGCGTCGTCGCCATCCAGCCCGGCACTGTTGGGGACCCGCTGACGGAGTGGCGGTACGCACCCGGAGAGACCGACTTCGACACCCCAACCGTGGTCGATGGCGACGCATACATCCCTGGCGACCGGCTCCACGCGCTGTCGGCCGCGACCGGGGAGGTTCGCTGGACGGCCCCCGTACGATCGACAGCCGGCGTCTCGACCGACGGGGACCGGCTCTACCTCCCGATCGATGACGGGGCGCTGGTGGCGCTCGACACCGCGGATGGCACCGAGCGCTGGCGTGTCTCCCTTGCCTCCGAGGAGGGCGTCTTCCTCCGGACTCGCCCGCTCGTGACCGAACGGTCTGTCATCGTCACTACTGAGAAGCCGGGACTTGATGAGCCGGCGAACACGTTCGCCGTCGACCGCCGGAACGGGGAGGTCCGCTGGCAACGCGAACAACCCGGTAACATCGGCTACGACGCGGTCGCAGCGGGCGGACGGCTCTACGTTCCGGTCCTTTGGGACTTCACCCTCGACAGAGAGAGCGGCGGGACACTAGTGGCACTGGCCAACTGAGCCGGGTCTCGCAACAGCGAGTCCGTCAGCATCGCACACGAGCTTTGTCTGGATCGAAACGTCAGGAGAAATGGTGAGTCCGACGCGTTCACGGGATGGACGTGCCACGTTCGCTTCGCTGCTCTTCGACAGCAACGAGGAAAGCAAAGAGCTAGAGAGCGCTCGCAGTGCTGGAAGGAGTACAATATGTGGAAAGTACAAGTGTGACATTCCCGATACGAGCGCTCTATTCAGCACCGTCTCAACGGATTGTCATGGAAGGTCTATTTCAACAGAGCTTCGCAGTCGATTTTATTCCCCCCGAAGGGGTGCGGGGGTAGGAAAGTGCCCTCGAGGACTAACAATGGCAACACTCCAAGCAGCGACGGCGTCGACCGGCGCGACCGTAACCGATGCACAGGCAGTCCGCCAGCTCTGCGAAGCACATTGCTTCGGGACCCTGAATTGGGAAGTAGACGAAGAAGGAGAGCTCATCATCTGGGGCTACGACGCCTTCGAGATCTACGAAACTCGTGAGGATGGACTTCCAGACTACGAAGGTGGTCTCGTCACTCACGAATTCCTCCGAAAGCTGGCCAACTATCTCGAATCCGGTGAAGAACTCGACATCCAGACCGCGGGGTACACGAAGTGTCGGTTCCCGGTTCTGGCGAAGCGATACGTGGTTCGCGACGGCGAGGTCCTCTACGCGGACCTCAGCACCCTCAAAACGATAGAGGAGTAGCCGAAAATCAGTCTCCCCGCGAGATGCGAAGGTCCTGTTTTTCGAGGGCTGAATGACTGAGCCCTCAGGGCTTCGTGATTTAATGTCTGAACAACCATCGAACGATCCGTTTGAGGAGTGTGAGCTGAGCCCAGACGCGATTCTTGGCACTCACACCTTCGAAGACGTACTATTCACAGACGAGACGGAAACACCCGTGAATGTGTTGAACGGTGAGACGCCAGCACATTCGCAAGCAAGCGTCGACGAAGCTCGAGTCTTCGCCGCCGGAATCGACAGTGACACGCCGCACATCGCACTCCCGGCATCAGTCGAAGCGCAAATCGAAACAGCAAGCAAACCCTACACAGCTGCTGCCTTCTTCCACTTCAAGGCGACCGGGTCGCTCAAGCGACATCGTGCATACCACGCCGCCTATAACTCGGATACGTTCTCAGTTGAGTTCGAGGCCGACTACGAGAGCGGAGACCTGACGATCAGCGTCGAGGAGGAGGACTGCCAGTCGGAGATCGAGAACGTCTAGCCAGCATCGTCAGTACTATTTTTTGAGCGCCGGCGATGGGTGCCGGCGCATCACGTAGCGAGGCAGTGTGCAGTCGCGTGCGTCGGCAGACGAAGGTGAAAACCGATGCACATGGTCATTTACGCACTGGTAGAGGCATCGACACAGAACGACGCGTTGGCCACTGGGAAGACGGTGTTCGACCGACTAGTGGGAGCGGATCCACATTCATCCGCCGTGTTCGACTACTATGTGTCCTTCGACGAGGAGAACACGACGGTTGCGGGCAAGGCTCGATGGGGCGATTTACCGGCCGCATCCCCCGTTGACTCGGACGATGGACAGGACCTACTCGACCAAGGGTGGGAAGCGACGAAAGAAGAGTTCGAGCGCAATCTCGAACGGGTGAAGGAAGCCATCGACGAACTCTCCGACGAGGAAATCATGCGCGATGAGAACCTCTCTCGGCACGCGTTCCACCAGGTCGGTGCGTACGACGGGCCATCGGTGTTCCTGTACGATCAGCACGCGACCGGCATCCGCCATCGTGGACAGCTGGATCGACTCCTCGAAGAGAGTGAAGACCTCTGGATCGTCCCCGCCGACGTCCACTTCTAACCGATGCCCCGAATCACAAACTGGACACGGGAGAGTCGAACGCCGTCGCTCGCGTATCGAAACACCGAGACTGGAGCCCGAGCCGTTCTCCACCGTGGACCGGACTCCTACCGGTACAAGTGGCGAGCAGCAATCCTCGTCGACGGCTATCCGGTCTGGTCACGTGGCTTCG
Organism: Halobacterium sp. DL1; assembly: GCA_000230955.3. Lineage (NCBI taxonomy): Archaea > Methanobacteriati > Methanobacteriota > Halobacteria > Halobacteriales > Halobacteriaceae > Halobacterium > Halobacterium sp. DL1. The sequence continues at coordinate 78,722 of CP007061.1, forward strand.
AGACGAAGCAGGCGACAGTCTTTCGGGACACTCTTCGAGACAGACCAACCCCCAAGTTGAGCTGCCCTGAGTGCCCGAATGACGACGTTCTCGTCGGTGAGAAGGCAGCTGACGGGGCGAACGTACAGCGCTGGTTCGACTGCCCCGGCTGTGGCTACGAAGCTCGTTCGAAGATCGTCTACGCTGCAGAACGCTGAAGCCACAAGACGTCCAGCGGTCGCGTTTTTCTGGGGCAGGAAGGGTGGCCCGAATCACACGGGCCAGATCCACAAATGAGCCTGGACGTCATCGACCGCCACAGCGAAGCACTGTTCGAGTTCCTCTGGTGTCCGGTCTGCGGGCACGAGGTGTTCAGCCACATCCCCTTCGAGGGCGTGTTCTGCAAGCACTGCAACACACAGGTGGAACTCCAAGAACCGCAAGAGGACCGTGGCTACGAGGAAGCTGTCCTCGCCTGCTTCGATACCGACACGACCTGGAATCTCCACGTCGACGAAAAACTTCGACGCGACCTGCCTGACGGATCGGCGAGGGTGAAGATTCTCGGCGCACCGGGTGACTACGAGATCGACTGGTGGAGTCCCGAACCCAGCGAGGACTGGGAACCGGTCAAGCACGGTGAGTTCGACGACATCGACGAGCCAGACGAGGTGTCACATCTGGCTTAGGGATGTTCGCTCCAGCATTCAGATAGTGAATCAACAGATCATTAGAGACTGCGGTCGCAGATCGCATTGACGAATCGTTGTTGAATCGAGTTTCGTCAACCTAAATCACGAAGCGTATTTATAGGTATGGCACTTACAGTAGACATAGATGCTCACTAAGGCCGGACTCGCCGTCATCGGCGCGTTGAGCACCGGCCGGGAAGCAACAGCAGCTGATCTCGCGATGGAAACCGAGTATTCGCAGACTCATCTCTACGACGTACTCGACGAGCTACTCGAATCGGGGTTGCTCGCCGAACACCGTGGGGCAAACAACCAGCGGGAGGTCTCCCTCACAGACCACCCAGTCGTCGAAGCGTACCGGGCCCTTCGATCCGAACTCGGACACGTTGAATGGCCCGACCTTCTCTCGCCGGCTACACTCCGGGTATGCTGGTATCTCGACGAGCCCCGACGTGTGTCTGAGATTGCCGAGCGACTCAAGATTACTCGGCAAGGCGTCCACAAGGCGCTGTCACCGCTCAAGCATCGCGCGATGCTATCCCCCTCCGGCCCAGAGTACGCGTTGAGTGAGGACCTCTCGCCGCTTCTGACGTTCGCTCGTGCAGTCGTCCGGCACGAGCACCGCTCGCGCGTCCGAGGACTTGCACCGAGTGCGACCGTCGAATGGTGTGATCCGAAGCGAGCACTCGTCCGCGTGCAGACAGCCGAGGATACAGAGGCACTCGAGGCCGCCACCGACTGGCAACTGACCGGGCTTGCTCGGTTTGCAGAGTACGGCCTGCAATTCTTCCTCGCCGGCGAACCCGCGTTCTGGTATGCGCCCGACGAGGAACTCACACCGGGCGAAGTGGTGTGTCACACGCTCGCCCTCGATAGCGGCTCCCGCCGGGTTAGCTATGCAATGTTGTTGATCGAGGCGTTAGATATCGACCAGGAAACGCTCACAGACACGGCAACGTGGTACGATCTGGAAACCACGGTCGCTGCGATGTACCAGGCACTTCAGGAAGGGGTCGAAGACTCGGACGAGATCCCTGTCGTCCTTCCAAGTGAATCAGAATTTATGGCGCTCAAAGAGCAGTACGGTGTAGTATGACGGTATTCAAAGGTGGCGAGGCGATCAAAGAATTCCTCGAGGAGTTCGATAGCTGGCTGTCGGAGTCCGTGACGGTCTATCTCCTCGGCGGATCTGCGATGACGGTCCGGGGATTGAAAGACCAAACCGAAGATATCGATCTTGCGGTAGGTGTTGTTTCTGAGTTCGAACACGTCTATCAGACGCTCACGTCACAGGGATTCACGGTTGTCGATGAACCAACAGAGTCGTTCGAGGGCGTCGGAAAAACCGTCGAACTGCATCACGACAAGCGCGGGTTTCGAATCGATATCTTCGAACAGCAAATCGTCGGGAAAGTCTGGATCACAGACCGGATGCGCGACCGGGCCGAAGAGTTCTGGACCGGGAGTTTCGTAACAGCGTTCATCCTCTCGGATGAGGATATGTTCCTGCTGAAAGCGGTTTCCGGCGGTGATCTAGCGAGTGGCCGTCGACGCGACATCGAAGATATGCGGAAATACGCCCAGCGTGGGCTGGACTATGAGTTGATTCTCACTGAGATCGACGAACAGCGACCGTTCAATACCGGCACGACTGAAGCACGGCAGATTCGTGATCGTTCGCATCCCCTATTCACTATCGAGATGGCAGTAAACTCACTGTCGGGGCTCCCAAACAAGTTCACCGCTCGTATCGCAGAGTTCGCGACGGAGTTCGAGGTCGAATATACCGTTCTGGGTGCTGTTGACGATGGGATCGACAACGTCGAAGTACTTCGAGATAGAGTTCTCGCGAATGTGCGAGCACTTTCGGACGACCAGGAAGACACCGTCGATGAAGCGATTGATCGACTAGTCGCAAAGCAGATTCTCGAGCGCGACGGAGATACAGTTCGACGCCGCTGAGCAGGTACTACATGTTTGAGTACAGACTTAGATGATGCCGCCACCCGCGAGCAGGACAATAACCGCCAGAAGCGCCACGACCACACTCCCTCCGGCCAGTAGCCTGTTCTCCATCGCTTTCTCGTGGAGGGGCATCGCCGCGTACTCCTCGCGGAACGCCTTGAGGTTCTGTTCGTCGTAGAAGTACTTCGTCTTCAACGCAAATCGCTCGGTGACCGCACACCCCGTACACACCGGCTCCTGCTCAAGCCGTTCGGTCTTGCTATGACTGTCGCAGGAGATTGCCCCGCAGTTCGGACAATACGTGTACGGCTCGTCGACGCCGCTCGTGTCACAGTGGACGCACCGATGGATCCCGTCCTCGGCGGTCACTCTGGACGGACCCGCTGCGTAGTACTCGTAAGGATAGGTGTACTCCTGAAGGTCAGTGGTGTGCCGAACCTCGGGGAGATACACCGGCTCGATCGTCTGGACGGAGATGTCCGAGCGGTTCGGCTCGCAGGTCTTGTTGTATGTGACGTTGTTGTCGCCGGTGTAGGTCACCGTCGTCGTGTGGTGCTGCTGGAGCCGCTCGACGGCCCACTCCTTGTACTCGGTCTGCGTCTGGCCGAACCGGTTCTCCTCGACGTCGTCGAACACTGCTCCGAACTGCTCGGCGTCGAGATCGACCGTCGCATGGAGGTTCTCGGTGACCAGCGTCCCGACGTCTTCGTCGACGACCTGCGGCTGCCCGCGTTCGGCGTGGACGACGAACCGCGTCCGGTCGTTGATCCGGTGGATGACACCCACCGACGTCTCGAAGACGGCGTTCGTGTCCGCGGTGACCGCGACCACTGGGCGGAACGTCACCGCCGAATGTGGTTCCGGGAGGTCGGCGCTCTCGATGTTCTCGATGTCGCGAAATGCCACCTCGACGGCCGCGTCGACGTCGGCGGCCGGATCGTAGGGACGTAGCGTCTCGTCGCAGAGAATCTCGATGCGGCCGTTGTAGAGGTCGAGGCCGATCTCGTCGGCGATCTCCCGGAGGTCCTCGCCATCGAGCAGTTCGATTGCGTGTGGGTCGTCGTTTTGCTGGAGGCGGTTTGCGTACTCCTGAGCAGGGTTCGTAAACCGGCCGGTCGTGACGACCATCCCGCGTTTGGGGCCGTCGAAGTCGAAGGTCGCTATGGCGGAGTGGAGCTTCTGGACGACGGGGCGTCCGACCGTCCCCGTGTGCTTACACTCGACGATGATCGCACGCCGCGTTCCGTCGACGACCTCCTCCATAAGGACATCGCGACCCTCGTCAGCCGTGCGGTCGGCCTGGCGGACGTTCTCGTAGCCGAGGTTACGGAACACGTCCTCGATCACATCCTCGAACTCGAACCCCGAGAGATCGTCCAGTACAGCCATTCCGAATTATGTGGACAGTACGTTGCAACTGTCAAATACGTTGCCGAACGCAGCCTCGTGTTGTTTTTGAACCCCCGAGAGGGGTGCGGGGGTGATCGAACGAACCTCCCGCGAACCAACCTATGAGTGGAATCAGCGACCCACGCTCACACGTACAGTCACGGACCTCGGCTGATCCCGACGTCATCTACGTCGGTTACCGTCGTCGAGGCCGCGCCATCGTCGAGAAGCAATCGGACCAAGAACAGCTCACGCCAGAGCGGAGTCTCGAGCTGGCGAATCACAGTCCTTCGGGCTTCGAATGGGGATATGGTGGCAGCGGGCCGGCCCAACTTGCACTCGCCCTCCTGCTCGATTACACGGATGACGAAGCGGTCGCCCTCGACCACTACCAAGAGTTCAAAACCGAGGTCGTGAGCCAACTGGACTGCGCAGGGTCTGCTGGACGCTGGCGACTCACCGGAGCCGAGATCGACGCAGTCCTTCGCGAAACACCCGGCGAGCCGGCCGCACCGTCCATCTAAATACTAATCACCGAAAGCAACCCATGTCAGAACATACCCAACCATCTCGTGCAGATGATGAACCGGCTGAATCGAGCGAACAGACGACACGAACGGAGTACGTCGAACGCAGTGATGTCGGCGTCTCCCTCACAGTGAAGCTCAAACGTGGAACCGGTACCAGGGATCAGGACGAGGTAATCGCGAAAGCGAAAGGCAAGACCCTCGAAGACGCTCGCGAGGACATGGAGGTTCTTCGGGAATATATCCATGATCTCGCAGAGGATGCCCGCCAGATCCAACCCGAGGAAGAAGACGGGTAACGGCGAGGGCTGTATTTTGTCGCCTCAGTAGTGGTGGAGGCGATCATCAGTGAGCAATCCAGATAGTCAAACAACAGACTCAAGCGAGCTTTCGCCAGAACAGCGGCTCGAGCCCCCGAATACGCGACTCATCAACGCTGGTATCGCGACGATTCACGACATGGAGACGCTCCGAGCCTGCGTCGCCTACGAGAATGCTAACCAGAACCGGACGCATATTCTGCGACGCCTCGAGTGGAAGGCTAGGGGGCTCCGTGAGGACAAGGAGTAGATTCCGGTCTTAACCAACAATCCAGAGTTGTATCACTAATTGTTGGTTAATAAGATGTAGTCCCGGTTTTTCGAGCCCCTGAATGGGTGTGGGGCGGCCAGCAGCGGCCTCGCAAGCCCAGTCATGTCCCTTGATCTGAGTGCAACTTCCAACACGGCTAGTGAAATCGCTGCCGCCAGACAAGCCGACGTCGTGGCCTTCCTCCATCGAGCGCCGTTCACCCTGGATGCCTATAAGGTCGGATTCCTACCCGGGTTCCGAGAGGACTGTGGATACCAGCAGACCCAGTATCAGGACCTGAATATCCCCGTCGGAATGCTCGACAACGACTTCCGGAACCCCGATCTGGATCGATTCGTTGATCGGTTCTTCGAGCACGAACCTCGGGTCGGTGTCATAGGCGATGTCTACGAATGCGACGGCGTCGACGCCCACGTCGCCGCCGCTCGCGAGATTCAGGCCAGCTACCCCGAGGCCGAGCTCATTATCGTCCCGAAGTCACGATCGGTGATCGACGCGATTCCGGAGGACCTCGTCCTTGGCTACTCGCGAGGCTATGCTGACCGGTTGGCTCACGAGTTCTCCGACCCAGCCGATTGGAGAGGGCGGCGCGTCCACATCCTCGGTGGGAGCCCGCCCAAGCAGCTCGACTCCATTCGACAGCTGACCCGACCGACACTCACCGACGAGCCACCGGCCGACATCGTCGGCGTCGACTGGAACGGGTTGCATCGTGGCGCACAGTTCGGTGAATTCTGGACGGCCGACGGCTGGGACGACAGCGGTCGCGACGCCGACCACGTCACCGTACGAAAGACGGTGCGCCACAGCCTTGCCCGCGTCCGTGAGTTTTGGAGGACCCACGGAATCTGGCCCGAATCGACACCGCAAGACGAGGGGCTCAACGTCGAGTACGAGGGACCGAGTCCTGCCGATCTCGAGGGCGCCGCCTGTTCCGAGTGCGGGGCGAACGTCTGGCGAACTCGCCGCGGCCCGTACGTCGCCGAATACGATACCGGCGCAATCTGTGGATACTGCAGCTACGAGTGCTACTTCAGTCACCGTCACCGGAACAACCTGGAGGAAATCGCCGGCGAGCAGAGCGTCTACATCCCGCCGGCGTGACTTCGCGACCTGTTTTTCGTGCCCCAGAGAGGGCGAGGGCTCCATCAAGAGTCCTCAGAGGTGATTCCAGTGAGTCAACAACAGAGTCCCGACAACGTCTCGATCGACGAGATCCCGGTCGATATCGACACCACGCAATCAGCGGAGGTCGAACCTGTCGATATCCCCGACGAAATCGAATCCATCACCCGTGGGCTCGCCGGTGAGCAGCCGCCGACGAATCCGCTGGTCGTGCTGAAAGCGGCCCGGTGGTGGTACATTCACGGCAAGGGCGGCACGGATCCCGCCTTTCGATGGGCTATCGAGTGGGCGCGGCACCTCGCGACCGACACGCCCAGCGACGTTGAGCGCTTCGACGAGTTCCTCGAGTACCTCGTCACGGTCGGCTTCGCTGACGAACCCCACGAACTCCGGTAACCGCGAGAGCGGTTTTTTGTGCGCCCCAGAGGGGGTGCGGCGCGTCCTGAACAGACGCAGTCGCCGTGAACTTGATTCGGTGAACACAATGGCTACGACTAGTACCTCGTCGGTCTCCTTCGAGGAGACCGACACGCGAGACGACGAGATGAACAGTACGATCGAACAGTGGATCGACGAGCTCGTCGCCGGCGTCGACGACGCGCAGGCCAGCGAAGAGTTCCAGGAGTGGCTCGACGTCCAGAGTCGCTTCCACGACTACTCCTACCGGAATACGCTCCTCATCAAGCGCCAGTATCCAGAAGCGAGCCGGGTGGCGGGCTACCGGACGTGGCAGGAGGAGTTCGACCGCCACGTCACGGAGGGCGAGTCGGCCATCTGGATCTGGGCACCGATCATCACGAAACAGTGCCCGGAGTGCGAGAACTCGCCGAGCTACCACGAGAACAGTGACTGTGACTACGACGAGACACCGCCTGAAGAGTGGTCGAAGGGACTCGTTGGATTCAGACCCGCATCGGTGTTTGACATCTCCCAGACCGACGGTGAGCCGCTCCCCGACCTCGACACAGAGGCGACCGGGGACGCCGGCGACCTTGTTAGCCAATTGACCGACGCTGCTGACGAGATCGGCGTGACGGTGCGGATCGTTCCAGCCGAGGAGTGGACGCACGGGGAGGCGAAGGGTATCTGCGAGCAGCTGAGCCTCGTCGACGTCCAGCCGCTCGTCGAGGTGCGCGATCGGGAGAACGAGGCCGACCTCGCGCGGACGCTGATCCACGAGTACGCCCACGCCTTGCTCCACTTCGACGTCGACGACGACACCGAGCGGTCGAAACGCGAAGTCGAGGCCGAAGCCGTCGCGTACGTCGTCGGGCGCTACTGCGGACTCGACACCAGTGGGTCGGCATTCTACCTCGCAGCCTGGGAGTCGGACGATCCCGAGGTCGTTCGCGAGCGGCTTGGACGGATCAGTCGGACGGCAGAGGAACTCATCGACGTGCTCGAAGAGCCACCTGCTCGCTAAACTGGTTAACCAACAGATTGCTGGGATCTCCCTCTTTCGTTGGTTAAGTTTTCTGCGCCCGCAGAGGGGCGAAGGCGCATTCTCACCTCCGTCGAGAGCGTCTTAATTTCTGTCAAGGGCGTATTCCACGGGGCGCAGAAAACTACAGACAGCGGTGAGGACAGCCTAGGTACCGACACATCGTCGTTAGTGACCACAGCTGCGTGATGGCCACTCACGACTCACAGTCAGGCACCCGCCTCGGAGAAGTACTTCCACTCTGCTTGCCCGAACTATAAGCCACAGAGTCTCTAATTTTGAAGAGAGGGAGCAAAGCTGGGTCAGTCTCACCGACCGGACCAGCTCTAAAGCAGTGTCACACGCTCCCTCTCTCCCTCGAAGTAGCCCGTGAACTCGTGAGAATGACACCTGATGACCCAGAGACAGTCCGTGGCGACTGCTCGTTCTGCGGCGAGACAGTCACGGGTAGGCACGCAATCATCCACTATGAGACTGCTGGCGGTGACCCGTGCGTGTGGGCCGAATGTCCAAGCTGTGGCGAGATCGTTGACCCCACCAATGCTCAGTAAACAGTTCATTCAACAGATCGTCAGGCTTGACTCGTCATCGACAGCGCACCACGAGTGCCGTCACTGTGGATACAGCGTGGAGAAGGACGTCGCTGAATGTCCACAGTGTGGCTCTCACGAGATTGCGGCCTACGACCTGGAGTAATTGCTGAAGGGCTCACAGTTGGTGGAAGGAGTCCAATACCTTATGTAGCATCTGAGGGCTAAAGTGGCTCCAATTGTTACATAAGGCATGGAGCAGCCGTCACCACCCACCTCGCTCCCGAAGTATCTCGCGGAAGGGCTCCCAAAGCAGGATACAGAGACACTCTACGAGATACAGAGCTACGTTGAGTCACTCATCGAGTATCGCGACCAGTCAGTTGACGCCGACGAACTGCCCGAGGCTGCCGAGCCCGTCGACGAGCCCGATAGCGGGGACAACGGAACCGTCGTCAAAGAGAAAGTCACCTGTGGCGACGACAGTTGCAAGTGCACCAGCGGAGATCCCGCGGATATACACGGCCCGTATCTCTATCGCTATTATCGTGAAAATGGGACGATGAAATCGGAGTACATCGGGAAACCAAGAAGTGAGTAGCGGTGAGTCGGTCGACGTAACGAGGAGAACACGCCACGGTCGACGTCGACTAACGAGCATCTCGGGGAGAGATACGCTTTTCACTGTACGCACACCTAGATAACGGTATACGATGAACTGGGACAGTGAGCGAGAGATGGCGAAAGACGTCGAGGAGAACGAGGAACTGTACGAGGCGCTCGCAGACAACGACACCGACGACGACGAGTAATCAGCGATACTCTTCAGGAAGGACCTCGCCGAAGAACTGAAGCCAGACGCGATACAGTTCGTCTTTTTCATACAACCCGTCGAGATGGATGGGAGGTATCTCTCTTCGAACGTCGTGTGACTCAGCCCGTACCCGTTTGACCCGCTCCGTCGACCATTCTCCCGGTTCCATCCCGTTGTCACGGAGCAGCTTTCGCAATGTAACGATCGCAGTACGGTGGTTCGCATCCGGGAAGAAGTGTTTCCCTACGAGCGCGTGTATCCAGAGCGCGCACTGTTCGGGAAGCGGCCGATCAGTTGGGAACTCCTCGAGAACCCGTTCGAGATCGCCGTTTCTCACTCGCCAGATCTCCTTTCGCTGTTCAAGGAACGACTCGTCGTGTGGATTGTCGTAGTGATGGCCGTCTGCTCTCAGAAATTGCGTATTCCGGAATTTGAAGTTCTCCGGCTCGATCGACGAAAGATCCGTGATACGAGGGGCTGGATCCGTCGAGTCTGTCATTCGTTACACACCCCAACTCATTCGATCTACATTACTTGTGGGGGGGACATGCGTATCCGGTTCCTCATCAGCTATCTAGCCTCGCAGAAAACTGCGTTCAATAGTCGGAGATATCCGACTGAAGCAGATTGTTATCGTCGGCTGTCGACTGGATGATGTTCGCGAGCTCTTCAAAACGTGTCGTTTCGACGGGACATCAAGCTCGTATTCGTGATACCGACCAGCTGAGAGCCCCTCGTTCCGTTCATAGAGGTTGATCAGTCCGAGCATATTCATATCCGAGAGGTGGTCACGGACACGACGTTCACTCACGCTATCAGCGTCGAGACGGCCGCAGATCTTCACGTATCGCTCGTAGAGATCACGGGATAGAACAGGATCTCGTACACACCCCCAATTGTAAGTGTTCTACCGAGCGCCGACCCCCATATTGTAAGAGTTCACGGTCGCTACACACCCCCAATTGTAAGTGTTTGACTGGTGGTCCGCTCTCCAGATTGTAAGTGTATCTGGTGCTTACAGACCGAGCTTTGTCTGAATATCGCTACGTGTGTCAACCTCATACGTGTCTAGGAACTCCTCGGCGCTGTCACCGAAGAGATTTTCGAAGCGGTCCATATTGTAGAGCGTCTCGATGACAACTCGTGGCTCATCCACAATCGAATAAATATACGACCGCCCGCCACGACGACCGAGATTCACTTCTTCCGTTTCGAGAAGCCCAAACATATCAAGCGTGTCTAGATGATCCCGCACACGGGATTCAGAAAGCACATCGATATCGAGGCGATCGCAGAGATCCTTATAGAACGAATAGATGGTTTTGACTTTGGCGTCCGTACTCTGGTCGACATCAAGAAACGTCGTTGCAACCAACACAGTTTGCATTTGGACAGTCAGGCGATTGGTAACGATCCGCTCAGTATTCGCCCGGTCTACTTGCGAGCGGGCGATCCGAACGTGTTCTTCAACAACATGGTCAGCGTCCTCGTGACGAGCTATGTCGCCAGCAGTTTCCAAAAGATCAAGTCCCATTCGTGCATCACCCGTGTCTTGGGCGGTGAAAGCTGCGCACAAGGGAACAACGTCGTCACTAAGCACGTTCTCGTAGAAAACTAAATCTGCGTAGTAGTTCAAGATCGTTCGGAGTTCATTTGCGTCATACGGCGAGAACTGAATCTCAGTACTTCACAAAGCCGCTTAGTTAGAACGTCTGCTTGCTGAAGGTGTGTCTAAAACCAAACAAGCAGACGGTGAGATCCACGAGGACCAGCTTCTTAACTTTCTCGTCAACCGCCTTGACGAGGAAGTTTCGCTCTCGTTAGCCAATAACGCTGAAATCACTGCTGAAGACATCTATGAGGTCCTCGTCGGCGCTTGCGCCGACGGGACCTCTGTCTCTACGCTCTGTGCGTCGAGCCAGAACTCACCCGCTGGGAACACGGTCCTCTACCATCTTCGGACGAAGTTCGAGCCGGAACGGCTCGAACGAGTCGCTAACACGCTCCTGCGAAAGGATCTCGATGAATTGCTCCCCGAACAGGTGGAGGTCTGCGCAGACCTCCACCTGCGGCCCTACTACGGTGACGAAGACGACACAGACGGCCTCTATCACTCGGTAGCGAAGCGTGGAACCACTGCGTTCCACGCCTATGCCACACTCTACGCGCGTGTGAAGAACAAACGCTACACGCTGGCGGTACGCCGTCTCAAAGACGGCGATACCGCAAGTAGTGTCCTCGCTGAGTTCTTCGGTGTCCTCGACGGCCTTGACGCCGGGGTCAAGGCCGTCTACCTTGATCGCGGATTCTACGACAGTAAGTGTCTCACGCTGCTTCAGGCGCACAATTACGCGTACGTGATCCCGATCATCCGGTGGGGTGAGGCGATTCAGCAAGAGCTCTCGGAAGGATGGAGTCGCGTCATTCAGCATGATCTGACGGGGAAACTCGACGGTCACAGCTGGACCGTCGATTTTCCCGTCTACATCGACTGTACGTACCTAAATGGGAAGTATGACGAGAACGGTGTGGCGCGTCACGGCTACGCCGCTGACGCGCCGTTCATCGACTCACCACGGGACGCTCGATACCACTACTCGAAACGCTTCGGTATCGAGTCAAGCTATCGCTTGTTTGAGCAAGCGATAGCGACAACGACAACACGAGATCCAACGGTACGGCTGCTGTACGTGGTGGTGAGTCTCCTCTTACAGAACGTCTGGCGGTACCTTCACTACGAGTATGTGGCGACGCCCCGCCGAGGCGGGCGTCGCCTCTGGTGGTGGCCGTACAAGGAGTTCGTCAATATGATTCGACGAGCTGCGTGGACGGCCCTCGCGGTGCGTCGGGCCGTCCCCGCGAATCGGCCACCTGACGACCGATTCCACCGCTAACCACCGACCGAGCAAGCCAGCGGAGTGAGTGGCGACGCTGTCGCGTCGGCGGCTGACCGCCGCCGACAGCGACAGCTCTCCGTCGATCCGTCCGTAATTCTCTCGTCGAGACCGTCAGTACAACCGCTTCGACACAGAACTCAGGCCGCAGAAACAGCTAGCCGAGGATGCTTTGTGAGGTACTGAATCTCTCGTTCGGTTAGTGTGGATTTGACCCGGGGCGAAAGGCTCTCACGGAATTTGAAATTATTACTAATGCCGATAATGCCTACCTTTGCGTGCTCAAGTTCGCCCATCGCATTCGCTCGAGGGAATTCATAGAGGAGCTCCTCATCTTCGCCGAGCTTGTCGATCTCGTCGAGGACAACAAGAATACTCCCCCCAAGTTCGTCGAGCGCGGTATAGATACGATCCCAGAGTGTATCTGGGTGATGACCTTGCTTGAACGTCTTTTCTGAGTAGAGTTCGTTGGCGAGGTGGGTGATGACTTTGTAGGTCGTATCTCGCTTATTACAGTTGATGCTAAAGACAGTAAGGTTCACCCCGGCCTCTATGGCGTCAGCCTCAAGATACTCAGTTACCTTATGAGTCGTTGCAGTTTTCCCGACGCCTGTCTGGCCGTAAATAAACACGTTAGGCGGCCCAAAGCCATCAAGTACGTCTTGTAAAGCCGCAGCAAACGTCTTGATCTCCTCGTCCCGTTCAAGGATCTCTTCAGGATGATATGCCTCTTCAAAGGGCTCCTTCGTCTGAAAGATATCGTTTGCACCCTTGAATGGCGAGTCCATATCACGTCGTGTTAGGCAACGTACTTGAAACCCCACCTTGTAAGTGTTGTAAGTGTTGTATCTGTTCCTATCTGTCTTCAACACCCCCACCCCGGATTGTAAGTGTTCCATGAGTCAAAACGGTAGGACCGGTTCTGCACGAATGTCAACCCACTGTCTTGTTGTCGGAACTACTTCTATCTGTATTATATTATATATGGTTATGGGTAGAGGTAGTATAGCAGGGTATAGTTAAAGCTAGAAATTTCACATAACTCGGCTCTTAAGCGTGTGTTTACACTTACAATTAGGGGTGTGTATATGGAGCTATTCACCCGGCTTTTATATAATACATCTCTGGGCAGTATGTCCCCCAGGGACCCTAACAGTCGTGAGAACACTTACAATCCGGGGTGGGTGGGGTCACACTTCGAGAGTAGTGTGAAGCAGACAAACCGTTGTAGGTGTGCGACCATTCGTGTCTAGTGTGTAGCTCCACAGAGAATGTTAATGCGGCACGGGATATCATTTCTCGTGGTCTGGTCGTCAACCCCATCGCTTGCGTTCCAAGAGTGTACGCATTGTAAGCGGTCAAATGTAAAGGGCTAATGGCGTGAAACCAGCTGATAGAGCTACTCATTTTTATGTATCCTGTATGATACTAGGTAGTCAGCGTTCGATACTCCCGATCCAATAGCGTACGCTATGGAAATTCGTAGCCACAGTTCGGACAGAAGGTTTCGTCGCCATCCAGCAGAGAGAGACACTCAACGCAGAGACGGTTGCTTGGATCGGTGGCAATATCCTCTAGGAAGTCCATCGCAGTCTGTGACGCAGCCCCTGGCCGATAGCCGTCAGCGTAGCCCGGCAGTGTTGAGGCCCATTGGACAGTTCCCTCATCATCGACTACCGCAACGTTTCCAGCGATATCGAGTTTCCTGTAGCGTTTGAACGCCTCTGACGGTGTCTGGTCGATAGTTTGGTTCAGAGCACGGTTGCGTTTAAGATCGCGCTCGTAGACCTCTTCGGGCGTCGAGTATCGTATTTCGCCTGGGAAGTCCGTGATCGGCCCGTGCTGCTCGTCGATCCGGTCGATCTCGACAGCGATGCCGTGCGTATCATACAGCGTTCGGAAGAGCCGTAGCGTATGGTCGTGCCATTCTCGGACGTCCGAATCAGCGTAGTAGCGGAGAATCATGTGTCCTGCTCAGTGTTTTCTGCGGCTGCGATGCGGTCCGAGAGGCTTTGGGCGAGCCACTCGTTGGCGAGTTCGCTCGCATAATCAACCATCTGTTGATGGCTCATCCCCTCGGTTTCGAATGATTTGTAAACGTGCCATTGTTCCGCGCCTGGATCAAAGACAATCACATGTGTCTTCGCTTCCATATCCAGCAGGAACGCTTCGATCGTGCCAGGGGATGATCCCGGAAAACCCATAGCTCCGCGAATTTTTGGGTTGTCGTTTTCGCCAATCTGCTTCACGATGTCGTCGGTAATGGGTTGGCTCGGAAGCGACGAGAGAAACGAAGGTGAGGTTTTTGGACCATCGATCATATGCGACGATTCGTGGAGAAATATCTTGAATCCGTGGACTCAATCGTATCTTCGTGTCTTATCTCCGTCGTCGAAACCGAGAAGTGACTTTCACCCTCTGATGACGAATTGATCGATAATCTCTGTGAGCAACCTCAGACATTTAGCATCCGACTGTCTCAGTACGAATATGTCGTTTCGGGTCAGCTGGCACAATCTCCTTGAGCGGTTGGATGAGCTCCCGGAAGGAGCCACGTTCCGAACCCCACTCTCGAACGACCGGTTTCAGATCACTGGCGTCCAGGAACACCGTGTCATCATCAGGTTCACAGACAGCGGTGAGTCGCGACCTCTTCTAAAAGATCAGTTCGAGACGCTATATCGGCGGGTCTCTGACTCTCACGACGGATTTGACCTCGACCGACTCCCACCCGATGCGGATCCATACCCGACGGTGTTGAGTCTCCATCCACGATTCGAGGTGAACGACGACCGAGGTGTGATTATCGAGACCGAAGAGCCAACCACCTCACTGTTACTTGATGAGGACCCTTCCTCTGTGCCTGATCCTGCTCTCGACGAACGAGCGGTGCCAGATCTCGACGTCTACGCGGATGCGCTCTTGCTTGTCGACGCGCTTGAACGCCACGAGGTGGAGGCGCTCGAAGATGTCGAGACAGGGACGCTCATCGACCTGTATACCTTGCTCTCGGATGTCCAACGGGATGCCGACGATCTCCGCAAGGAAATTGCTGACACGCTCTTAGACCGACTCCATCACGACCGCCCTGTCTCGGGATCATACGGCTCGGTCCAGCGGACTGCTCGGACGAATCGCTCGCTCAAAGATGACGACGAAGTGCTGGACACGCTCCAATCAGCTGGGATCGACCGTGACCGGGTGGTGAGCGTTGACCGCGGGAAAGTTGACGATGCCCTCGAGGTGACTGATGTTGCTGAAAGCGATGTCTACGAGACTGAAGAAACCGAGTACGTTCGGAAAGCCGAGGTGGACGAAGATCGAAAGGAGACACGGCTCCAGGGCCTCAAAGACCAGCTCGCGGCGAGCGATTCCGACGGCGTCGACCAGCTTCGCGATGAAGTCGAAGAGCTCGAATTGCGGATCGAGGAACTGACTGAGTTCAAGTCTGGACAGTCGTATCACACGCCATCGAGATCGGACCGGTGAGCTGGTCCAGTGACGTGACGATGGGGGACACGTTACGGTTGACGTCGGCCCTGACGTGGGTGTTCCCGCTACCGACCAAGAGTATCAACCCAGTTGGACGACCAGTTTTCTCACGTACTGCTCACAATCGTCTGCTGAACTCTACTTGATATCACAGTGAACGGATTCGAGTCTGAAAGAAAGATCTAAGCCATATACAGAATGGAAAATGGGATATGGCGCAGTTGTCTGCGTATTCCAAGGATCTGTACGAGCTGGTCGCCGCGCTCGACGACCGTGGAGTCCTCCGACCCGGTGAACGCGAAGCATGGGAGGAAGGAATCGACGATGCCGACGAGATAAGCGAGCTGAGAACAATCGAGGAAGCGCTCCACAAAGCGATGCTTGATCGCGAGGGTGTCAACGAGGTCGTCAGCAAGCACACAGCAGAGCGGACGCAGGCGTTTGTCTAACGGTCAACGCGAGTACCTCGAGGCTCTCCAGCACAGATGGTTTATCCGTCTGATGTGAGAATCGATGGTATGGGTGACCCGGATTCTCCAACCGTCTCGGTATCTCTCTCTGGTCCCACGGATATTCCAGCAGTTCTGAATCGGGCTAGCATCGATTACGTTAGTGTCCATCCGTCTTTAGTTAGGAGATGAATCGCTGTACTGCGGTAGCTTATCGAGGCTTCTTTTCGAGAGGAATGAGGAAGTCGAGTCTGTGTACAACCAGACTTCCTCATCTCGAATTATGCGTCGGCTCACTACACTGTTTCCCTCCGAGTTCCTCGAAGAGCACGCCGAGGAACTCGGCGTGGTCGAACGCGACCGCAAGCTCCAGATTCCCGCTTTCATCTGGGCATTCGTGTTCGGCTTCGCCGCAGGCGAAAGCCGAACACTCGCAGGGTTTCGACGCAGCTACAACTCGACAGCTGACGAGTCGATCTCACCGGGTGGGTTCTATCAGCGGTTGACGCCGACGCTCGCGGAGTACCTCCGCGACCTCGTCGAGCATGGTCTCGACGAGGTCGCTGTTCCCGATGCTGTTGACGCTGATATCAACCGATTCAGGGACGTGATAATCGCCGATGGAACGGTGTTGCGGTTACACGAGTTTCTCTCCGAGAAGTACGAAGCCCGCCACGAGGAGCAGGCTGGAGCGAAGCTCCACCTGCTCCACAATGCTACTGACCAAACGATTGAACGGATCGATGTTACCGACGAGAAAACACACGATAGCACGCTGTTCAAGACAGGGTCGTGGCTTGAGAACCGCCTCGTGTTGTTCGACTTAGCGTACTTCAAGTACCGCCGGTTTGCGCGGATTGACGAGAACGGCGGCTACTTCGTGAGCCGACTCAAACAGAACGCAAATCCGGTGATTACGGCTGAATTACGGGAATGGCGCGGGCGCGCCATTCCCTTAGAGGGCAAGCAGCTCCGAGAGGTTCTCGATGACCTCTCGCGGACGTACATCGATGTGGAGGTCGAAGTCGAGTTCAAGCGTGGGCCGTACAACGGGACGCGGTCGCTAGATACGAAGCGGTTCCGCGTCGTCGGCGTCCGCAACGAGGACGCCGACGACTACCATCTGTACGTGACAAATCTGTCGAGAGAGGAGTTCTTTCCGGCAGACTTAGCGCAGATATACCGGTGTCGGTGGGAAGTTGAGTTGCTGTTCCGTGAGTTGAAGACACAGTACGACCTGGACGAGTTCGACACAAGCAACGAGGACGTAGTGAAGATCTTACTGTACGCAGCGTTGCTGTCACTGCTGGTGAGCCGTGAGCTGTTGGAACTGGTCACTGAGCAGGCTGGCGACGAGATCGTGTTTCCGCCGGAGCGCTGGGCGGCGACCTTCCGGTCGCACGCCCAGCTCATCCTCCACGAACTCGGCGAGTATCTCGGCTACTCGCCACCGCCGCTGTTGGAGCGGCTGATCGAAGACGCACAGAAGATTCACCAGCAACGACCGATATTACAAGAGACGCTCGCTACCGCTACGCAACCGAGGTGTGAGTCTTAGCTAAAGACGAATGGAAGTGACATATTAGCCCCTTCTTTTCCTCCCGGTAGCTGTATCGGCCGTGGAGATTAATCCATGTCTCGTCACCGTGATCAAACTGAATTAGCTGTTCTAAATCTGGCGTCTCAGTACTAGTAACCCAATCTTTGTGTGACTGCTCGGGGTTGGTTGCTTCCTCTTCCGTTATAGGGTTCCACCAGTCTGTTTCCGGCTTTGTGTAGTGGGCCAGTGAGAAAGAAGGGTCGATATCTCGGTCGGATATGTGCCAGTCCCAAGGTTGGGGATATTCTGTAATTTCGGAGGTAGTTCCGGTGATTGGTTGGTAGTTATCGAAGACACGGGACTGAAGTTCGTGGTATGCAATCCACTGATACTTTTTTCCGATTCTCTCGGGTTTGGCCGTGTCGTGGCGGTCGTAGGGACGTTTCCTAAGTCGGTCGTCGAACTCCTTGAACAAGTCTGGATGCCAACCTAGTTCGATTATACGTTTGACTATCCATCGCAGAGCTTCTCCAATCTCTAAGTTGTGGTTTTTAAAGTATCGATCATTGTTACTGCCGACGATGTATCTTGCAAAGTCGCTGAACCCGTCACCCTCGTAATCACCTCCGATAAGATCAAACCATTCAGAGTCAAGGCTTTCCCAGTCGTGTTCTGTAGCCTCGACAACTGACTCCCACTGTTGTTTCAGTTCTTTCGCTGAGGGTATCTCCGGCTCTGGACTCTCGTATGGTGGGTCGACCAGTTCCTGGTTCACCTGAAAATCGGTGTCTGCTCGTAGACTGGCTTTGATGATTCCTCTGGCATAGTCACGAGCGAGGAAATGTGGTAGTGGACTGCAATCTTTGAATTCCCGCTGATATACCGCTTCAGCGAGTAGAGGCATCTCAGAATCACTGGGGTTTCGCAGACAAGCTCCGTAGGCTGAAGCGTATACTCTTTCAAGTACATACGGGTCGTTCGCCCCTTGGAATTGGTTTACAACCTTCTTCCAAATTTCGAAGTCATCATCTAGCAGATTGGTCAAGGCCTTAGTCGCCCGGTCTCTCACGAACCGGTTTGAGCTCGTGAATAGCCACGAAAGGATGATTGACGAAAGTACCTTAACTTCATCACCGGGCTCTTCGTCTTCCAATTCTCCGGCCCATTCGACGATTCTAACAAGCTGAGTGGTGTTTTCAGGGTCCCAGCGCCGATTTAGATATAGTGTCCAGAGATGGTCTCTATCTTGGATTTCTCTGTTTAGCAAGTTTTCGTGAAGATATTTAGCGTTGAAGGGGTGGTCTGGCTTCAGAGCCACAGTGAGTACCGTATCTAAGAAATTTGTTACACGACGGCGGGTGTTGACAAAGTCATGGATGAAGTCTAGAATTGGCTCCTTGATTTCCCCATCTTGGTTGGTTAGGGTTTCTGGTTTTCGCCAAGTGATGCTATCTATGAACGGTTCAACCAGATTCTCTCCTGGGAAGAATTCGAAGAGTTCTCGATCTACGTATTCAGGGAGTTGAATTGAGAGGGCTTGTATCAGTCCCGGGTTCCGACCATTCGAAATAATACGGCTTAGTTCGCTGCCATCTTGAAAAGATACATCGACGTCGTCAGTATCGAGATACAGGTCTAGGTATTCTTTAGCGATGAAGTGATCGGAGAATTTCTGATAGGGAAATCTCACTGCTTTTTGGTCTTCGCGGATATTGACAAATTCAGAAATCGCATTCTCAGACTCCATCCGGTGATATAGACTATCGTCATAACTGTCGGATTCGTAGAGACCTTCTAGAATCGCTATGGTTTCGTCTTTTGAAAGCCAATCCGTTTCCTGTTCTGCCATTTCCCGGGCTAAAGCTTCGACACCTTCCTTCACCAAGTTTCGATCAGGATTGTATCCCAGTTCGCTTGGACGAGAAATTTCCCTATGGATTGAGCCTAAATAGTTATTGAAAATATTGCTCAGGTTCTGGGATCCAGATGGTACCCGTGGTTCATCCCGTTCCTCAAGACTTTCACAAAATAGTTTGAGAAATAACGGATTCTGGAATTCAGGGGAGAGGAGAGGTACAGAAGGCTCTTCAAGACCGTAGTAGTCGAAGAAGGTTTGTGTTGCTTCGTATTCCCTATCGACAAATCCTCTATGTTCTATCTTTACGAGATCGTCATCTGAGAGATGTTCCGGGATTATCCATCTCTCGTATTCCGGTCTCAGGCTGAAGGCTAGTCCGACGTAGGGATAGTGACTAAGTTTCTGAATCATACCGGAGAGGTAGTCGAGCCATTGGTCCATCGCCCTGCTCTCATTTAGGCCATCTATCAGAATGAGAGATCGGACATCCCGAGCTTCACCGAAGGCATCTAACGCTTCCAAAAATTCGTCAACTCCGCATTCAAGTTCAGTTTCTTCGATTACGAATTTCCACGGATTACCGCCTTGATAGCTGTTGGCGAGAACTAATACAGTTGGTTTCCCTTCGGAAAGCCGGTTTTCGGCTATATCGCAGAAGAGGTGAGTCTTTCCGACGCCCGCTCCTCCCGTGATGCAGAGTACAGAATTGTTTATTAGTGATGTTGAATCCTGTTGTAAGACGCTCCGGAAGTTCCGGAGTTCAGACCACAGCTCTCTCAAGTGTCGGTTTGCAGTTTTCAGTTCTTTGTCTTGTGACTCATCGTCCTGTTCTTCTCTGATTTCGTCTTGGAGAGTACTTACTGCTGATACAGCTGTGTTCGTCTCTGATATTATTTCGCCGAGTGGGAATGGCTCATGGATTTTATTGAGGTTAGAAGCAAGCTGGGGAATGATTTCCAAGCTTTCAACTAGATCTTGGTACTCGCTGGAGTGAAGATTACGCAAGAGCTCGGGTCGCCCATCAGATAACGCCTTATGCTCTTTTTCTTGCAGATTAGACAGATTCCGTTGGAATTCGTTGTGGAACCAATTCGTTCTTCCTAATGCCTCAAACGCCTTTGCGATAGGGACATCAACGTCTGCTTCGGGAGTATATCGGGGTTTAGCGTTTTTAATCTGAACACCAGTCTGTTGTTCTAGTTTATTGTCCGTCAGCTGCTCTTTCTCAAACCAGAAGTAAAGGCGTCCTCTAAATTTCTCTTGATCAAGGAGTCCAGTTAGCTTTGATTCGCCCCAGTAAACGAATTCAACCTCCATATCACGATCTTCGGCCCAGTCCTCCCACTTCTCGATTCTATAATTCAGCTTCTCTAATTCTGTTTTCCGTCTTCCATCATCCAAATCAGGGTCTTCGGGGTCGTAGGGGACACAAATAAAGTACTTAGAGAGATTGGGATGATTATCTAATGCAGCCTCTACAGAATCATCCAACTGATCTAGTTGACTCGAATCAATTTGATCGAAAAACTTTGCCTGCCATCCCCATGTCTCACCGTTTGGTAGTTCCCAAAGACATTCGATCCCAGAATCCCGGAATCCCTTCTTTGTGAACCTCGAGTCTTCAGGCACTTCGTCATACAACCGGGAAATCTGACAGCAAAGCTCCTCAAACCCGTCCTGGACCGATCCACCTACAGGCCTAATGGAGTCGAAATCGAAGGTGGAAGACATTACCATCACCTCGGCTCTGTTGAAATCCTTAGAGAATTACATGTTCGTCCTGTAATTCCACGACATGAAGGCTCTCCCGAAGTCGCAGATTCTCCGGTTTACTGAGAAGGCGATCCATCTGGCACGCCGAGCGGTTTCTCGATACTCCTCGAAGTTCTCCAAACATCGCTATACACTTCCCCAGCACGTTGTTCTGCTATGTCTCAAAGTTCGAAAAGACACAACCTACCGAGGCCTGCTTGACGAACTAATCGAGATGCCACGCATCCGCCGAACTCTTGGACTAGCCGAACTTCCTACCCCTTCAACACTCTGTAAGGCGTTCAATCGGCTTGATATGGCTGTGTGGCGTGTTATATTGACTCTCTCAGCAACGCTACTTCCGACGAGCGGAGTTGTTGGTGTTGATGCGTCGGGATTCGACCGCAGTCACGCCTCAAAACACTACACGAAACGAGCCAAACTCACGATTCAGCAACTCAAGGTGACGTTGCTGGTCGATACAAAGGTCAACGCGATTCTCGATTTACACGTGACGACGACTCGGAAACACGATAGCCAGATCGCTCCGTCGTTGATCAAGCGCAATCCAGAGGATATTGACATTCTGCTCGGTGACAAGGGCTACGACGACCATAAGATCAGACGGCTTGCCCGTCAATACGAGGTTCGGCCACTAATCAAGCATCGTGAGTTCACACCGCTCCACAAGGCATGGAACGCGCGCTTAGACGCCGATCTCTACGGCCAACGGAGTCAATCTGAGACCGTCAATTCGACACTCAAGCGAAAGTACGGTGCATTCGTCCGCTCACGGCACTGGTGGAAACAGTTCCGTGAACTCACTATCGCCTGTCTCAGTCACAATATTGACCGATCACTCTGAATAGTCAGCACAGATTTTCTACCGGTTACTGGCCCGTTCACCGGCGTCTTGGATTTTACCGTAGGCAGGTGCAAGCACGTAATCCGCGACACCGAGCGCAACGATGAATCCTGCCAACCGGAGCCCATTGAAGCCGGTGTCGGTTCCTACGTCAATGAGAGCGACCAGTCCAGCCACCCCGATACCAACCCCAATCCCGACAGTCAACTCTCGGCGATATTCACCCCACCAGACGATGATACCAGCACCCAGCAGCACGATACCACTCACAACCGCATCGACACCAAACGACAGCCCACCAAAGGCCAGCCCACCGAGTACCAGTCCAATCCCGACCCGACGAAGTTGTTCGACCGGATCGAGTTCTTCTTCACTCATACATGTAATTCACCAGACACCCACAAAACGCTATGGGTATTATATGACTTTTTATTGGTCAATACGCAGCTCTCATTAACTGGGGCGTTTCAAGCAAGGATATGTACGAAGAATAGGGTTTCAACAGAGCCAGAAGATTTGAGGATTGTCAAAACCTCAGAAATGAACGGATTTCGCCTCTTCAAAGGCTTCGAAGATTCGTCAGAACAATCATCTCAACAGGATCCAGATTCGGACTTGGATCTCCAAGTGTATGAGGTGCTCTTAGAGGATCGTGAGATTCAGTACGAAGTACAAGAATTATTCGAAGACGACGAACCGAGCTCGGATGATATTGAAGTTGGAGAAGTAGCTATAGCACAACAGTCTTGTTTGAATACCTGTACTACGTGTATCGGAATCATTGGAGGAGCCTGTCCAGCATGTTTGGCTTTCTTAACTTTTGGCGTCCCGGGCGCAGTAGCGTTTATTATCTGTTTCACGAGTGTTTGTGGGATTACTCTCCCGGTCTTTTGTGGCCAGTGTCTTGATTGTGGGACCTAACCGAACAATTATATAATTTCTGGTCATCTACATCAATATGAAACAAAATCAGTATATCTGGGTATTAGCAGCCCTCCATGCGATTGTACTCATCATTTTACTATATGGTGTGTCAACAGACTCAGATCAAATCTTGAATTACGCGTTGGGACTAATCTTTTTACTTATGTTACCGGTAGCGTATCTGGTTGCGAAACGAGCTGATGTGTTATGAATGGCCGCGATTCGAATACAACCCTTGATGAGTCAACGCAAATTCAGCGACTTGGCGTCGGTGCCACGGTTGGCGGCCTCATCCTTATTGGTGTCGTGTCGGTCAGTTCATCGTTTAATGCAGCGAGCGTCCTGATTGCGCTTGGCGCAGTAGCTGTCCTCGGTGAATGGATAGTCTCCCGATCGTACACCGTCGGAGTTGGAATCGGTATCCTCGGCATATTCCCGCTTGTCGGAGAAATTCCCGTCGACCTCCGGTTTATCGGCGGTGCAGCAGTTGTGGCAGGTGTCGTCGTCTACCTGCTCGGGCCACGCCTCAACACCGTATAAAAATATCGTATGTGTTTACCCCCAGAAATCGCAAGACAGAAGAGGCTTTTGCTAGCGCCCAGCTTCACCGCTCAACGGCGTAACGTCACTAACACCAGCGCCGTCTGTCGATTTTTGAATTCACCGCCAAACAGGATCACTTATAAATGCTATTTTGCCCCTTATTTTCGGGCGTTTCAGGGGATTGAGAACCCTCTCTGTGGGGGTAAACAGATACAAAATATCGAAACGACGCCCTCACAATGGTTGCAATCGAAACTCACGACCTGACGAAACAATACGGAACTGTCCTCGCCGTCGACGACCTCTCGCTGTCCATTCCGGAAGGTGTCGTCTACGGTGTGCTTGGCCCGAACGGTGCCGGCAAAACGACCATGATGCGGATGTTGACCACGCTCACGAAACCAACCAGTGGTTCCGCGAGGGTGATGGGCGATCCCATCACGGATCGTCTCGCCCTCGTCGAACATATCGGTTACCTTCCCGAAGAACCACCCCTGTTCGATGAACTCTCCGGACACGAGCAGTTGGACTATATCCGCGGCCTGCGTGATCTCCCGCTGGAGCCAACGCAAGAGCGCATTGAGAGCCTCGTCGACGCACTTGACCTCGAGGATTACATCGACCGCCGTATTGCTACATACTCGAAGGGGACCCGTCAGAAACTCGCCTTCGTCCAGATCCTGTTACACGGCCCCGACGTGCTTTTTCTCGATGAACCGACAGAGGGCCTCGATCCACGAGCGGCCCGCACCCTCCGAACCATGATCGACGATCTCGCCGACGAGGGAACAACGATCATCCTGTCGTCACACATCCTGCCGATCGTCGAAGAACACGCTGATATCGTCGGTGTCATCTCGAATGGCCAACTCGTCGCCGAAGGAGCGCCTTCCGAGCTTCAGCGCCGCGCCGAAACCGGAAAAAAACGCTCGCTCGAGGACGTCTTCCTCGAGGTAACGCAGGAACTCCCAGACGCGACGCAGGGGCCCGAAGACGAATCGGGAAACCACGATGAGTGACCGCCGCTGGCTCAGACACGGCGTACGAATCGGGACAACTGAGTATCGGCGGACGCTCCGTGGGCTTCGTCAGGACTCCCTCCGACTGTTCCTGGTTGGTGGAGCAGTACTGGCCGTTCTGGCGGTAACGGCCTTTCTGGTACTGCTCATGCGCCTCTTTCTGGCTGATTTGGAACCAACACCGCTGCCTGCGATGCTTGCTGGACTTACTGTCCCGTTCTGGGGGACGATCGTTTATTTATATGCCGCTAGAGCGCTCTCCCGGACGGGACGGATCGACGCAGAATCACTCATGCTTACGACGACATCAACGCGGGCAGTCGTAACTGGTCTCGTTATCGCCGAACTCCTCCGTGGGGCAACCTATCTCGCCCTACCGACGATCATTCTCGCAGGGGCGTTCGCTGCGACGGTCGGGGCACCACTCTCGGTGCTCTGTATCCCACTCGCGGTCACTACACTCCTCGCGAGTGCTGGTATCGTCGGGTACACGCTTGGTCTCGCCGGCGCGACGCTCGTTTCGACCTCACCGTTCATCGCTCGATATAAAACCCCTCTTGGAATTGGTCTCGCAGTGCTTCTCATGGGTCCCATCTTCGCGCTGAGTTCTGGCCGGATCGATTTCGCCGTCCTTGCGTCGGTTCCTATCGCTTGGTATACTGACCTCCTCGTTGTCGGATCACCGATTCAGCCATCACTGCTTAGAGCACTCGGGGCGATTGGGGTGACGATCGCACTTGTTGGTCTCGCTGGGGCGGCCGTTGATCGCCTCGCAGGAATCTACTGGTACAGCGATCCGATCACAGGTACCATAACTGGGGTGGAATCGACTTCCCCGCCGGAGGCCGTTTCGCCACTTGAAGCGGCACTGCGGCCCATCCCGTTGTCGCTCGTTCTCTCGAAGACACCGAGCCGGACCGTCGCAGCCAGAGCACTCATCCAGACGCTCCGGAACCCTGGAAAACTATCGTTCGTCCTCCTACCGGCCATCGTGGCAGCACCGACAATCGTGAATGCTTTCGGTTCCGGGATCGGCTGGGAAATCCTCTTGGCGGTATGTTTTGTCGGTATTCCCTGGTTTAGTGGCGTCGCCTTCGGGTTGAATCCGCTCGGCGACGAAGGTGATGTACTACCCGTGACACTCACGACAACGGTCTCCGGTCGGACGTTTGTGCGGGGCTTGGCAATCCTCGGCTTCTCTGTCGGCAGCATGCTCCTACTTCTTACAGGACTCGTTTTTGGGCTGTTCAGTCCCTTCAACACGACTGATCTCACGGCAGCACTGCTGTTGGCAGCTGCCCTCCTGTGGTGTTCTGTATTGCTTGCACCTGCAGCCGGAGTTCGGTTTCCCCGGTTTAGTACAGTCTCCGCTGGTCGGGCTCAAAACATCCTCCCGCCGAGCTTGACGGCGAGTACACTCCACGGAATTATCGTGTTCGGTTTCGGGCTGTTCGGTGCGCTGTCGTGGTTCCTTCCCGAAGGAACACGGTCTATCATCGCTGGATTCTTTTCGACGGTTCTCTCGCTCCCCTTGGTGTGGGTAGCTGAACGTGGTGTCGGTCTCGTCGAGCCAGTGCTCACGACTGTACGCACAATTGGATCAGGAGTTGGGAACCTCGCGCCGGGGGTTATTCAGTTGGGTGGCTACGGTGGCGCGATCGGGGGACTCGTCCTTCTCGGTGTAACGTCCTATTGGTATGTCATCAGTCGGTTCGAGTCTTACCAGATCTCGTGAACGTTCGGGCTTAACCTGGATTGGATCCCTCAAATAAGTCTAAATCAAAGCGTTGGTTTCATCATTTTTCTCATCTATCGTATGACCACCTCTAACGATTCATCTCCCATTGAGAGTCTTCAAATGCGCTCCCTGTGCGAAGCGTACCAGCTCGGGATCATCATCCGAAACAAACTCAGAGAAACCAATCTCGTCACCGCATTCGAGAACCTCGATCACTCGATAGACTCGATTGAAGACGGGTATCCAGCGTGGCATCCTGCGCCACTTTCCTTTCGCGCGATGGTGTTCTCGTTCGTGTTCGTGGAGATAACGGGTGACTCATACGCCGACTTCAGTCGACGACTTACCCGACAACCGGAAGTCGCCACTATTCTCGGCTTCAGCCGGGTGCCCGACGAATCAGCCTTCTCGCGGGCGTGGCGAAATCGATTCGACAACGCCGTTCACGAATACATCCACGCTGCCGCCCACTTCGTCATCAAGGAAGTCCACGATCGCGACATTTCAGCGCCCGAGGTTCGGCCAAAGTCAGAGATCCTCAACGATACTGAGGAAGCCGCAGACTCAGTAGAAGACGAATCCTTCTCACAGGAGGAGATTGTTCAGACAACGCGCCTCGCGCGTGATCACGCCTTCGGACACTTCGACTCTGGTCGGGCGTCGAACGCCTCGTACGAGGACACGCAATTTTTCGGTCGCGTCGCAAAGCGGTCTAGAGTTTCGAGTTATGGTCATGTAGACTACTCGGCGGTGCTATCTCTAACGCTCTCTAAGCTACGTGCACTTGGTGCACACCATTCTAACGCAGTATTTTTGTTTGTACTAAGTACCGTCGGGACTCTCAGCGGCAAACTCTAGAGGACTTTGCGACACGACCAAATATTTAGATTTCTACATGTTCGGTAGTTCCAGTACTTCTCAGATCCTGACTTCTCAGATCCTGTGTTATCATTCTATGTTCATATTCAATCTTGGTCTGTTTTATCAGAGTTCGTTGTTGACTGAGAGATAGTCTGTTCAACTAGTGGTTCGTCCCAGTTGCCCCACTCGCCAGGTTGGTCACCCAAACTGACAATGTAATAGAGGAGGGCTTGCCAAAACAAGAAGAGAACGAACCCGACGGGAAGAGTGAAAAACACCACTTCGAACGTACTCAGAGACCAACGAATGATGATTTGCCACACAACGAGTGTCACAACACTGACAGCGAGACCTGCTACGAGTACGAACCGATTTACACTCGTCATTGGTATCCCGCTGTGTCCCACTGTTTAGCAAGGTCGACTTTCTTTTCGGGTGGATAGAACTCACACGCTGGTGGGAGTTCACAGATCCATTCCAACCGTTTCAACAGCCCAAGACGGGTCGTGTTTTGGATTCCGAGCCCCGGATACGCGTTTACTTCGAATACAAGTGGTGTATTAGACCCGTCGAGAGTGATATCAACACCAGCATACCCGAGTCCAGAGGCGGCCGCGGTCTCAACGGCTGTCTGTAAGATCCGATCCCATTCCGGAATTTTGAATGCTGTAAGGTCGACGCCAGTATCGGGATGGGTAGGCACCCAGCGATGATGGCTCTGTTGATACGCGCCGAGTGGAGTTCCATCAGCAACTGTAAGCCCGACTCCAATTGCTCCTTTGTGAAGATTCGCTTGATTCCCCGATTCAATGGTCGGCAGTCTCGTCATCGCCATGATCGGATATCCTTGAAATACAATAATTCGAATATCTGGGACGCCACCTGATGAGAGTCGTCTAAATAACGGGCTTGCCTCTACCCGTTGTTCGATGATCGCAGCACCGCTCAGATTGATTCCTGCATACTGACCTTGGATGATCCGTTGGACGTGTCGAAGGAGGTCGTCGACTGTCTTTTTTCCATCCGTCGTGTGATATGTGTCTTCAGTACGATCTGTGATTATGAGAATACCTTCACCGCCGTATGCATCATCCGGTTTAATTACAAACGAATCTCGTTTTTCAAACACAGCTCTCGCTTGAGAGAGATCGTCCGTATCTTCCACGATTGCGTACGTGTCCGGTGTCGGAATACCTAACCCGTGCAATCGTCGCTTTGTTTCGACTTTTCCCGCACTCGTTCGAAGATGACCTGGATTATACTGCTTTATGTATCTATTCCTGATATTTATGCCCAGTACGTCTGTAAGTGAGGTTTGTCTCGGCTCCTGACGGACCCAAGCCGAGATATTGCGGAGTGCAACCTGTATCCGAGTCCCGATCCCATTTATGAATCCGCCCCAGTGGGAATTGAATCGATAATACTCTTTTAATCGAGTTCGAGTTGTAACTCCCAAATAGAGATTTGTTCCAATGAGTAGTACCCACAGTTCCGGTGTACGAATATACCAGTCGACAATCGGTCTCGTAGAAATCAGGCCGTAAGTGAGTACGATTGCGAGTAAGGTCCAAATGAACTGAATTGATGGCACAGACCAGCCACGTTCTTCGACATCACTGGCAAAGCGATCGGCATACCACGCGGTGACAATTGCCGGAAAAAAGACCTCAATCGTCCCAGAAAGACGGGGTAACAGCCCAATATCACCCATCAGTAAAAACGCAGCCACAGAGAGGCCGACGACACTAATTATGGCCCCAAGACGGTGGGCTGTTCCAACATTTAGCGGTTCTAATATCGCGTAAACTCCCATAGAAATAACAAAAATATTTAAGAAAAGTCCTAATCCCCAAATTAAGCCTGTCGACAGCAATGTTAGTGCAAGGACGATCGGAGCAAACAGCCCGTAGGTCTTTAGCCCCAAT
Source organism: Halobacterium sp. DL1 (assembly GCA_000230955.3). Classification (NCBI taxonomy): domain Archaea; kingdom Methanobacteriati; phylum Methanobacteriota; class Halobacteria; order Halobacteriales; family Halobacteriaceae; genus Halobacterium; species Halobacterium sp. DL1. The sequence goes on from CP007061.1 coordinate 107,635, forward strand.
TCGTTTCGGAGAATAGCTATGAGACCTGCTGCAAGCGTCAATTGAAACAGCGTTCGATATGGCTCAAGTAATGTCGACAAAGACGTAGAGAACAGTCGTAACGTCCACCCAAGTATAAGAAAAATCAGTAGTAGGCTCGCTACGAGATAATATTGGAATGTATAGCTTTCAAAAAATTTATTAAAATATCTTAGTTTACCTTGATTAGTCATAATTCTATCCGTACCTCATCACTATTTTGAGATATACTCGACATACTGTATTTATAGACCGAATGAGTATACTTAGCTCTGTTGAAATCCTTAGAAAGTGATATATTCTGCTTCAATTACGGTCAATACAGAGTGTAGATTCAGCGAAGTATCTTAGATAACAGTGGGCGTCACGAGAGACGGACTAGTCGGTGGCGTAGAATACAACCAATTTGGATGAACAGACTCTAGTCATGTAGAGAAACTTTATGTTTTCATCGTTTGTGACTACAATTTGTGGGTCGTGTCGCAAAGTCCTCTAGAGTTCAGTAGTAACTGACTCCCGTGAAGGCGGGGTTGCCTCTGGTGTCCAAACCGAGGTACCCCATGCACGCCACAATCGACGTGCGGTTCGAACTGAGTATCGACGACGACAAAACGCTACCGCTCGCCACGCTTGCCGAGGCCGTCACTGACCAGAACCTCGAAGCAGTCCTTCTCGAATCGCTGGTCGAGAGCCTCGACGCCGCCAGCGTCGAGGCGCTCTGTGGTGAGAAACACGCACATGGCAACGGTGACCAGCGCTTCCAACGCGCCGGCACCGACACCCGCACAGCTGTCACAACTGCCGGAGAACACGAGTTCTCTCTCCACTACGTCGAAGATACAGCCGCTTCCCCAGACGAATCCAGCTACTTCCGGCCCGTCGAAGACGTTCTCGACTTCGACGGGCAGAACCGCTATCAGCAGGACATCGCCGCCAAAAGCGTCGATCTCGCTACCTCGCTCAGCTATCGAGACGCTGCCAATCACGGCGACAGCTTCGTCTCGATGCCGTCGCCGACCACCATCAACCGCCGTGCAAAGAAATACGGCCACAAGCTCAAACAGTTCCTTCCAGACTGTGTCGCTGGCACAGACGCTGACGCCGTCATTCCTGACGGGACAAAGTGCCACAGCCAAGACGACGACCGCTCGTCCCACTCCGTCCAAGCAACGCTCGGCGAAGACACCGCCGAAGAGTCACGCTCCCTGCTGGATCTGTCGGTCAACGCTGACTGGGACGAAACTGCCGCCGAACTCGATGATATCGGCGCAGTCACTGACGACGCGACGGTCGTCAGTGACGCTGATAGCGGCATCGTCACAGCCTTTACCGACGAAAACCGTGACCACCAGCTCGATCTCGTCCACGTCGGCCGAACGCTGGGTTACACCCTCTGGGACGATGGCGTCTTCTCCTTGGACCGTCGGAAGGAGATCGTTTCGGAGGTGATCGACGAGGTGTTCCATCTGAAGAACTCTGTGGCGAAGCATCGTCCAGCGGAGGAGTTCGCGGCGATCCGCTCGCGGATCGCGCGAACGAGAGAGCGATTAGAGAAGACAGCGTGGCAACTGGAGCAGTTCGGGTCAGCAAAGGCTGCAGGGTATCTTCGGCGGTGGCTGCCGTCGATTGTGACGTTCGCCGAGCACGCTGTCGAGGGGTTCGAGGTTCCGTGGACCTCGAACCCCGTCGAACGACTGATGGGCGAGGTCAGCAAGCGGTGCAAGAACCAGTGGATGCGCTGGACAGCAGAGGGATTGGAAGCGATACTCCAACTTCGGTTGGTGAAGTACGCCGACCCCGAGTACTACCATGCGTTCCTCGACGAACTGCTCCAACGTTCGACCAAAACAGCAATCAACTGTGACCTCTCAATTGAGAGTACCAGCGGCAAAGTCTAGACCGCTTTGCAACACGACCAATTTTTCGAGTTACAGACATTCATGGGAATGGTTCGGTGCGGAGCCACGCAGGGAGCTACTCGCTTTCAGTACCGGCGTGGCGAGGACTACGGCCCACATGGCGATACCCACCTTCGCACTGTCAAGCAGTTCGATCCTGACGAGCTTGTCGACGGCTTCTACGAGACAACGGATCGCTTGCTTTCCGTGATTGCTTCTGAATCCTCATTCCGCCGTCCAGTCACTGCGGCGATCGACATCACCACCATTCCCTATTATGGAGATGTCGAGGAGATGTCGATGGTCAGCGGGACGAAAGACAGGGACGGTCGAGCGTTCAAATTTGCGACGCTGTCGATCATCGGGCAGAACATCCCGCTGATTTTGGCTGTCGAGCCGGTTCGAGAGAGCTCTGAGTGGGATGAGAACCCGTCGAATCAGATCCATCGTACTGTGCGACGGCTCGTTCGACGAGCGAAAGAGCATGTTCCAATCGAGACAGTGCTGTGTGATCGAGAGTTTGACTCGATACAAGTGTTCCAGACACTCTCAAACCTCGATGTGAACTACCTCATACCTAAGCGGGTCTCCAGCTCCGAACGGGATGTACTTGAACAAATGGAGGAAATGATCCGGGCGCTGATGGACCGATGAAATTGAACCGATCTATCGCACCAGATCTCCTCGTTTCAGCCCTCCTCACTCTACTGGTGTGGTTCGAGTTCTGGGGAGGCCGTCTCCCCGCCAGTCTCGATGGAACTATATTAATAATTGGGGTCATTGGAGGCGCTATTGTAACCATTGTGGGTCTGGTGATAAAGCAGACCCGCGTAGCCCAAGAGCTGGTGGAGAACGATATGCGGTTTTTCATCATTATGGCGGGCATCATACTCATCGGGCTCGTGTTGCTTCCACGTGGGTTGCCGACGGCAGCGGAGATCGGCCTGCTCGTGGTCATCTGGTCGTGGCCAATGGGAAAGGTCGTGGTCGGACGCATCCAAGCGTCAGAACGCAAATAATCCCGTGGTAACGCGGAAAACAAGACCCGGCGTTGTACTGACCATCCCTCCTTTTTCAACCACATTAGGACGGTCCATCCAGATCTCCGCGTCGCTCGCGACCGACTCCTCCTTGGAGACACATTAATGAGTCCACCGCCCCTTTATTCAGGTAGACCCCATGGCTACTGATCGCCGCCGTAACGCTGTCGAGGACAAACAGGAGCTCGCGACCACGATCGGGCTCTACGTCCTCAGCGAGATCTCGCTCGGCAAGGCCGCCGAGCGGACCGGCGTGACTCGCTGGGAGATGGAGGAACTCCTTCAGGAGGCCGGTGTTGAGCTGCAGCTCGGCCCGCAGTCCATGGACGAACTCGAAGACGAAGTCGATGTGGCGCTCGACCTTGAATGAGCGAGCCGGTTTCGCGGCCTGTTGTCCTCGACGCAACAGTGCTCAGTAACTACGCGAGCACTGATTCCGTCACCTGGCTCACGACGACGCTTGATGACCTCTGGACAGTTCCCGCGGTCCGAACCGAACTGGAGCAGGGCCGTGAGGTCGGCTACGCGTATCTAGAGCACGCCCTCGATGGTCTTGAGTCGGGGCGGATCGGGATTGTGGAGACGGCACCGGAGCAGCTCCAGCAGGACTATCCGACGGTGCAGACCCGTCTCGATCCCGGCGAAGCCGAAGCCCTGGTGGCTGCGCACACGGCTGATGGGACGCTCGTGACGGATGACGGGCCCGCCCGAGCGCTCGCGGCCGAGTACGACATAGCGCTCACCGGGTCGATCGGCTTGCTGGTTCGCGGCGTTGTTCTCAAGGAACTGACCGTCGAGACGGCGGATGAGTGGCTTACGACGTGGATTGAGGAGCGGAATTACTACGCGCCGGTCGACAGCGTGACTGCAGCCCTGCCTGAGGACTTCGAGGAATAGCACCACCGTCGTAGTGATCGCCACAGCAGTGGAGGGCAGTACGGATACGCTGCTTAATGGTGCTGGAACCATCATACGTTTCGGGGAGTCGCAGTGACGTCCCGAAGGTCCCGTCATAGGTCCTCTAGAAGGACAACCAGCTTCTAGCGACAGGTGCGGTCACCTCGAAAGCCCCCGACCGCTCGCCGGTCGCGACTCGCTGCGCGCCTCGTCCCTGCGGTGCTTGCGTCGCCGGGGCACGACGAGCGGTCGGCCCCTTTCAGTCCCGCCCCGGTTCTGTTGCTGGGTAAGCGCTCTCCATCGGTTGGCTGGTGTGTACGTCCCGGCTCGCACCGCTCGCCGCGTTCCGCCCTCCGCGTCGCTCGCGACCGACCATTCCGGGCGTGCGGGCGCTCTCCGCACCGCCCGCGCCCGTTCCGGGCTAAAATGAATCTGGTCTCGACGCCAGCGCTTCACCCGTTCGGGTCCTCCGGACCTCGGCTGCGCCGACCGCGACGGACGTGGTTGCGTCGCGGCGAACGGGGAATGCGCTGGCCGCTCGCTCCGGGCGGGTCGGCGCGCGGTGCTGGTTGGGGCCACCTCATGCAGGCGCGCTCTCGCTCGCGCCCAAGGGGGCGCTCGCGAAGGCGCGAGCGAGAGCGCGCAGATGGTTCTGTCGGTCGGTGTCGTCGGAAAACCGCGATGTAGCAGCATCGCGGTGTCGGCGCGTACGCGCCTTCGGTCTTTGGTGAGACCAATGTCAAGTAACAGCTCTAGTAGCAAGGTCGTTACGGTGGATGAACAGGCATTCGAGAAAGCGGGCGGTCAGACGGTCGATGAAGACGGGTTCCCGGTCGTCGACGAGACGCCGGAGTTCCGGGCAACGGTCGACATGGAAGTGCAGGCGAAAGTCGATTCCAACCATCCTGACGCGCGGGTCGAGGAAGGCCCGGATCACATGTTCGGGAAGACCCTCGAACAGGAGGAACGCATCGAGGCGCGGGAGGCCGAGTTGGAGCACATCAGTGCCCAGGCTGAACTCAGTCAGCAGGAGGGACGCGCGAAGCGGACGCGAGATATCGCAGCGAAGCGGAGCGCTGAGCGGCGTGTGGAGTTCCAGAAGCGGGCGGCGAGCGTGAATCCGATGGCTGACCCGGAGCGAGGCGATCCTCGTGCAGAACTCACGCAGGAGCAGTTAGCGGCGGTGAACAAGCAGTCGATGCGGCTGGCGAAGAAACTGGATGGCTGGTCGCGAGCAGCGATTGGTCGGCGGCTGGGTGAAGCCGTCGTCGGTGGGAAAGACCTGACGAGTGCGGTCGTCGGGGTGTTCGAGGAGTTGCAGACGGCACCTGGGACGGTGATTCCCATTGGGAAGCTCGAGAACGTCAATCGCAAAGAGGTGAGCATCGAGGGCCGAGTCGAGGTGCTCTGGGATGCGGACTCGCCGGCCATCGCGCAAGTCGGGCTAATCGCGGACGACAGTGGGAAAACGAAGGTGACGTCATGGGTTGCGAGTGACCAACCCTGGATCGAAGAGGGCGAGCGCGTGCGGATTCACGGAGCGGCGAAGAACTGGTACAATGGGCGCGTCTCCGTGGCTCTAACCGGGTGGAGCACCGTTCACTTCCCCGAGCGCGGTCGGTGGTGGGAAGCGTAGCCAGCGTGCGCGGCCTTCTTTTTTGCTACGTGCCGGACCGACCCAGACCCCGCCGCCCCACCCTCCGCTCCGTGCTCGCTTCGCTGCGCGCGCAGCCACGACCTCATTCACCGGTCCAACATTCATCCGACAAAGCGGGGGAATGGGGGCGCGATCCAAGCGGGTTTATCGGGCCCCTAGAGGGGTGCGGGCGCACGAGCGCTCCGGGTAGTACAAATGACGGGTAATCGTGATCTAACCTGCGATGTCTGTGGTGAGTCCTTTGACACCAAGGACGTGCTAGGTGGCCACAGCAGTAGCCATAGTCGTCGAATCTCCGAAGCACAATTATTGGCTGAAATAGATCGTCTAGTAGACGAGTTCGGTCGTTCACCGACGACCACAGAAATGGATACAGTTGGAGCGTATTCAGCTGGGACGTACGAAAACCGGTTTGGCAGCTGGACGGAGGCGCTCCAGTCCGCGGGATATGAGCCGGTAAAGCAACACCGGATTTCCGAGGACGCAATCCTTGACGAAATCAGTCGGCTTGCAACGGAGACCGGTACCCCGCCAACGGCGTCCGAAATGCGCTCGAAGGGGAAATTCACGGTCACAATCGCGCAGGATCGCTTTGGAAGTTGGAACGAGGCGTTGGAGGCAGCTGGATACGACCCTCACAAGCGCCATCGCATTACTGATGAAGCGTTACTCGAAGAGATTCACCGGCTTGTCGACGAGTTAGGGAAGGCCCCCACAGCGCAGGAGATGAATGACCACGGTGAGTTTTCGCGTCGGCCCTATTTTAACCGCTGGGAGGGCTGGCAAGCTGCAATTCGGGCGGCTGGGTACGAGCCGGTTGGTCGCCCATCTGGCCCAGATAACTACAACTGGAAGGAACAGCCAGCCCACGAGTGGCGGGAATACGGGGACAACTGGGAGGAGCAACGACAGAAAGCACTCGAACGCGATAACTACACCTGCCAGACGCCGGATTGTGAGTGGACGCAAGAGGCGCACCGAGAGGAGTTCACGAGAGGGCTTCACGTGCACCACATTCGGCCACTAAGTGCGTTCGGCGATGTCGAGAATGAGGTCAACTTCGAGCGGGCCAACCGTCTGGACAACCTCATTACGGTGTGTGTCGAGCATCATCATCTCTGGGAGCGGGCCTCACCGCTTCGCCTTGATACACGGTGAATTTCGTATCAGACGGCCGTCGAACGTGTAGCTGACTGAATACCGATAGGGTAGGTAGCGACCAGTTGATATTCTACTGCCAGACCAGCCCAAGCCCCACCGCCCCACCCTCCGCTCCCGGCCTCCCTGCGGTCGGCCGGCAGCCACAACCGGGACCACAGCTTTGGAGGTGGTGTCCCGAGGGGCAAGCCCGCTGTCGCGAGACAGTGTGTTTGTCTGCCCCCAGAGGGGCGGAGGGCACACCAAGACGTGCCCCCGAGACCCATGTCCGGAGAACGTACCCTCACGGCCCGTGAACGGCTTCGCATTCACCTCCGCGAAGCCCGCCGCACGACCGACTCACCAATCGTCGAAGCACAGTTAACGGCTGCTCTGGATGCCTGGAACGACCTGCCGCCGACACCACTGCGGGAGTGTCCCGTCTGTGGGAAAGTCGGACTCCCAGAGCGGATTCAGCAACATGATTGTGATTGAGCAATATTATCTAGTAGATATTTTACTCGAATTGTGGCTTCCTCCGCGATAGAATATCTCCTCACTCTCTTTTCGGTGCTTGCGATAGGTGCTGATTCCCCATTCTACAGCATCCTCTGAACGGGTCGTAATTGTCCCAAGCAATCGCATAGAATCATCATATACGCCCAGACACAGGGTTTTGTCCTCGAGGATTACCATCCCAAACGGCAATTCATTATTAGTTCGTTGAAGCGTACAGGAATCACTCTTCATGCACGCTTTCATCTCATCAGGGAATGTGGTCCAAAGTTCATTTTGCACGTCCTCGGTCATAAGAATCTCTACAGTTATTCCTCCATCTTGGAGCCGTGAGACAAGTTCGGTAGTGATAGAGGGATAGACAACAGGCGCAACGATTTTGACTACCTGTGCTTCTCTAATGAGTTCAGCTACATGGTCGATAGGTCGTTGTGGAAGCGTCCCGCTTGCTTCCCGGACTTCAGCATCCTTCAGAAGAGCAAACGGAGCCTCAGGCGGGAGATACTGACCAATAGGTTCAGCATAGGCCAGGCGTTCAGCCAATTGGTATACCTGGAGGGCAAATCTACCAAACTGCGTTAGCTGATAATCACCGACATACTCTTTTACGTAACCATCATCTTTGAGAAGACGAATATCTCGATCAACCGAAGACCGAGATTTATCGGCTTTATTTGCAATTTCACGGCTGTCAGAGTGTCCTTCTTCTAGACTCTTCAGGACATCTCCTCTGTGTGCAAGGTGATTTAACAGCTCCGCTACTCGGGGACCGGACATAACCGGAAGTTTATATTGAAACTCAGTACTTCACAAAGCCGCTTAGTTAGAACGTCTGCTTGCTGAAGGTGTGTCTAAAACCAAACAAGCAGACGGTGAGATCCACGAGGACCAGCTTCTTAACTTTCTCGTCAACCGCCTTGACGAGGAAGTTTCGCTCTCGTTAGCCAATAACGCTGAAATCACTGCTGAAGACATCTATGAGGTCCTCGTCGGCGCTTGCGCCGACGGGACCTCTGTCTCTACGCTCTGTGCGTCGAGCCAGAACTCACCCGCTGGGAACACGGTCCTCTACCATCTTCGGACGAAGTTCGAGCCGGAACGGCTCGAACGAGTCGCTAACACGCTCCTGCGAAAGGATCTCGATGAATTGCTCCCCGAACAGGTGGAGGTCTGCGCAGACCTCCACCTGCGGCCCTACTACGGTGACGAAGACGACACAGACGGCCTCTATCACTCGGTAGCGAAGCGTGGAACCACTGCGTTCCACGCCTATGCCACACTCTACGCGCGTGTGAAGAACAAACGCTACACGCTGGCGGTACGCCGTCTCAAAGACGGCGATACCGCAAGTAGTGTCCTCGCTGAGTTCTTCGGTGTCCTCGACGGCCTTGACGCCGGGGTCAAGGCCGTCTACCTTGATCGCGGATTCTACGACAGTAAGTGTCTCACGCTGCTTCAGGCGCACAATTACGCGTACGTGATCCCGATCATCCGGTGGGGTGAGGCGATTCAGCAAGAGCTCTCGGAAGGATGGAGTCGCGTCATTCAGCATGATCTGACGGGGAAACTCGACGGTCACAGCTGGACCGTCGATTTTCCCGTCTACATCGACTGTACGTACCTAAATGGGAAGTATGACGAGAACGGTGTGGCGCGTCACGGCTACGCCGCTGACGCGCCGTTCATCGACTCACCACGGGACGCTCGATACCACTACTCGAAACGCTTCGGTATCGAGTCAAGCTATCGCTTGTTTGAGCAAGCGATAGCGACAACGACAACACGAGATCCAACGGTACGGCTGCTGTACGTGGTGGTGAGTCTCCTCTTACAGAACGTCTGGCGGTACCTTCACTACGAGTATGTGGCGACGCCCCGCCGAGGCGGGCGTCGCCTCTGGTGGTGGCCGTACAAGGAGTTCGTCAATATGATTCGACGAGCTGCGTGGACGGCCCTCGCGGTGCGTCGGGCCGTCCCCGCGAATCGGCCACCTGACGACCGATTCCACCGCTAACCACCGACCGAGCAAGCCAGCGGAGTGAGTGGCGACGCTGTCGCGTCGGCGGCTGACCGCCGCCGACAGCGACAGCTCTCCGTCGATCCGTCCGTAATTCTCTCGTCGAGACCGTCAGTACAACCGCTTCGACACAGAACTCAGGCCGCAGAAACAGCTAGCCGAGGATGCTTTGTGAGGTACTGAGTATGGGAGAACACTCAACGTCGAACCGATTGGCAGTGAATCAGCCGACACGAGGGGCCGACCGCAATCGGTCCCTTGCGGATCAGGCCGATCCGGCTACGGACGAGATGCTGTTGCCGTCACTCGACGACGGAGTCACGCTGCTCGACGTAGAGGGGGGCCGCGGCGTCCCGATCCTGCAGTCGCTCGTGCTCGACCACCTCCTCCTGCACGACGGGCCCACCTTCTGGATCGACGCAAACGGACACGCGACGACGACGACACTCGCCCAGATAGCGCCCAGCCAGCGGTTGCTTGATCGAATTCATGTCGCACGCGGCTTCCACTGCCTACCAACACTACGGCGCCGTCAGTAATCTCCCGACGGCGGTGAACCAATCTATCCAGGAATCCACTGCCAACACCGGAACGCGCGGTTGAAAATCGACGGGTCGCGACGAAAAATCGTCCCCGCACACCCCTTCGTTCATCGTCGTGTCGGCCGTCGACACGCAGTAGCGCGCCAACGATACCCTCGGTGAGACACACACGGCGGCCCTCCAGGCACGGGCGCTCGCCCGGGTATCGACCTACGCCGACGGCTATGACGTCCCGGTGCTCGTCAGCCGGAGCAGGCGCGACGAGCTCACGACGCCGGTCGCAACGGCCGCCGATAGCCATCTCGAGGGTGAGCGAACCCGAATGGGCCCGCGGTTCGTTGGCGACGAGTTCGAGACACCTGTCTACCGCGTCGACGGCGGCGTGTACTACCAAACGACGTTCGCATACTGGCGGCATCGCGATCGAGACCTCGCTGTCCACCCGGGCCAGGATATCGAGCATGTGGTCGACGACAACGAGAAATCCACGCGGGACCGTGTCGACCTGCCCATGAGGAAATCGGGACTTACGACGCCACATACTACGAGACGCAGTTGGTTCGAGCTGTCGAGAGCGCGTTGTCACCGCTTGGGAGGGACCGAACGGATATTCATCGGGAACTTGCCGAGACCCAAGAGATGGCCGTGACGGCATTCACATCCGTTGGCGGCAAGTGATCCGCTACCACGGAGAATGACCCCTCCCTCCCCCCGTCATCGATGTGTAAACTCTTCAGAAGAGGGGAGGGGGTGGAATGTGAGAATAGTCAAAACAGCTAGAAACGCCGGAATACGTCTTGAAACGTGTTTAGACATCCAAATAAGGTCTAAATTGGGTTAGTCCTTTGTCTGACGAAGATTTATATGACCTCCATTATAACCATAGCCGTAATGTACCATTACACGAGGTTTTGAGAAGGTTACTTCAATAAACCGAGTAATGGTATAGCCGCTGATCAGCGCTGTCGTTCTCCCCGATATCACCGTTATTAGACTCTAAACCAGCTGTCAACGGTTTCACCCGCACTTTCGCCCACCCCGACTCTCACATGTTTACACTTCGATGACGGGGGGTGGGTGTTCAATACTCGGGACAAACGCAGGTGATACTCGTGGTCTGGGTGGAGAAATGGGCACTCTCAACTCCTGCGCGAAATCCGAACTTGTCGAATGCGAGAGCCGAGTCACGCTCCTATGAGATCTGATTCGAGTTTACACATCGAATACGGGGGGTGTCTCTCGAGAGAATCTTCTGAATCTATCTGCAAATTCACTAATTGTGGAACTCCTTCAACTGGGCGTTAACGACGGACTGGAGGAGGTCCTCCTGATCGGAGATAGCTTCCAAACGAGTGTCGTCGACGATCCGATTCATCATGGCTTCGGGATCCCCCGTGAACGTGAACTCCATGTACATTCCGCCACCACGGCCTCGACTCTTCCGTGAGGTCGAGATGAGACCATACGTGGAGAGCTCTTTGACGTACTTGACATAGGTCTCCCGCGTCATCTGGTCAGCATCGATCTCATCGGTAATCCATTGGTAGACTTTGAAGCCGACCGGACTCGGGACGGAACTCCCGGACCAATTGGAGAAATGGGCGACGGAGGCGGTCGCGTAGAGGGATATCTTCTTCTGGGTGGTCAGACCCTCGATTAACTTCAGTGAGCGGTCCTTGTCGATTTCTTCCTGAGATTCGCGGACGTGTTCTTCGCGAACTTTCTCGTCACCCCGTTCATCCGCGAGGTCACCGGCACCGCGGAATAAGTCGATTGCCTTTCGTGCGTCTCCATGGCTTTGGGCCGCGAATGCTGAAACGAGCGGTAGCACGTCGTCAGTTAACGCATCGGACCGGAAGGCGTCACGACGGTTCTCGAGTATTTGGCGGAGCTGATTAGCATCATAATCGGGGAAATAGACGTCCCGTGGATTGAATGAACTCTCGGCACGACCGTCGATATCCTCCATGAATTTGGGGTCATTCGTCAGAGCTGCGACTGATACTTGTCCTTCGATTTCGTTCGTGTTACTTGCTCGCGATAGCTGATAGAGCAGTTTCGAGTAGGCGGGTTCGTCGTTCGCTCGTCGGCCGACCAGGAGATCGATCTCGTCAAGGATGAAAATGACTGAGTCGTAGTGTTCGTTGATCAGCTCATACAAGCGCCGATACTTGCGCTTCGTCGACACTCCCGTCTCTGGGACGCCGACCTCTGCACCGACGTCCTTCGCGACGGTTTGGACGAGTTCGAAGACAGCTTGATCGAGGGTATTGATCGGCTGGCAGTTGATGTCGACAACGCCGAAGTGTTCGCCTTTGGACTGACAGAGCTCGATGATCTGCTGTGTGACTGCCCCGATAATGAGTGATTTTCCCGTCCCAGCTGGCCCGTACAGCAGCATATTCGGAGGCCGGTTTCCTTGGAGAGTCGGTTTCAGAAACGAAACGACGGACTCGAGTTGGTCATCACGTCCGACGATTCGCTCTTCATCGATGATCGTGTCCGGCTCGACGAGATCTCGATTGACAAAAACGGATGCTTCTCCCTCATCGTCGAGCATATCCCGAATTGACCGCTGTGTACTGTCCTCTACAGTCTCCTCGGTTTGCTCCGGTATCACGTTCCCGGTAGCATTCTCCCCACCGGCTTCTATGTGTTCTGCGTCAGCTCTAGAACGAGTTCCTTCGTCGAGGGTAGATTGGTCCGCTCCATCCTGATCACTACCGGCCATACGCTTGCTGTACGCCGAGGCGTTAAAAAGATTTACCTCCATCGATGTTTATCCGGCAGTTCTACCCAATTTATCTCCTATATTCGGATGATCAGTGCCGTCTCTGTTGGGACCGACACCGAAGTATTTCCTATAAGGGACTCCCCGTCATCGATGTGTAACGCGAGCTACTTCGCCTTCTTGCTAATCTGATGGTTCGATATTCAGTACAGTCAATTCTACCCACTCCATCGACGTGTAAGCTGTCTGTCTGACACCCGGAATCGAAGTGTAACTTGTGGGTTCCACTCCTCGTCATCGATGTAAAAACTGGTTTGGTCTTCCAGTCTTCCGACTGCCAGCTATCGATTTACACTTCGAACACGGGGGGAATATTGATAGAAATCTATTGTCCCCGACTCCGTCATTCTATTCGTCCGGGTTGATCGGACCTTTGTACTGGGAGCGGACCTTCTCTCCTTCTCTCCACTGCCAGTAGTAGTAGCGATTGTCGTTAATTTCCTTGATCGTGATCGTCGCTTTCGAGGGGACGTCGTCTGGAAGATCGTCGGGGCGTTCCTCGATATCGTTTTCGTCCGGTTCCCCTTCAAGACGGGCTTCCCGTTCCTTGTGTTCGGCTAGCCCCTCAGCGTAGCGGGCTACGTCCCGAAGCTGTTCCGGCGAGGCCTCGTTGAGAGTGTCGACTAATTCGGCTGGAAGTCCTGCTGGCGGGGTCGGTGGCTCGTAGGACATCGGCTGTCGCCTCGTGTTAACCAACAAAAGCCATCAATCGATAGTTCTGTTGGTTAATCATCTCTGGTTTGACCCGGTCGGGAGTCGACCGTCCGGGCGGGGAACCCGTCCCTGCTTGATTTCGTGGTCCACCCGGCGGATGTGTTTGCAGCCGCCCTCGGGCGCTCGTTGCTGCCAGTCCGGACAGGTGCAGGATACGCTGATCACGTCGACTTCATACCAGCTCCCCGAGGCTGACTGCACCTCGTAGCGACCGCCCTTTTCGAGCAGCGAGACTGCCATTGCTTCGTCGACGGCGCGTCGGGTTCGCGGTTCGAGGTCCGCACGCTGGTTCGAGTGCTTCGTGACGACCATCCGATCGCGAACGTCGCCAGTTCGTCCACCGTCCGGCGCGACGGCAGCGGCAGGACCCTGGAGCCAATCTTGAAGGAGTTCCTCGACCGGATGGCCTTCTGGCCAGAGATAGTGGACTTCACGGCGCTCGCGATAGTCGTAGGAGCCACACGCCGCGGCGTTCCCAGCCCACACGCGCCACGCGCCGAGGGCGGCCATCACGTCGACGATTACGCGCGGGACGATTTCGTACTCGTCAGGGTAGAAGATCCGGAAACGGGTACACTCCTCTCGTGGTGGGACGATATCCCACCACTCGACGTCGTCACCCCAACTGTCGAACATCGCTTCATCCTCTCCATACCCAACGGTCACGCCGCCGATCTCGGGCACGTCCGTAGATATCTCGTCAGTCTCGCCTTCGAGCAGCCGGAGGACGGCGTACCGTAGATACTCGTGTGCTGGATCGTCCGCCGACCGGGCGATCTGGTCGTGTTGTTCTGCAACCCGTTCCGCCTCATCGAGGACAGCGGATAGATACAGTTCACTCATGATTCGACGGAGGTCGGAATGCGCCTCCGCCCCTCGGCGGGCGCTGAAAAACTTAACCAACGAAACACTGTCTTACCGTCTGACCGTTGGTTAACAGTGAGAACCGCGTGTTCAGCCCTCTGCAACCGTGTCGATGATCTTCTGTGCGGTCGAACTGATCCGCCCGAGACGTTCCTGAATGCCCTCCGCATCGTCGCCCTGCCACGCGGCAAGATAGAACGCTGACCCGCTCGTATCCAGGTCGAAATACCGCCCGACGATGTACGCGACGGCTTCTGCCTCGACCTCACGTTTCGACCGCTCGGTCGCGTCGTCGACGTCGGAATGGAGCAGCGCGTGCGCGTACTCGTGGATGAGCGTCACGGCGAGATCGGCCTGATTCGGGCGGGCTTTCGCCTCGACGACTGGGTGAAGATCACGCTTACTCCGATATTTGCAGACACCCTTCGCGCTGCCGTGCTCCCAGTCGGCAGCGTCGACGATGCGAACCTCGACATCGAGATTGTCCGCCGCGCCGAGGAGCACGGGAACCAGGTCTTGGGCATCCCCCGTGGCCTCGGTTTCTAGCTCGGGTAGTGGTTCGCCCTCGGTCTGGGAGACGTCGAACACAGAGGTTGGCTTGAACCCGACCAGTCCGTTCGACCACTCGTCGGGCGGCGTCTCGTCGTACTCACAGTCGCTTTGCTCGTGGTAGCTCTGCGAGTTCTCACACTCCGGGCATTGCTTCGTAATAATTGGTGCCCAGATCCAGATGGCCTGTTCGCCTTCCTGGACGTGCCGGTCGAACTCGTTCCGCCAAGTGTTGTAGCCCGCGATTTTTGTCGCCTGGGGACACTGGAGGGTGATCAGGAGCGTGTTCCGATGGGAGTAGTCGTGGAACTGACTTTGGATGTCGAGCCACTCTTGGAACTCCTCACTGGCCTTCGCCTCGTCGACGTCTGCAACAAGGTCGTCTATCCAATTTTCGATGGTGCTGTGCATCTCGGCGTTCCGTGTGTCGGTCTCCTCAAAGGAGGCCGACGGGTCACTGGTCGTAGCCATAGGATTCACCGAATCGAGTTCACGGCAACTGCGTCAGTTCAGCACGCGCCGCACCCCTCGGGGGCGCACAATAAACGACGGTGCGACTGCGGGGTTTATCTCGGGGGTGCTATCGGGGCTGGGATTAACAATCAGTGCGACACTACCACCGAGAGGATGGGTCTCGTCGATGCACTTCGTGGGGTTGTTAGCACTCGCACGGCCACCACGTCCACCCTGTATGAGTGTCGCCACTGTGGCACGACTCTCTCGGCGGATACCGAGACGTGTCCCACCTGCGGTGGGGAGGATGTCGCTCGCTACCAGTTCTGAGGGGCTCTCGTTCCGTCTGCACAGCTTGTTGTCGAAAACGCTTCTGTCCGGTAGTGTCCGGCCAGGTACCCCACGGTGTGAATGGCAAAACTGCTTATCGGAGCGATTCCGTTTCGTCAGCGAAGCCGACCGTGACGAGATACTCGAGGAACGCATCGAACCGCTCGACGTCGCTCGGCGTGTCGGTCGCAATATGTCGCACCCACTCGATAGCCCACTGAAACGCGGGATCAGTTCCACCTTTTCCATGAATATACCACCAGCGAGCCGCCTTGAGGACGACCAGTGGGTTCGTCGGGGGCTGTTCGCTTGCTAAACCACGGGTGATCGACTCGATTTCTGCGGGTACGTCGGCTGGCTCGATCTCCCCGGACTGGGTGGTCGAGGTATCGATTGGAATCTCATCGACTGAAACGTCGTCTGCAGTTTGTTGCTGACTCACGGAAAGTCACCTCTGGACGAAGACTCACGAACGAGCCTCCGCCCTCTCCCGGGGCCCGAAAAACAGGTCGCGAAGTCACGCCGGCGGGATGTAGACGCTCTGCTCGCCGGCGATTTCCTCCAGGTTGTTCCGGTGACGGTGACTGAAGTAGCACTCGTAGCTGCAGTATCCACAGATTGCGCCGGTATCGTATTCAGCGACGTACGGGCCGCGGCGAGTTCGCCAGACGTTCGTCCCGCACTCGGAACAGGCGGCGCCCTCGAGATCGGCAGGACTCGGTCCCTCGTACTCGACGTTGAGCCCCTCGTCTTGCGGTGTCGATTCGGGCCAGATTCCGTGGGTCCTCCAAAACTCACGGACGCGGGCAAGGCTGTGGCGCACCGTCTTTCGTACGGTGACGTGGTCGGCGTCGCGACCGCTGTCGTCCCAGCCGTCGGCCGTCCAGAATTCACCGAACTGTGCGCCACGATGCAACCCGTTCCAGTCGACGCCGACGATGTCGGCCGGTGGCTCGTCGGTGAGTGTCGGTCTGGTCAACTGTCGAATGGCGTCGAGCTGCTTTGGCGGACTCCCACCGAGGATGTGGACGCGCCGCCCTCTCCAATCGGCTGGGTCGGAGAACTCGTGGGCCAGGCGGTCGGCGTATCCCCGTGAATACCCGAGGACGAGGGTCTCAGGGATCGCGTCGATCACCGCCTGTGACTTCGGGACGACGATGAGCTCGGCCTCGGGATAGCTCGCTTGGATCTCACGAGCAGCAGCGACGTGGGCGTCGACGTCGTCGATTTCATCGACGTCGCCGATGACCCCGACCTCTGGTTCGTACTCGAAGAAGCGGTCGACGAACCGCTCCAGATCGGGATTCCGGAAGTCGTTGTCGAGCATTCCAACGGGGATGCTGAGGTTCTGATACTGCGTCTCTTGATATCCACAGTCCTCCCGAAAGCCCGGAAGGAAACCGAGCTTATAGGCATCCAGGGTGAACGGCACTCGATGAAGGAACGCTATCTGGTCTGCTTGTCTGGCGGCAGCGATGTCGCTAGCCGTGCTGGAGTCTGTACTCAAATCGAGGGACATGAATGAACTCGCGAGGCCGCTGCTGGCCGCCCCGCGCCCCTTCAGGGGCTCAATAAACCGGGATACCCTCTATTAACCAACACTGTGCGCTTCAACTCGTGGAATGTTGGTTAAGAGCGGAGCTCACTCCTCATCCTCACGCAGCTCGTCGGCTTTCGACTTGAGGCGTCGCAGAATCTGTGGCCGATTCTGGTGGGCGTTCTCGTAGGCAACACACTCCTGAAGGGTCTCCATATCGTTGATCGTCACGATACCTGCGTTGATGAGTCGCGTATTCGGGGGCTCGAGCCGTTGTTCTGGTGAAAGCTCGCTTGCGTCAGCCGATTGAATATCTGGATTGCTCACTGGTGATCGCCTCCGCCACTACTGAGGCGACAAAAAACAGCCCTCTCCGTTACCCGTCTTCTTCCTTGGGTTGGATCTGACGAGCGTCCTCTGCGAGATCATGGATGTACTCCCGAAGAATCTCCATGTCCTCGCGAGCGTCTTCGAGCGTCTTGCCTTTCGCTTTGGCCACGATTTTGTCCTGATCGCGGGTGCCAGTCCCGCGAGTAAGCTTCACGGTGAGGGAGACGCCGACGTCACTACGTTCGACGTATTCGGTTGGCGACGATCCCGTATTGTCCGATGTCGATTCGCCATTCGAATGAGACGACTGATCGTGACTTGACATTTGTATCTCTCGGTGATTGGTGTTCAAATAGACGGTGCGACCGGTTCCTCGGATGGGTCGCGAAGCACTGCGTCGATGTCACTGCCGGTGAGGCGCCAGCATCCGTCGGAACCCGTACAATCGAGTTGGCTCACGACCTCGGTCTTGAACTCTTGGTAGTAATCGAGGGCGAGCGCCTCGTCCTCCGTGTAGTCGAGCAGGAGCGCGAGCGCGAGTTGGGCCGGCCCGCTCCCGCCGTATCCCCACTCGAAGCCCGAGGGACTGTGGTTCGCCAACGCGAGACTCCGCTCTGGCGTGAGCTGTTCTTGCTCCGATTGGTTCTCGACGATGGCACGGCCTCGACGACGGTAACCGACGTAGACAACGTCGGGATCCTCCGAGGCCCGGGACTGTACGTGCGAGGGTGGGTCGCTGATTCCACTCATAGGTCTGTTCGCGGGAGGCTCGTTCGATCACCCCCGCACCCTTCAGGGGGCGACAAACAGCTACCAGGATTCACTCATGACGAGGATCTCGTCGAACTGTCCCGGGCTGGATTATCGTCGAATCTCGATACATTTTCAGCCGTCACGGAGGCAGCAGGCTTAGTAATCGACGTGTTGGGCTGGCGTAAGCGAAATCGACTCGATTGCTTCACGACGGATCTCTTTCTCAAGCCCGTTTTCACTCACTAATCGGAGTGCCCCTTCAGGACCATCACGAATCGCTTCGATAGTCGCCGCGAAATACTCCGAGCGACCATTGTCCTCCCAGATTTCGACCCGCAATTCCGCACCCTCAACGTCACTGCTCCATTGCCGCTCAACGTATGCCTCCCAGCACTCATTACACACCGCTTCGACCTGGTCTGCTAGATTCCCACTGAACGAGTCCGGTTCGAACGATACGGAATGATGGAGTACCTCTCCACACAAGTGCTCAGCCCACGCGATCTCCCCTCCCTCATCCCTCTCAACTCGAACCAGACAGCCGTTCACGCCGGCCATCGAATCGTCGTTGAGATCTACGTGTGACCGATCGAGACGCTCTCGACAGTGGGGACACGTAATGTCCTCTGCTGTCACGTCTTCATTTAGGTCGAAGTGTTCCCCCTCGATCGGTACGCGCACGTCATCACAGAGGCTTGACCATCCGAATCCGGTACCCGGGGGCATATGGTTGTTGTAGAAGACGTGCGTGAGCCCATCGTCAGTCGCCCAGCGACAGGGCGTTGGATACATAGAGTGGCTATCCTTCCACAGAGGACATAAAACCGACTCCACAGGAGGGCCGACAGTGATAATCGAGCCCTCCTACGCGAGGTGGGAAACGTCTGCAGGCTCGTCGATATCGCCGAACTCGCCGCGCTCGACCGGCTCCCAGTCCTCACTTGGTTCTGGACTCCACCAGTCGACCTCGTATTGGCCCGGAGCTCCCAGTACTTTCACGCGCGCCGATCCGTCCGGGAGGTCGCGCCGGAGCTTCTCGTCAACGTGGAGGTTCCAGGTCGTGTCGGTGTCGAAGCAGGCGAGGACGGCCTCCTCGTAGCCGCGTGTCTCCCGTGATTCCTGGAGTTCAACCTGTGTGTTGCAGTTCTTGCAGAACACCCCCTCGAAGGGGATGTGGGTGAAGACCTCCTGCCCGCAGACGGGACACCAGAGGAACTCGAACAGTGCCTCACTGTGTCGGTTGAGTACTTCAAGGCTCATCGTTGGACTGACCCGGTCGAACCGGGCCACCCCTCGTGCCCGGAGGAAAAACAACGCGACGGACGTTCGCTCAGTCACCGCTCGGCGCCGTAGACGATGCGTGTTGGTGCTTCGTACCCACAATCCGGGCAGTCGAACCAGCGCTGGACCTTCGCCCCGTCTGCTGACTTCTCACCGACGAGGATGTCGTCGTTCGGGCACTCGGGACAACTCAGTTCGGGCGCAGGCCGCTTCCGGAGTTCGTCCCGGAACGATTTCCCGTCCTTCGTCTCGTACCCTCGCGCCCACACCGGGTAGCCGTCGACGAGGATAGCGCCACGCCACTTGTAGCGGTAGGTGTCTGGCGCTTTGTGCAGGACAGCCCGAGCGCCAGTTTCGGTGTTTCGATACTCGAGCGTCGGCGTGCGACTTTCGCGCTGCCAGTTAGTGATTCGGGCCATCTGTTAGAAGTGGACGTCGGCAGGGACGATCCAGAGCTCCTCACTCTCTTCGAGAACTCGATCCAGCTGTTCGCGGTGACGAATACCGTTCGCGTATTCGTTGTAGAGGAAGATCGTCGGCCCGTCGTATGCACCAACCTGATGGAACGCATGGCGGGCGAGGTCTTCGTCGCGCATAATCTCCTCATCTGAGTGCTCGTCAAGCGCTTCCTTCACCCGCTCAAGGTTGCGCTCGAACTCTTTGTTCGTCGCCTCCCAGCCACGCTCGACCAGGTCTTGGCCGTCGTCGGAATCGATCGGGGCTGCAGTCGGAAGGTCTCCCCATCGCGCCTTCCCCGCAACGGACGTGTCCTCCTCATCGAAGGTCACGTAGTAATCGAAGACGGCGCCGGCATGTGGGTCCGCGCCGACCAGACGGTCGAACACCGTCTTTCCGCTGGCCAGGGCGTCGTCGTGGGTCGATGCCTCTATCAGCGCGTAAATGACCATATGCATCTCGAACACCTTGAAGCGCCGACGCACACGGGAGTGCTACTCGCTCACCCCGTGCTGCGCCGGCACCCATCGCCGGCGCTCGAAAAACTCGCACTGGCGGTCGGCTCTCAGGATTCGTCCGCTCGGTCGACGGTGATGGTCAGATTCCCGGACTCGTAGTCCGCTTCAAAGTCGACGATGTACGCGTCCGAGTCGTAGGCGGCGTGGTAGGCGCGGTGACGCTCGAGCGAGCCAGTTGCCTTGAAGTGGAAGAACGCAGCCGCCGTGTAGGGCTTGCTCTTTGTCTCGATTTGCGTCTCAACCGACGCCGGAAGCGCGATTTGTGGTGTGTCGGTGTCAATGCTCGCCGCGAACGCCGTCGCCTCCTCGACGGTCGCTTGCGAATGTGCCGGTGTCTTGCCGGTGAGCACGTTCACCGCGGTTTCCGTGTCGTCGGTGAACAGGACGTCTTCGAACGTGTGTGTTCCGAGGATCGCCTCGGGATCCAACTCGCAGTCGTGAAACGGGTCGTCGTCTGAGGTCATCGAATCACGAGCCTACGTCGGGGCTCACCCATTTCTGCCCCTGAAAAACCGTAGCTGCCACAAAGCAGACCGAACTATGGGTGGTTCAGGCTCGCCTTCTCGAAGGGGGATTCTCCGGTCGGAATGAGCAGCTCCTGTCGGTCTCCGACCCGCTCAGCGAGCTTCCGTTTCAGGTACTGTCTCGCCGTCGACGGCGTGAAGACGCCTTTGTCGATCATGTCGCCGACGACGTGTTTGAGGGCCGCGAACTGTCCCTGCAGGTGACCGTCGCCAACCGGCTCGCCGTCGTACCAGCGCACCGTCGCGAGCGCGCCGTTCCCGACCGTCTCTACCTGTTCGACTGTCTCCGAGTCGTACTGCAGCCCGAACCACAGCGTCCGATAGGCGGCCACCTCGAACGTCGTCGACACCACGAAAAACGCCTCGTGGTGGAATAGTCGAGGTGGTCAGCGACGATCTCGTCGAGCGTGAGTCCAGTGGCGCGGGGCTTCGGCTCGACGACGGTCGACGGTCGATCCTCGCCGGCGAGGTAGCCGTCGACGGCATCTGCCTCGAGGCCATCGGCCAGTTCTGCGAGGAGCTGTTTCGCCCACTTGGTGTCGGTGTCCTTGCCCAGCGTTACCCCGCCCAGAAAGCTTGTCGTCGGGAACATGAGTCGCTTCGCCAAGTGGTCGTAGTTCCTCGAAATCAGAGTAGTGGTCAGTCATCTCTTGAGCATGGCTTCCTTCGTAATGGTGTTTGAAGTCATGCCCCCCCTCTTCACGAAATCACTGTGACGACCACAGTGTCTCTATGCGTTGCTCTATCGCCGTGAGGACCGTGGAGTATACTTCGAGTGGATGGAGCGAAGGAAATTCGAGATCCGTGATTTCGGTAGCAGACGGTGGCTCATGGAAGTGCAATCGGGTGTTGTGCGTGTTCGGGTGTCGATCCCAGCGACACTCCCAGCGTTCCCCGTCCTCGTGTTCTTCGATGTAGTGGACCGAGAAATCACCAGTCGTGAACCACCGACTGTCGAGTCGGGCCGCTGTCACCGAGTCCGGGTATCGCCCAGCATCGAGGAGTCCATGAAGCAGTCGGGGTTCGTAGGAATCCGGGTCGAACGCAGTCTCGGCGACGAGGGAATCCGACGAAAGGTGCCGCTCCAGCAGGCGCAGCGTCTGTCGATCCGGTGGACCTGTCGAGTGAGCCGCTGAATCTTCCGGTGGCTGGCTCATTTAGGCTGGAATCAGATGCCCGTCGTTCTGGGAGAGCTGGCGAGCAAGTTCATACAGCCGAATGTCCCGAATCACGCCCTGCCACTCGCTGACTGCAGTCATCCGCTCGTGGATGGTTTCGTGACTGTCGTGATCAAACACGTTGACGGCCGTTGGGCCGGTCGTCTCGAACTGCACTTCGTATTCCGTTCGCTGCGCTTCAAGCGCCTCCACGCGGTCGATGATCTCTTCGACCGAGAGCTCGGTCGCGATTCGACTGGCGTCCTGCCATTCGAGATACCCCTCGTTTCGTTCGTATGTCGCTGGGCGACTCTCTCTATCGGCTCGGGCGATGCCCATCTCCGCCAAACGGTCGAGATGCTTTTTCGCGGCATTTGGAGAGCAGTCCGCAAACTCAGCGA
Organism: Halobacterium sp. DL1; assembly: GCA_000230955.3. Classification (NCBI taxonomy): domain Archaea; kingdom Methanobacteriati; phylum Methanobacteriota; class Halobacteria; order Halobacteriales; family Halobacteriaceae; genus Halobacterium; species Halobacterium sp. DL1. The sequence continues at coordinate 130,015 of CP007061.1, forward strand.
TTTCGGTGTACGCAGTCGGAGACGTAACCCCGAGGACGACATCGTAGACACGACCAAACGTGTCTGTTCCCGTCTGCCACCGTCGCTGAGTATCGTCGGACTCTGGGGTCGGATCGAACTCGGTCATACCTATCTGTAGGCGACCACTCTCAATATATCTTCGGATTTTTCAAATATATGGGTGTCTCTGCTGGGTCGGGCCACTGGAAGGGCTGAATCAGTCTTGTTCAATCACGCAGCATTGCGACTGCCTTTCCGACTTGCCGGACGTGTTCACTCCGTTCCAGATCCAGTTCCTCGGCGAGATAGTCGACCGTCTCTGTGATCGTCATGGTTGAATATCTCCGTTCTCGAAGTATGAAACTGATACCGTTTGAAAATCGTCTCACACTGCGTTGAGCTCGTCCCTCCGAGCACGAATGGTCCCAGTTGCCATCCCTCCAGCATCCGCAACCCGCTGCTGTGTGAGTGATCTGCCGTGCTCCCGTGCGGCTTTGTGTATGCAGGCCGCTGCGACGCCACTCGGCCGACACCCATTAGAAGTCCGCTTGGACGTCCGTCCCGTCTCCGCCATCTGGCCGTGTGAGAAGGCTCACCTCTTCCAGGAGGTCTCTCGCGGTCTCGACTCGCTCTTGATCCGCATCGTCCAACTGTTCGACATCCAGACGAGTCAGGTTACTGAGCACGCAATGCATCCGGTAGCCCTGTTTGAACTGTTGTTCCATTGGAAGCGCCTCACGGCTTGCCGGCGCAGATAGACGCCACGTTGTCACTCTCGCCGGTCTCGCCGGCGGGTAATGCGTTAACCAACAAAGCTCGAAGACGCCCGGTCTGTGTTGGTTAACTCGTTAGGTTGCCGCGCTACTCGGGAGCGGGCCCGTAGCGAGGAGCCGCATACCTGGCACTCCCAGATCGGCTGCCCCGTCCACGTCTCGTCGGGAATCGATTCGTGAGTTTCGAACTGGTGGTCGGTCGCTCGTCCGCAGTCCTGACAGTCGAGTCGCTCCGTCGTCGGTACCGGCGACGGCCGGCTGTCCGAGTCACGCTCACCTGCTGTCGCGGTCAGCGCCATCGCTGGGACCAGCCACATCTCGTCGTCGGCGTCGTCGATGATCTCTCTGAGACGCGCCTCGTCACGGATGCCGTTCCCACGCTGATCGTAGAGCCGCGTCGGGGCCTGTTCCTGGCGCTCCGACGCTTCCTGCCCGCTCCATTGTCCGGCCCTGGGCGGCTCTGAGAAGCCGCTCTCTCTCCCCTGACGACACCTGTACTGCGGCGGAGAGTGAGGGCCATCGATCGGCTAGCTGGCGCGCAGGCGCCTCCTCGAGATCGTAGATGAGCGTGTAGTCGTCGACGGCCGGCTCCGCCTCGTTGGCTGTGGGAAGGTTCGCCGCCGCGCCGCCCTTCGCGACGGCGCCGTAGAACGTGGTCGACTCAACGACCAGGTGGACGCTTCCGAGGAACGTTGTCGTCGCCGACTCGTTCGTACTGGTGGCTTCATTTCCGAGATGGTTGGTGAGACAGAACCGATATTTCGTCTGCCCGTCTGGGACTGATGCACCACAGGACTGGCACTCGCCGTCGGTAGCCGTCAGTGCGTTGGGCTAGCCCCCCATGCTCGTCGCGATGCGTTGCCGCCGGGGGTCACCATCACACCCGTCGTTGAGCTTCGCGTCCGGAATGTGGGAGACCTCGCCAATCGGCCGCAGCTCCTCGAAGTCGGAGTAGCGATTGCTCATCGATTGGCTCAGAATTTCAGTCGGTATGGTATTTCAACCACAGGGGGCGGTACTCATTACTCGACCTGAATCGCTTATACGAGAATACGCGACTGATCTGGAGAACTACAAGCAGTGTACTTCTGGGCGAGGTTCCAGGATTTCCGACTACCGCCGTCCTGTGTCCTATTCAGTAGCGAGTTCGTCGTAAATCTCCTCGTTCTCGTTGGGGTCTTGCCGTCCGAGGAATCGGATGAGATACCTCCGCGCTTCCTCTGAGGACACCTCATCCGGACTCTCGAGATGGTCACTTCCAGCGGTCATCTTCACGGCGGGTTTGATGCGCTATTCAGTTGGTCGACGTCGTCGTCCTCGTATGCTGCTCGCCACATTGCATGCACAGCACGGGCCACGAGTGACACCTCGGTCACGTCGATACAGGACGGTTCGGCTGCCATCGTGGCTGCGTCGGGCGGGGGATGAAAGTGGATCTTGGGTGAGTGGGTATTCGGGTGGCGATCGAATCGCCAGTTGACGTCCGCGGCATCGACGTAATGAAACGAGTACATCCCCGGTTCGCTCCACTGGATATCGAGTCGAGCAGCACCGGCGTCTCCGAGCCCGTCAGTGAGACTAACCCGAAGTTCCGTGGGTGCGACGACGTCATCGTACGAGGTTGCTTCGACTAACGGCTCAAGCTCGAACCAGAGGTCACGAATCCGCTGGAGTGCCGGGAGATAGATCGGCCCGAACTCGCCGGCTCGGTCGTCGTCGCTCATACAGCGAGTTGATGACTGGCCTCGTCGTAGGCGAGTGCAGCTTGGGCGACCGCGAGATTCTGCCGCGTCGTTCTCCACGCGGTGAGGTCGTCCCAACCCTCCGTCTCGCCGGCGTCGAGTTGCTGGCTGAGCTCTTCGGGTGACACCACGTCGTAGCGGTCCTCATAGCGTCGGATCTCGGCTTTCATGTCCTTGATGCCGTCGAGCAACTCCGTCCGATTAGCTTCCTCGCGAAGCTCGCGGATCCGGGACATCAGAATTCGGTCGCTGTTTCGCTTGTACAGCGTTGTTTGGCCGTCCTGTTGCGTCTCGGCGAACCCCGTGTTCACGAGCGACTTGCAGTGTCGACGCGCAGTCGGCTCGCTCACGAGGGCTCGGTCGGCGATCTCGGCTGCAGACTGCCCGTCATGGGTTTGTTCGATGATCTCGTACACTCGCTCGAATGGCGTGGTGTCGTCTTTCCAGTCCGCTTTGACGTGCTCGTTGACGTCATCCCACGTCTCGGTCATACTGGGTTCTACGTACTGCAACGACAAATAATTTTCTGGGAAAAATATCCCTTTCTACCGGTACTCGTTCAGCGATCAGGCCACCTGCTCCGCTAACGTATCTCGATGCGTCCGGACGGTCGCCGTCGAGGCGTTCGCCACGTCCGCAGCCTCGGTTTGAGTCAGCCATCGGCCTTCCTCGCGAGCGGCCTTGTAGAGGCAGGCCGCTGCGAACCCTGCCGGATGCACACCGGTCGTCACACCGAGCTCTTCAGCCTGCTCAGCGAGCGTTCGGGCCCGCTGCCGAATTGCATCCGGACACTCGAGGTCCGACGCGAGCCGCGGTACGAACATACTGGGGGAGACGGACTCGGCAGGGAGGCCCAGCTCTTCGTTCAGCGTTTTGTACGCGTTCGCGACTCGAGATTCCTCGACGCGGGCCATCTCGCTGACCTCGTCCAGCAACCGGGAGAGCCTATTACAGCGGCAGGCCCCGTACACGCTGGCCGCGGCGATGGCTTCGATGGATCTGCCTCGAAGCAGGTCTTCAGTTTGAGCGCTCCGGAACAGCTGACACGCCTGGTCGCGCACCGAATCGGAGAGCTCGAGGGCACTCGCCAGCCGCCGGACCTCGCCCAATCCGTGTGCGAGGTTTCGCTCGGCTTTCGACTGGAACCGACCACGATTCTGTTCCCGGCGCATTCGGGACAGTCGCTGGCGCTTTTGCCCAGAGAGTTCGTTCCCGTTTGCATCTTTCCAGCGACCAATCTCGGTCGACAGCCCTCGGTCATGCCGTGCCGCTGTAAGTGGAGCACCCGTCCGCTTTCGCTGGTCCTCGTCGTACGCTCGCCACTCTGGTCCCTGGTCGATTCGACTTTCCTCGATGACCAGGCCACAATCCTCACAGACCGTTTCGACCGAGTTCGTAGTTACACGTCCGTCACATTCGGGGCATTGGTTGTTTGACTTTGTCTGGACATTTTCGTCGAAGCAAGTTTCGTAGATATCTCTAATTGCCATTGTGCTCACGATTACTGGAGACTCGCCATTACAGCGAGCCCCTCATTCATTGAGGGGCTAACAAACAATTCTAGACTATCACGCCATTTTCACAGGCCAGGTGATAGGTTTACTAGCTCTTCTTTCACAGCTTCATTATGTGAAACAGCAGTATTTGCAAACACCAGATATTGACAACGGTACTGTGGACAACGGTTTTATCAGCAGACAGTCAACACACTGCTAACTTGCAACTGAAGGACCCTAAACATCTCGCGGATCATCCTGACTCAGCAGAGGAGGCCAAGAGACTACTGAAAGATATCCGTGATAAAGAACTCAGAGTTGTTGAGGATAAATTTGAGCGTCGACAAAACCGAACACAGAGTTTCCACGATTATATCCAGCGACAGCTAGACCACCCTGCCCAGGTCCTCCCAGAGCTCATTCAGAATGCTGATGATGTCGAACCGTGTGACACGGTCCAGATTGAGTTAACGGATGATATGCTTCGAATCCGGAATAATGGGCGACCAATGAAGACCGAGGAAGTGGATACACTTTGTGCAGCCGGTGAAAGTACAAAGCACGATCCTGAGTATATCGGTCATTTTGGACTTGGATTTAAGTGGCTCTGTTGAAACCCTCAGCAGATGATATATTCTGGCTTGGTTCGGTCAATACAATCGGCAGATATAGAATATACGGCTTTGTTGAAATCCTCAAAGAATTATATGTTCGTCATGTAATTCCACTAGATGAAGGCCCTCCCGAAGTCACAGATTCTCCGTTTTACTGAGAAGGCAATCCATCTGGCACGCCGAGCCGTCTCTCGATACTCCTCGAAGTTTTCCAAACACCGCTAAACACTCCCACAGCACGTTGTTCTGCTGTGTCTCAAAGTTCGGAAGAACACGACCTATCGTGGTCTGCTTGACGAACTGATCGAGATGCCACGCATTCGTCGAGCTCTTGGATTAGCTGAACTACCCACGCCATCAACGCTCTGTAAAGCGTTTGATCGACTTGACATGGCCGTATGGCGTGTCTTATTGACTCTCTCAGCGACGCTACTTCCGACGAGTGGAATCGTTGGAGTCAATGCGTCAGGATTCGACCGGAGTCACGCCTCGAAACACTATACAAAGCGAGCGAAGTTGACGATTCAGCAGTTGGAGTCACGCTTCTCATAGACACAAGGTCGAACGCGGTTCTCGACGTACACGTAACGACGACACGAAAACACGACTCGAAGATCGCGCCGTCGCTCATCAACCGGAATACCGGGGAAGTAGCGGTTCTCCTCGGCGACAAGGGATACGATGACCAGAAGATTCGCGCATTAGCCCGTGAAACTGGTGTTCGTCCGCTCATCAAGCACCGCGAGTTCTCGTCTCTTCACAGGGCGTGTAACGCCCGACTGGATGCCGGTCTCTACGGCCAGCGCAGTCAGAACGAGACGGTAAATTCTCGCCTCAAACGCAAGTACGGTGCATTTGTCCGCTCACGGCACTGATGGAAGCAGTTCCGTGAACTCGTTGTCGGCTGTCTCACTCACAACATCGACAAGGGACTCTAAACGGTAGATATTGAGGAGGTATGCTGTGAAACGCCGCTCTTGGCTTTTCACAAGGTGCGAAATTTATAAGCACTACAGGTTTACTGACCTAATACACCAATGTCGAACGTTTCTAACAGAGAGCAGTTTCCGTCTGGATACGGGGTGATTACGGGCGTCTGGTTCGGTCTTGCCGTTGGGATAATCGCATTCTTGGTATCGGCCCAAATTCCAATAGGGCTCGTTGCTTTTGTCGTGGCAGGCGCGGTAATCGGAATTGGACTCGAACGATTTCTTGAGACACGCCCTCCGACAGCTAACGAAAGATGGGTTGCAGTTTTTCTTGGTATCGCCGGGGTAGTTGTCGGTGGGATAGTATTCTTCGTTTTATTCGATTGACTGGCATGGTCGATGTTACAGATATTCTCACTGATGATATCATCTAGCTAATGGGATTTCAACAGAGCCTATTCTCTGTATCTTGCACGGCACTCGTCATACTATCTCGATGCTTCTCTAACCGTCTGTAAAATACAGGGCGCGAACGCAACTCCGGTGTAACTACAGGTCGCGTTTCCTGAACGAAAGGTATCCAACGATGACCGGAATGCAGGCCAATCCGACGAGCCCGAGTACAGCTACTGCCGGTGTAATAAACTCGGCAGTAGACGTGCGTGCGACGGTCGGAAGAGGTCCAATATTGGCAAGTTCGCTGAGGAGATAGTTGTAGGCCGTAAAAGGGCCAACGAACGTGCTGAACGTGGCCCATGTCTCGGGTTGTCGTGGCGGTTGGAATCGGAACAGTATCAGAACTAACAGGTTTATCAGTACGTCCCAGAACAAGGTTAGGCCGAGGTACATCCCGAACGAGGTCGCGATGACGCGGCGAGAGGTCGACAGCGCCATTGAGATGGCTATCGAGAGCCAAAGGAAAACGACCCCATATCCTGCGATTCCGGCCATGAGTCCGGTATATGTTGGAGCGTCGAACGATGGATACGTGACTATCATTCCGACAGCTGTCACGAGTGCTGCAGCCGCGATGGAACCGATCAACAACACCGTCCGACTGACCAATTTCCCGAGAACGAGATCCACTCTGGACAGGGGGAGTGATAGCGAAAGCAAGACGGTTCCGGATTCCTGTTCACCGATAATCGACTCGTAGCCAAGCACGATCCCGGCGAGTGGAACGAGGAGACCAGCGCCTGCTTTGAGGAGTTCGATGTATCCTTGGAAGTTCGGGTCCCCCACGTAGAGAATCAGTGCAGCGAGCCCGCCGAACCCGAAAAGAAACCCCCCCACAAGGGCCCAGATGCCACGTTGATTGACAGACCGTCGAACGTCGGTGCGCGCGATGACATGCCAGTTCATAGATCGGCCCTCCGGAATCGAACGTAGCCACCGAGCACTGGGAGTGCTGCCCATGCGACCAGGAGCACAACAGCCGTACCCCCACCGAGATACCACGGTGCCGACGACCCGAGATAGGCACCTGTGTTCACGTCGGCGACAAACGCGTCCATGACGCGCTGATAGAGTAGGGTCGGTTCAGCCCCATACACGAACCTTGCCCAGTCCGGAAGGGCGTCCCCGGCAAGATTCACGTATTGCAGGGCGTCCAAGATGTATCCCTCAAGCCCAGGCCACGCAACCACCAAGAGGAAGAACACGCCGAACGTGAGAATCGTCGCGCGTCGCATCGACGCTGTGAGCGTCGAAAGCCCGATCCCGATCGTGAGAAACACGACCCCGTAGAGTACCGTTGTGACGAGAAAGATTACGAGTGTATCGAGGGCGACCGTTCCAAATGGGTAGTCGACGAGTGCTGCAGCACCGAGCGTCCCCGCGGTGATCGTCGTGGTGAGGATGAGTCCACGACCGAGTGTTTTTCCAAGAACGACGTCAGCACGAGAAATCGGAGACGAGAGGACTAATGCGAGCTGGCCACCCTCCCGCTCTCCGACGACGGCACGGTACCCGAGGAGGAGCCCAAACAGGGGGACGAGAAAGACGACAATTCCACGGAGAAACCGGTCGAGATCTGCGATCGTTACGTCCATCGCGGCGGGGTTTTCGACGGTCGTCGGCGTGATGTATCCGCCGAAGACGAAGACGAGTGCAACGAGGCCGACGCCGATTTTCGGCGTTCTGCCGGTGAAGAAACTGCGGATCTCTTTTTGCGCGACTGTCGTCCAGCGAGTCATGCGCTGCCTCGTGTGTACTCAACGAACAGGTCCTCGAGCGATGGTTCTTCAGTCGTGAAATCGAGGACATCGACACCGAGATCGTGGAGCGCGACCAGGATGTCCATCTTGTCGTCTTTCGCGCAGGTGAGTCCGTACTGACCCTCTTCTTCGACCCACGCTTTCTCGACCAGTTCGATGCTATTGATTATCGCAAGGTGTGACGTTGTCTCCTCTTTGAGGTCGCCTTTCTGAGTTGCAACCCCGTCGGCAGCCTGAACCATCTCCGGAGTCGGTTCGGTGCTTTCGTCGATCGTGATGAGAAGTTTCGTCTCCCCGCCTGCCATCTCGCGGAGCCCATCGATCGTATCGACAGCGGTGAGTTGTCCTTGATGCATAATACCAACGCGGTCGGCAACAGCCTCGATCTGTTCGAGGATGTGGCTGGAAAAAAATACCGTTGCACCGCGTTCATTTTCTGCCAGAATAATCTCGCGGATCGCTTTCGCACCGGCTGGATCTAACCCGGACGTCGGTTCGTCGAGGATCAGGAGATCAGGGTCCCCGACGAGAGCCATTGCCAGTACGAGTCGCTGGGCCATTCCCTTGGAATAGCCATCGGCGTCTCTGTCAGCAGCTTCGGTAATCCCAACCCTATCGAGGTAATCCAGTGACTCCCCGTCGACGTCTTTTGCTTCCATGGCGAAATTAACGTGCTGGCGTCCAGTCAGCCCGCTGAAAACGCTGTAGCCCTCCGGGAGCACTCCCATCCGCTTTCGAGCTTTGACGCTGTTGGTTTGGGTGTCGTGCCCGAAGACCTCGATACTGCCAGTAGTCGGTCGGTTGAACCCGAGCAACATATTGATCATCGTCGACTTTCCGGCCCCGTTGTGTCCGAGAAAGCCAAACACTTCGCCCTCCTCTACAGTGAGATTGACTCTGTCAACCGCTGTGAGTGAACCGAACCGCTTCGTCACTTCACGTGTTCGTATCGCCGGTGTCACTAGGGAACGTTCGTATAGAACGGCAATCAACATTTCGGTAAAGCCTGTTGGTTTGACACCGTTCCCGCTGACACAGCTGTTTGTGAAAACTTGACCCTCTCTGCGAGGGTTTCCCCTCCCTCTCTCCATTCTCTTACGTGTGAACGAACGAGTGCCAGCGTGCTAAACACACTCTCTATATTCAGCACTATCGCAAAAATATATCATCGATAGAGGATTTCAACAGAGCCAACTGGTTCTATAGGTCGTGGCTGCGCGCGCAGCAAAGCGAGCACGGAGCGGAGGGTGGGGAGGTGGGGCCTGGGTCGGTCCGGCACGTAGCAAAAAAGAAGGGTGGGACGACCGGCTACTCCCACCACCGACCGCGTTCGGGGAAATTCACCGTAGTCCAGCCGGTCAGAGCCACCGAGACGCGCCCGTTGTACCAGTTCTTCGCCGCTCCACGAATACGAACGTGCTCTCCCTCCTCAATCCAGGGTTGGTCGCTCGCAACCCAACTGGTGAACTTCGTTTTTCCGCTCTCGTCTTCGATGAGCCCCACTTGAGAAATGGCTGAACTCGACGGCTCCCACAACTGCGTCACAGTACCTTCGATGCTCACCTCTTTGCGATTGACGTTCTCGAGATTCCCGATGGGAACCACCGTCCCAGGAGCCGTCTGCAACTCCTCGAACACCCCGACGACCGCGCTCATCATGTCTTTCCCACCGACGACGGCTTCACCCAGCCGCCGGCCAATCGCTGCTCGCGACCAGCCATCCAGCTTCTCCGCCAGCCGCATCGACTGTGTGTTCACCGCCGCCAACTGCTCCTGGGTGAGTTCTGCACGAGGATCGTCCCGCTCTGGGTCCGTCCACGGGTTCACGCTCGCTGCCCGCTTCTGGAACTCTACACGCCGCTCAGCGCTCCGCTTCGCCGCGATATCTCGCGTCCGCTTCTCCCGACCGTCTTGCGTCCCCAGTTCGGCCTGGGCACTGATGCGCTCCAGCTCGGCCTCTCGTGCCTGGATGCGCTCTTCCTGTTCGAGAGTTTTCCCGAACAGGTGATCCGGGCCTTCCTCGACCCGCGCATCTGGGTGGTTGGAATCGACCTTCGCCTGCACCTCCATTTGTACCGTCGCCTGGAACTCCGGCGTCTCATCGACGACCTCGAATCCATCCTCGTCGACCTCGACTTCATCGTGTTTCTCGAAAGCCTGTTCATCGACCGAAACTACATCACTGGTGACGTTCTTACTTGACATTGGAACTTTCACTTGTTCCTGAAGGCGCTTAGCGCCCGACACCGCGATGCTACAACATCGCGGATTTCTCAACGACCACAACGACCAATAGAACCATCTGTGCGCTCTCGCTCGCGCCTTCGTGAGCGCCCCCTGGGCGCGAGCGAGAGCGCGCCTCAGGAGGCCACTCAACCAGAACCGCGCGCCGACCCGCCCGGAGTGAGCGTCCAGCGGGATATGCCCGCTCGTGTCCGGCCCGATGTGCGGGATCGTGTCCAGGGCGACTGTCGCCGAGAACGCGCGCCGCGGTGTGGCGCGCGACAGCGCAGGCGGCACCAAGCGCTGGAACGCGAAAGCCCGCAAGGGGCGCAACCGACGGGGATACCCGCTGGCGTCGAGGGCACATCCATTTTAGCCCGGAACGGGCGCGGGCAGTGCGGAGAGCGCCCGCACGCCCGGAATGGTCGGTCGCGAGCGAGCGGAGGGCGGAAGCGGCGAGCGGGGCGTGCCGTAACAAAAGAACCCGTTCAACCGAGCTCGACGCTCAGTGACACAACCGAAATCCTGGTGGACTCAGAAAGGGCGAGGCCGCCTCGGTCACCGGGAGACTGCGTCTCCCGAGCACACGGCGCAAAGCGCCGTGAACGTCTCCCGACCCGGCAAGCACCGGAGGCACGAGGAGCGCAGCGTGGGGCGCGGGATGCCGAGCGGCCGAGGGCTTTCTGGATGACAGTCCCCACTCGGCTTAGATCAGCCGCATCGAGTCGCCGGGATCGTCGCCGATAATGTCCGCTAATCCGTAGACTGTGATCGCGTCCGTGTAGCCCTGCGCTCGAACGGCGTTCTCGATGCCCTTCCTGGCGGGCTGGTCGTCAGTAAGAACGACAACACCCGTTGTCGAGCGGTCTCTCAGATACTGAATGGCCAGCCCCGCGAGAATCGCATCGGTCTTTTCGACCTCGTGTTCGGCTTGGTCGGTTTCGTTGGCGATGGTCCGTCTGGCGATATCACTCGCCGCGACAGCATCACCATCCGTCGGTGATGGGGCATCGATGATTTCGGCCCATCCCTCGTCGAGCGCCGTCCGGACACGATCCGTCTCTGGGCCCCCGAGTTCACCGATCACACGCCGGGGGAGTTTGCAGACGACGCCGGCGTGCTGGATGGCCCGCCGAAACCGTTGGTACTGCGGATTCGAGGGGCGGCCAATCGCGTAGAAGATATTTGCGTCGACGAGGACGTCCTGCTCAGCAGTTAATGGCGTGTCTCGACCCATCCGGCGGACTCACCGATCGGGGTCCGACGACTGCGCAGGAGCGTCAGCTATGTCGTCGAGGTCGGGGAGGTCCATCTCGGTATGCACATCCGGGAAGAGGTACTCGAAGAATGGATCGTGCTCCCGGCCGACGGCGAGCGCCGGTTTGAGTGCGTAGATGATCATCATCGCCTCCGTCTCGCGAACGTCGATGTCGCTGGCGACCATCCGTTGGGTTGTCTTGCCTGCGAAGTGGAGCCCGGCGCCGCGCAACGCGGCGATGAGTTTCCCGAGGCCGTACCGATCCACGAAGTACTCGACGTCCTCGTCGACCTCCTGGAGCGCGAGGGCGTGGAGCACGGTCGGCGTGATGACGATCGGGGCGTACTGCTCGACGATGATGATCGGCTCGGCGGTCAGCTGCTGGGGGCGCGTCGAGTCGTCCCGGTCGACGAGGCCGAGGTCGACCAGCCGATCGACGTATTCGTAGGTGGTCGATTTTGAGAGATCGAGTGTGTCCATGACCTCCGGCGGGGCGACCGGCCCCCAGTAACACACGTAGACGTAGACGCGGGCGAGTGCTGGGCGGTTGAGCAGTTCCACGACTGTTTCGAGTCGGGGCGCGTTCTCGGCAAGCGTCTCCGGCTCGAGCGTTTCTTCGTTTAGTACGTCGATCGGTGGCGGGTCCAGCGTGTCGATTCCACCATCTGGCCGAATGTGATCGTGATCAGGAGTCATGGTAGTTAGTTCGAAGTCCGTGTACTTCACACTATCGGTGCGGCGAGTGATGTACACTACTGGCCTTCTGTGAACGGACGCCGAGAGATGCTCCACCGAGTTGAACGGCTACTCGACAACGTGTGATTCGAGGGTGCGCGTCCAGTACGTCGCGGGCCCGTCAGGACTACACCGCGCACACAGCTGGAGCGGCCCCTCGAGATGTCCGAGTACTACACGGAAGCGCGTGAGCCGGGCGGGACCGAAGGTCCCGCTGGAAGCCGGCGTGACACGCCGGCGACGCCGCGAGCGCGTCGACGACGAGCCCACAGCCGTCGCAGGCGAAGTGATCACGCTCCTCGGGTCCGGTTCCGTCTGGATCGCGCAGTCGACGCAGATGGGGTGCGTGACCCGCTCGTCTTGGCCCCAGGTATGCGCCTCGCCAGCCTCGGCGCCGGGCGGGGTATCACAGAACGCACACCCCGTGAGCGTCTGCTGCATTACTCGGCCTCCGTGTCAGCGTCGTGGGCCGGCGTCCAGCCCTGGTGGAAGACGGCCAACTGCGTCGGCGAGTCGAACGCGGCGCCGCTCGGTTCGTGAACGAGGACGCGGTCCTCGGGAACGGGTGTGACGACGGCCGCGTCGATGAGCTCGTTGACCAGGTGCTGGGCCGTCGCGTCGTCGATGTCCGACGTGTCGGCGCCGGCGACGTCGCGGTCCTGGGCGAGCTGCGCTTTCTCGAACTGTTCGTAGTCGGCACTCGTGTCGTCGTGAGGATCGGGATCAGGCATAATGAGTCACGCCGCGCACGCTGTCGCGCGCTGCACGCCTCCCGGCGTGCACGAGAAACAGCGTTTCTCGTTCGCACACCAGAACGCCTCGCGTTCTGGGGACGCCGACAAACAGCCCCAGCCGGACAGCGTCAGTCCGGTCGCGGGTCGCGATAGCCGATGACGGCGACGTCGTCGATGAACAAGACACCCTTCATGAAGTCGAGTTTCGTCAAACTGTGCTGGTACAGGTTATGCCGGCCAAGGTAGTTCACCGGCACGACGAGGCAGCCGAACTCGATCTTTGACCGGCCGTTCTTCTTGGTTCGGTACCCTTTCTGAAACTTGAGCAGGTCGTCGCTGACGGTCTTCCGTTCGCTCTTTTCGACCTCGATGGCGATGCGGTCCGCGGCGTCGTAGAGGTCGACGCTGTAGTTGAACCCGAGATGCGACCAGAGCTTGCAGTTCGGGTTGTAGCCGCCAGCAGCGTCCCCCTCGTACTCGTACTGGGGGAGGCCGTCGGCGATCGCGGCATCGAACGCCCCAATCTCCGTGTGTTTCGTCGAACCGTCGAAAACGCTGGCCGGGACGGTCTCGACGGCCGACCGAATCGACGCTAATGCTTCGTCCGGAAACGTCTCGGACGAGGTCTGGTTGCGGCGCTCGCTCAATCGGGTGACGTCCTCGACGACGACCATACTGGTCCTCGACGAACAGATGGCCGATAAAACCCGTCGCACGGCCCCTCAGGTCGACTGGTCGGCAGGTATCTCCTTCGAGGAACAAGGCGGCGGGCGGGGGTTGAGAGCATGAATTCTGGCAACGTCGTTAACCAACACTGCTCCGGTGCTGGTCCAGAATGTTGGTTAAGAGAATGGGCTATGGAGTCTGGAGTTCTCGAACCGGCCTCACGGTGAACGTATTCGTCTCGCTGGCCGGTGCCTCTCGCGTGTGCTCCGCCGGTGAGGCCCCCGACCGAGTGATCTGCGTGATGAGCTCGTCGCGAACAGTCTGTCGGGGGACGGTGGTCTCGTGCCAGCCAAGCCGGCCGTCGAAGTGCCGCTTCTGAAACTGATCGCCGACGTCGTCGACGGCGACGTACTGCGTGCGTTTCGTCCCCCACGCCTGGTGGGTGACGACGACACCTCCCACGTGCTCGTGATTCAGCTCGACGAGGGCACACTCCACGAGCGCCACGATCGACGCGTGATCGCGGTCGTTCGGGATCGCCACCTCGAGGTCCGCCCACGGGGCCTCACCGTCGGGTTTGGTTGTCGCTCGATGCTCTGGCCGATTCTCGTTGATCTGTTCCGAAGCCATAGTCTGAAGAGCGCACGTGATACGCCCCTCCACCCCCTCGAGGGGGCGATAGACACCTCTGACGGGACGTACTGTCCCACGTCGATGATGCTGCGTCCAGCCGGCTACTTGACTGCGGGGTGAAAGCACAGTCCCACCCGAACATCCTACTGGGTCGCATCCCTAGCCGTAACAGATGAGAAATTCGAGGACACCGCTCGGGCCGAGTGAACGAGAGATCCTCGAACACCTCGAGGCGTACGTCGACGCGAATTCCGACGACGAGTCGCTCACGCGTGAGACGGCGGTCACGTACCTGATGGAGCGGGACTTCGGGCGTGTCGAAGCCCGCGATCGAATCGAGCAGCTGCTTCTCAAGGAGCGTGTCATAGAATACGTCTCACGCTTTGGTCGGCCTGATTACTGTTTCAAGTCGTAACGGGTTTAGAAGTGCGTGCACCTAGTGCACGGACTGTAGAAACAGTTAGAGAGAATTCTATTTATTACATATATTGACATTTCGTCAGTATCAATGGTGGTTCGGCGTGGAGCGCACAACTGCTGTGAGAACGGAGATGACGGTCTCGGCGCTGCTGACTCCGAATACGCGACAACCATGCGGACTATTCTATGACACGCTGTCTCAAGGGCTATCTGTACAAAGTCGGTGAAGAACTCCGGATTCCGCCACGGTCCTGACGATCTGGCGGATGGTCAAGTAGTAGGATGGCCGCTACCCAAGGGTGGTCATCGAGAGTAACAGATCGAATGCGGTGTGCCCGCGAAGGAGCGTCTCACAGCCGAATTACAATTAACCAACAAACGTTCGTCGAAAAGCGCATCTGTTGGTTAACAAGCACCACCAGAATGCGTTCACAGTTGATGGGTGGGCTTCACGCTAAAGGTATCAGGCGTGTTGACCGGGTCAGAATGGCTTCGATTTCGTGCTAGTGACGCCAGCTGCGAGAGCCGCCAGACCAGTTTGTCCCGGACATCAGCGCGCGAAACCCGGGTTTCGAACCAGCCGAGGCGCTCGTCGAACCGACGTTCGGTGAACTGCTGTCCAGCTGCATCGGCGGCGACATACTGATCGATTGTCGCTCCCCAGACGTTCGAGGATCGGTACTCGGCACTGACGTCTTCGTGAGTAAGTTCGACGAGCACACACTCGACGAACGCCACAATCGACTCGTCACTCCGATCATTGGGGACGTCGAGTCGGAGGTCGGCCCATGGCGATGTCGCTGCATCGGACTCGGCTGGGTGGGCGTCGAGACCACGGTCTGGGTCGCGCTGTCGCTCAGAATGCATGTGTTGGTCCGGGGCAGTTCGACAACCCCGTCACCTCTGGCGGGGGTGAGAGACACTACGCCGAGCCGTCGCGGAATCGCTCGATCGGGACGTCAGAGACGTCGTCGTAGTCATCGTCACCGCCGACCAAGAGCGTCGCGTCGACATCCTCGGCGGTCGCGAGTGCGAACGAATCGCCGAGCGCGGGGTTGTACTTCAGGATGTACTCCGAGGCGTTAATCCAGACTGCGTCGACATCCTGCGTCTCGATCCCGAGTTCGTCGAGCCAGTCGAGGTAGTCGTCGGCGGTGGTCCGGTCATACTTCCGAGCGAGGGTGTACCGAATCTCGGCGAAGTTCACGCAGCTGACGTAGCCGGCTGTGTCCTTGACGGCGACCGCGTCGAGATACTCCTCGACCACGTCGCTCCCGGGTTCGTCGTCGGCGTGCGCGATCAACGGCTCGGCGTCGAAAACGACCCGATCGGGGACCGCCATCACTCGTCCGTCGAGAAGCGGGCGTCGCGTTTGTCCCGGTCCTGCTCGCGCTTCTCGCGGAGGATCTGGGTCGCGGGCTTGTCGGTGGTCGCCTCGCTGCGGGCGGCGAAGCCACGCATCTCGCTCGGGGAGCGAACGTGCTCGACGATCACCTCGCCCTCCTCGGTTTCCCGGAACAGCACCTTCCCGGGGGCATCGATCCCGAGCTTGTCGCGGAAGCGCTTCGGGATGGTGGCCTGTCCGTGCTTCGTCACCGCAACGACTTCCCTTTCAGAGTGTTTTAGCTGTTCTGACTTATTCATTATTCATAGTATTAGATATATTCATAGGTAAGCCTTTCGCACCTCCAAAAACCCGGGAAGCATCGCCCCCTCAATGAAGTTCGTCGTCGACGCGAACATCCACCCTTTCCGGACTCATCTTCGACTCGATGACGCGCTGCCTCCTCGTCGAACCAGAGAACGACCTCCTGACCCCGGCGTATGTCCACGGCAAACTCGAAAAGTGTCAGGAGATGGTCTCCGAGAAGTCCAGTCTCACACTAACGGAGGTCGAGGATCTCATCAAGATTCCCTTCAAGCGGACCGACGTGGTCCCTCGGACAGGGTTCCTCAACTCGCTTCAAGAGGCCATACGGATCATGTGGGACACCGATCCCGATGACGCGCTCTATGTCCCGGTCGCACCGTCACTCGGAACGGCTTCCAAGTAACCGCCCTCACACGGATCGTGTCCTTGACTCGTCTTCGTTCTCCCTCGCAGTACCGGCTTGCTCGTTCTGGGGCTGCGAGTTCGTCGGTGAACCGCTCGATCTCTACTTCGAGGGTGTTGATCCGCCCAGCACGACCATCCGGGCGAGAGTTATAGTCGCGGCCGCCTCGCACGAAACGGCCACCTCCTCAGCAATTTAGCTCGCAGTCTGCGGCGACGTTCGTGTGAGTATGACGTGCCGAACGCGTTCCGCCGTGTTCATCTCCTCCGGCTAAGCCGGGTCGTTCTCATGCATGGAGGCGTGTTTCGAGGGCGTCGAGTAGCTCCCAGAGCACACCAACGGGGGAAGAGGCAGTGAGCGTGAACGCATTGTAGGCGTAGGCTTCCTCGGGAGCGTCTCGTTCCTGATAATGGAGGTGTCCGGTGGCGTGGGGGTTCGGTTCGAGGTGATAGCCGCAATCGAAGCCGGTCGATTCCCTGTAATGGAAGACGAAGTTTGCGGCGAGTGACGTCCGCTGTCGGTCCTCAAGGCCCGTTTCCGGTGGGAAGGCCGGATTAGGGTGCCACGTAATGCGGAGCGAGGACGTGTCGGCATCGCGGCCGAAATACAGTGGGTCGAGGTCCGCCTCGATCTCCGCATAGTTCCCCTCCGGCATTCCTCGAGCACTCACAACCGCAGGATGACGTTCAAGCTGTCCGCGCAACGAGCGGAGGATACGATGACGTCGCTCGCGGTCCTCGCGTGACGTATCCGTGCCGCCGTCAGCCCGGACGATCTGGGTCTGAGAGAGCGACGCGACGCCAGAATCCCCACGGGACTCCTGGCGATCGGACGCCTTCCCCGAGCCGATCATGCAGATGCAGATGGCCGTGCAGTATACGTGTCGTAGTGGTCGATGGTGTCCCGAAGCAGTGAGAGGTGGTATCGGGCGGAGTCCCAATCAGCAGCGATTCGGATGCGCTCCTGTGCCTCCTCGACCGAGATATCCTCCGTTACCGATGCACGGAGCTCTCGCGGTGACTCCACGTCGTACTGGTCTTTCCACGCCGCAATATCCTGCTGGATTGTGGTGGCCTGTTCGGTGAGGTCCGTTTCAGTGTTGCTGCTCACGAGTTCCTGAAGAGCCGTCAGGCGAGTATAGACTGGATCGGGGTAGTACGTTCGGCCCTTTGCGGTGTCTTCAGTCATGAGGACACCGAGGTCAACGAGTCGCGACAGGTGATCGCGTGTCGTCGGTTCGGAGACGTGTGCTTCCGTTGCGATCCATGCCGCAGTTTGGGGCGATTCGAGCGAGGACGCCACAGATCGCACCCGGTCGAAGCCAGTCGTGTGTTCCTTCCAAGTCACCACGTAATCCGGATCGCCACCGGCATTCGATTGTGAGTCTCCCATACGCTACGTATGCCTCCAAATGCAATAATCTTTTCCCAGACAGAATAATTTGTCTGTGGGTGTAGACAGGAAAGCAACTCGGCATCGGTTGAGCAAGAAGCACCTCATCCAAAACCCCCGTCAAACAGCCGCATTGTACGGCTCCACACAGATGATGTCTCAGACTCGTCTTCATTCTCCCTCGCAGTACCAGTTTGCTCGTTCTGGGGCTGCTCAGTTTCTCGGTCACGGGCTGCCAGTTCGTCGGTGAGCCGCTCGACCTCTGCTTCCAGGGTATCGATCCGCTCAGTCTTCTGTTCGAGTGTTGCCTCGAGTTCGTCGACCCGCTTGGTCAACAGTCGGTTTTTCTCCGCCAAATATGCACGACTCCGGTCTGCGTCGTCAGGGGTACCGCCAGCTGTGACCCCGTCCGGTGGGCCGTGGGGATCTGCGGCGTCGTCGCCGGCATCCGGGTCGTAGAACTCCGAAGTGGTCGCAATCGCTCTCTCGATGGTCTTTTCGCCGTACGTCGACCCGTCAGCGTAGTGGACCTCGTCCCATTTCTCCCGAAATAATCCTGACTGGCGGAACAGCTGCTCCATCTGCGTCCGGTCGCCACCGGTCCAGAACGCCAGCAGACAACACAGCGCCATGTCGGCCTCGGACTGACTGTCGTAGCCGACCGTATTCCCGTTCCAGAGCCGCTCGAACTTCTCGCCGTTCGATGCGTTTCGCGCTTTCTCGAGGAGGTTTTCGTCTTCGAGGTCGACGTCAACGTCGGCTGCACCGGTTGTCGGTGACTGGTCGTCAGCGCCACCACGCTGCTCGGACTTGGATACTGTGTCACGCTCGGTGTCCTGGACGTACTCGCGGTGAATCGCTGTGAGTGCGTCCTGCCGACGTGCAACGCGCGTTGGCGTTCGCTCGACGTGGTCGCCAGTGACGGTGAAAAAGCGTGCCGTGTCGTACAGTTCGACGCTCCCGCGGCGATTCCGCCCCTCCGGGAGTTCGCCCCTGATGAGCACGTGGTAGCCGGTTCCAGTGGGCGACACCTCCGTATAGGAGTCGAGTCGTTCGATGATGTCCAGCGCCGCGTCGTCGACGTCGCCGGTTTCAGGATCACGGCAGTCGTCCAGGTCGACGCCGACGATGGGATCGTCGTCGGTAAACACGAATCCGACGCCATCGGCGTGTGCCGTCTCGGTGTACTCGAGTGCTGCCTCGAAACTCGCCCAGGTCTCCGACTCTGTTGATGATGCGAACCCCCCAGCCCCCGGTGTCACCGGAATCTTCGTCGGCTTGCCGTCCCGCTCCTCTTCGCGCCAGCACACCCACTGGTCGCGTTCGCGTAACGTCTCCGGAATCGTCTCCGGTTCGTCGACAATCGGTTCACTCATCCTCACACAGCACCTCGCATGGCTCTCACTGGCTCTGAGCCAGCACAGACTTCACGCTGCTCTACGTCTCGATCCAATCCCTTGGTCCCAACGGGGACCCCCCGTTCTATCCTAGTTGGTTGTTGGGTGGAACACCCGCTATAACTGGTTAAAAATCGCCAGACGTGAGAGTGTTCCACCCATTTCGGCCGTCTCGTTGGTGTTCCACCCATTGAGGATTTGGGTGGAACATGCCGTCGTCGGGTGATTTTCGACTTGCGAGTCTGGTGGGTTGAAGTCATGATTCTGATTGGGTGGAACAGGCCCTGAGAAGTCGCGATGATATCGTGAATTGGACCGTGTCTGTCCATTTCATGACTCAGGTCCCTCTTCAGAGCGAATGCGGATACCAGTGTAATGCCGTACGGGTTCTCCGTCGATTCGCTTCTTCGTGGAGTCCACCTCGATGTGAGTGTTGAGCTTCCGTGTGAACCAGCTCTTATTCAGCGGCTCGTCGATGCCATGTGCCTCTGCCCAGTCGTTGTAGAGGCCGAATACCTCATCTTTCGGCACGGCTTCATCTGCGTCTTCGATAAGATATTCGTCGACGAACGATTCGAACGACGGTGGCGATTGGTCTTCCTGCTTCTCTTCGACCGGCCCATCTGCCTGGTCGGTCTGACTGGGTGGTTCGTCAGCGGCCGCTGATCCGGACGATGCCGGATGGAGCGACCCGTCGGTGATTGCAGAGAGTGGCCGCTTCTCACCGTCTTCATACACTACTGATTCCGCCTCATCGTGAAGGATAACGATGCTGTACGTCGAACGTGTGTAGTCTGGTACGGGGAGTTCGGCTTCGGGGACGAATGGCTTCTTGATACGCACCCAGTCATCCTCGAACGCCGATTTCGACTCGTAGATGTGTTGCTCACCGTGCTCGTATACGACGTACTCGTCGGCAGCGTGGTCGTAGCTGTAGATGGCTGGCACGCGATCCTTCGAGAGGGTCGAAAGCGACGGGACACGGTTGTGTTCCGTTCCGCTGGCATCACGAAGGACGATTTCGTCGTCATCACGCTGCCAGATGTTCTGGATCCTGTTCTCGTCGCCGTTCGCCGGTCGCACGGCCGTCACTCCCCCTTCTTCGGTCGCTCCGCCGTTGAACGTGAGATTCGAGTCGGTCGTGTAGAACCTCGTCTCGCCATTCTGGAGGGTGCGAACGGGTGGCGTGAGAATGCCGTCGACACGGTCGGCCCACTCAGTTTCGTCGTTTCCTGGTCGAACGACAAACAGCGGGATATCCTCTGCCTCTTGGGCTTTCCGGAGGTTCGTGAGTACTTTCGCGGGATTCTCGGGTGTCGTCGTTTCGACTTCGATAGCGAATCGGTCGGCAACGTCGGGGTGGCTCGCCGTCGCGTCAGGTTTCTCGCTGCCATCCTGTGCGAGGATCGAGACCGTGAAGCCGAGTGCGGTGAGCTCTTCTTCGATCTGGCGGAGTGCTGTGTCGTGGGCACTCCCCCCAGCTGCCTGCACGCCACCAGTATCGGGCATCGCGACCTCCTCTCCGGCTTCAGTGAGCCGGATTCGGAGTTCGTCAGCGTCGATATCGACGGTCGTATCGAGGTATCGTGATCGTTCTCGAATGTCCGCGAGTGCATCATACGACGGGGGTTCGGCGTCGACGTCGTCGAAGAGTCGTCTGAGTTCGTCGTCGACTGCTTCGACGGCCACCCAGCCGTTCTCTTCACGGCATCCTTCTCGAAGCTGGAGACTCCGGACCACCTTCGCAATCGCACCGTCCAGGTCATCGCTCGCAATATCGAGGACATCGTGTCCGTCGGCAGGTGGTCTCGTTGTTGTGGTGTCTGTCTCAGCCGGCACACCGTGTCTGTCACTGATGTGTTCGTGCATCGCGGAGAGCGTCTCAGTGAACTGCTCCTCTTCACGCGCTGTGAGAGGCGATTCACTCTCGGGGTGGCCCGGTGGAATCGGGAGTGGTTCGAGACTGAACGGATACGGCCCCGTTTCACCGAACGTCGGGCTCGGCAGGCTGGCGATCCACTCTCCTCGCGGCAACGAACGAATCCGGTTGGCGAAATCCGTGGGGTCCATCTCTTCGTGGGCCATCGCTCGTGCCAGTTCTCGGTCGACGTTGATTTTCCCGATGAGCGAACTGCCGATGTTGTTCAGGGCGTTCAGGTAGATTTTTCGCCCGCCTTCGGCCTCCATCTGTTCGGGGAACTGCATCGACAGGCCGACAGAGAGCCGGAATCCCCGCCCTTTCTCGAGGAGATCGTTCATAATGTCGGAGACCACGACCGATGCTGCCTCGTCAACGAGCAAGTTCACGACGTAGTCATCCGGGTGTTGGGAGAGCGCCCGTTTGCGATCCTTGAGGGCTGCATCGAGATTGGTCAGGATCACACCGGTCATGATCCGGGCGGCGTCGTCGCGAAGGTCTCCAAGGTCGAAGAGAATGACCGTATCTTCGTCGAGGACATCCCGAAAGTCGAACTGGTTCTCGGTATTATTGAAGATCTGACGCAGGTGCGTATCCTGCGAGATGTAGGCGAGACGGTTTCCGACACCGCCCATCACGTTCGCGAAGGTGTTCGAATCTAACTGAAGTTGCCGTCGGATCGTTCGAGTGACTTCCTCGTCGCTCGACCGCGGGGCGTCGCCGATGTTCTCGTTCGGTGGCCCGGCCTCCCAGAGCTGGTCGACTACGTGTTCGAGCTGTCGGTGGGCGAAGTAGTCCGTCGACGCTCGGTACAGCCCGTTCTCACGCCCGTACTCCTCGTCGAACAGTGCCTTGATGAGTGTCTTGATGAGAGTTGGGGCCACAGTCGCTCGCTCGTAGCGGTCGGTTCCCATCACGAGCTTCAAAATCTCTTCGTAGTGGTCGGCCTTCCGTTGGACGGCGTCTTCGCGGCGCCGTCCGCTCTCCATCGACGGTTCGAGATCGAAAAACGAGAACCCGGGGAGGACGTCTGGCACCGGGAAGTGAACGACGTTCTCTTCGAGATCGGTTATTCCGAACCGACGCCCGTGAGCCCGCATGTAGTTCTGGGCCATGTCGTCGTTCTTCGGGATAATGAGGATAGTTGGCCCCTCGGTGTTGTCGTATAGCGACAGCATATCGTTGATCAGGGCTTTCGATTTCCCAGAGCCGGTTGTTCCGAACCGGCCGTAATGAGTGGGCAGCAGTCGGGGCGGAATATGTGTTGGCTCGCCTTCGGCCTCGCCGGTATCATTGAGTGCGTACCCGATTGCCATCCCGTCACGGAACTCATTCATCAGATCTTGGTGGGGGCGTGGCAACGGATTCCGACTCTGCTGTTCCGCACGCGTCCCACGTGCTCCCTCGACAGTAAGCTGTTCCGAGGAGGGAACGAGTACGAAGTGCGCGAGTTCTCGACCACTTAGCACGAACCCGGGTCGGGTCTTCCCACGGCCGGTCGTGATCTCACGATCCAAGAGCCGCTGCAACGTCGCTCGTGTGTTCCGTTCTTTCGTGGCTGCCCGAAAGCCGCTGTCGCGCAACCGTTCAGCCGTAACCTCGTAATACGGCCCGTCAAGCGGATCGAATACCGGGACAAGTGATTGCATCCGCTCATCGAGATCATCGCGACCGTCGTCACCGGATGGAATCCCGATTGCTCGGATGTTCGCGGTGAACGACCGCTTCGGATTTTTCGCCTCGATTGCCTCGACGCGTTTTGCAACCGCGTCGCTAAGCTGGTTTTTGTCCCGGTTCTCCGATTGGCCGTCGAGTTCGAAGAGGGAGCCAATAATCTCCTGGGCGAGTGTGTCCCGCCCGTCGATGATGTCCTCCTTGCGAAGATCGGCATCGGACTGCCAGCTCTTGCGTCGCTGGAAGACGACCTGGAACGCCACTGGTGCTGTCGCCTCCATCAGGTGGTCGACGAGCGACGCGAGCGCACCTCCTGGCTGATCGACGGCTGAAAGTTCCTCTTCGTCGTCGTCGGCAGTGAATGGCGAGAGTGAGGTCATCCAGTCCTGCTTTCGAGTGGCCGACCCCTGCCACCGCACGCCGAGTGGGGAGACGGTCTCGGTCGCTGGCCGGGCGAGTATCGTCCCATCTGATGTTACCGTTGGTTCGGCAAGCGTGGTTAGTGGCTCATCCTCGGGAATCGCATCTGGTGGGGCGAGTTCGAGGGCGGTGTCTCCGAACTCGATGATGTGGTCGGCAGACAGGTCGCCGACCGTCCCTCCATCCGCGACTGATTCGGCGTCTGCTGGCCTCGCTTGACTGTCGTCGTCAGTCCCGAGTTTGTATTGCTCGTCAGGACCGAATTCGTACGTGAGATCGCCCGACTCATAGTGATCGACGAATGTCTCTCGGTCGAATTCCACAGGCTGCACGAGTCGGGATACGACGTCGATTTCGGTACGCTCGATGTCGAACGTCTCGGGATAGACCGACCGGAGACGTTTCTCAAGCGTATCCAGATGATCGTCGGCACCGTAGTAGAATTCGACGGGGGCGTCTGCACCCTCGCTGAGCGCGAGAAATTCGAATCGTAGCGGTGTTTTGCTGTGTAGCGGATTGAGTTTGTCAGCTAGCCCTGTCGAGTCCATTGCGGTCAGTTTGTGGAGACTCTCCAGTGTCTGCGGCAGCCGCTCCGGATTGAGGCGTTCGGAGGTAGGCGTCACGCGGAGGTACTCACGCATCGTCGCCACCTCCTGCTGGACCACCATCAGTCTCTGTTGGCGTCCGCTCAGGTGGGAGTTGTCCGTTGTCTGTCGCTCGGCTTTCAATGTCCTCCTGGAACGCCTGTACGTCCGCGTCCATCGGATTCTCGCCAGTGCCGGGGAGTGAGGCTCGCCGTTGCTCGGTTGGCTCGAAGTCGATGACCTGTTTCTCCTTGGGCATCGCTTTGACCTTGATCCCGCGCCACTCGCCGTCGACGCCGACGAGTGCTTCGGAGAAGCCTGCATCCTCGTTGCCGGGGACGGCATCCTGGACGAACCGCATCTGCGCGTAGTTCAGTCCGAACTCGTCGGCCCACGCCTTGTCCATCCCGTCCAACCGATGGAACTGCTTGACGGCACACTGATCGAGGATCGCTTCGGATTCGGCGTGCTCGAAGAACTCGTCGACGGTCTGGGTGACCAGCCGAATCGAGAGATCGTGGTGTCGGTGATGGCGGAACACCGTCTCGAGGAACGCCAGACTTGCCGCGTCCTGCATGATGTAGCGGGCCTCGTCGATGTAGAACACGACCTCCTTGTCTGAAACCTTCGCTCGCTCGTAGACCAGCGAGATGAGTAGCTGCATCGTCAGTGCCGTGCTGCTGTCCACGCTGCCTTCCTGCTGGGCCAGATCGAGATAGATCACCTTCTCGTCCCGGATGTCGAAATCGGATTCTTGACCGAGATTGGCGTGGCGACCGTCGTCCTCGAAGGGACGAAGCTGATCGAGCAACCACGTCGCGTCGTCCTTGATTTTCCCTGCCTCCTCGTCGGACCGCACGACGAACTCCTCGGGGTCGTTGATCATGTCCTCGAAGACGTCCATCATGTCGCGGATGGTCGGGCTCGGGTTGCTGTGCGTGGAGATGTCGTCGGTAATCCCCTGGCGCTTGTAGGCGCGCTTGAGGGCGAGTTCGAGCGTCGTCCGCCGGTCGCCGAGCGAGATGCCGCGGAGCGCGAAGAAGTTCGTCAGGAAGCTCATCGCGTCGTCGAGCTTCTCGTTGAACGGACTCGCGTCCTCACCCATCGCCCGCTGGACGTGCTCGGGCGTCTCGCGAATTTCCAGAGGGTTCAGGCCGAGTGTCCCGCCGACCGTGATTCGCTTGGCGTCGAGCGCCTCTGAGACACCGGCCCAGTTGTTCAGCGGTTCGAGGATGATTCCGATGCGGTCCTTGCTCTGCTCGATGGAGCGGATAAAGTTCTGCTTGGAGCTGAACGACTTCCCCGAGCCCGTGTCGCCGACGGTGAACATCGCGTACCCGTTGTCTCGGGAGAAGGGATCGATGACGACGGGGCTCTGGTTGTCTTTGTGAATGCCGAACTCGACGCCGCCCTCCTCGAGGATCGTCGCGTTGTGTGGGGAGGACAGTAACGCGCCGACGGCGCCACCGAGCGCGATCGATGTCCGGCCGAACTCGTTGTCGCCGATGGGCGCGGCGGATTGGAGGGCGAGGTCCTGCCGGCAAATCGCGGTCTTCGGCGTGAGGTTCGCCGGGTCGTCCCGGAGCGCACTCTTGACCGTCTGGACGGCATCTCTGAGGTGGTCTTTCTCGTCGGTCCGCACGGTGATGAACATCCCCTGGTCGAAGACGTTCGCGCCGTTCTCGACGGCCTTGTACGTCGCTGCAGCCTCGTTGGCTCGCTCTTGGAGATAGGCACTCCGGATACTCTGTTCGAGGTCAGCATCGACCTGAAGGTCGTCGGCGATGTCCTGCAGTTCGTTCCGAGCTCGCTCCTGGTTCTTCGGCGTGATGTGGGCGGTGAGGTCGAACTGGACGTCGGTCATCTCGAAGAGGTCGCTCAGATACCCGTCGTTGGGATAGTCGGCATAGTTAGCGATGTACAGCGTCGTCGTCCACTGCTCGCCGACCCGTGCGGCTCGCGTTTCCCATTCGACAGCTCCGGGCGCGGTGACGGACTTGTGCGACTCGGAAATATCGTCGAGGAGCTGGCGTTCGGCCTCGCCTTCTTTGAGTGTCTCCTCGTCGAGGACGTCCGCGAAGTCCATGTCTGGTTCATCATCCGCAGTGAAGCGGTCCCAGAGATGTTTGCTGCCGACACCGAGGATGAGTCCCACCACGAGAGCAAGCACTGCTCCCTCCGCTGGTGACAGGTTCTGGAGCCACTCGGCGACGGGGCCAAGTGCGCCACCACCTGTCTGGAGGACCACGTTACGCATCGTGTGGATCCTCCCGGCGCGAGTGGCCGATGATCGATTGGTCGCGAACGACGCGCTCGGCCTCGTCGTAGTCGTGTTCGCGGCCGTTCCAGAAGTCCATATTCAGGACGAACAGCTCGACCGTACTGAGCCGGCGAGCGGACCACCCCGACGCCTGCTGGATGAACTCGGCGCGGACGGCGTTGACGCGACTGTCGAGTTTCTCGAACATCTGGGCACGGCGCTCGACGTCAGTGAGGTCCTCGCGGCGGGTGACGAACGGGTTGAACAGGAAGCCGATGACCGGGAACTTGGTGAGCTTCTCGGCAGGTGTTCCCTCGTCCCGGAAGCGGTCGTACACTTCTATTGGGCTGACTTCAACGCCGATGTAGTACCGGACCTGCTGGATGCCCCGGTCGCGCATCTCCTTCGGCCGCGTCTCCCGGTACTCCTCGAGGAGTTCCCGGAAGATCGGGTTCTCTGTGACGTCTTCGTCAGTAAGGCGCTCCTCAATGGTCTCGGTGATCTGCTCCACCGGAAATGAACGGGTTGTGGCGTGGAGTTTGAGCTTCGAGTCCAGCTCTTTGTTGGCGAACTCTTCGCCAGCGTCCTGGAGCTGCGCCCAGTCATCGGACATCGCGAAGTCCATGTTCGCTGGATCGATCTCGATGAACGCCTCCATCGCGCCGTCTTCACGCTGGATGGCACCAGCGCCCGGCCACGCCCGCTTGATATTTGTGAGGTCCTGCGTTCGCTCGTCCGGCTTGAACGGCGTGTAGTTCGCGAGGCCCCCCTCGTTGCGCTCTGACTCGTTGGTACTCGTGTCGGCTTCGGCGGGCGCACTGAACGTGACCTGCGGCCGTTTGAGGTACCGATAGACATCTTTGGTCCACGTCCAGGCGTTCAGGTGGGTTGGTGAGACGTAGATGACGGCGACGCCAAAGCCAAGCCCGCCAGCGACGAACGGGAGGGCGAGCGACTCGATCCCGGTGAGGCCTGCGATAAACAGCCCAATAATGGGGAAGGCGATGAGTAAGCCGACGTCACCTTCCTCGATGTTGAGATACGGGATGCGACTCTCCTCGCCGAACTGATCCATGATGCGCCGTGCGGCTGCGTCTTGGTCTGTTGACATTGTTAGTGGATTCCTCGATCAAAGTCCATCCCGCGTCCGTCACTCGTCGATTCCGCTGTCGCTCCACCTGGGTCATTCTCCGTTCGACGGTACGATGGCGTGCCGCTATCGTCCGCTCCGTGCCCACCACGGGCAGCTGCTTTTTGCGCGACGGCGTGGCCAGCGGCGGCTTTCGGGCCCCACCGAGCGGCGGTCGTCGCGACGCCGGCGCCACCGACGTAGGCCCCGGCGGCGACACCGCCAACAAGGGCTGCGCCTTTCGTCGCACCGCCGACGACTTTGGCCGTCAACGGGGTCGCGTATTTGAACGTCTTCCACGTGATGAAGAGTGCGACCAGTGGGAGGGACGCAGCGACGAGATATTTGAGGAACGCTGTTCCTGGCGTGAGCGTCCCACCAGCGTAGATCAAGTCGTATCCCTTGAGGACCATCGCAGCAGGGAGTGGGAGGACAGCCAACGGGACAAACCGTTTGCAGAACCCCATCGCGATATCGGATACGACTGGAATGTTTCCATAGGCCAGTGCAAATGCAATCGGCATTCCGTACAAGTAGACATAGAGCAGGATCATCCGGATGTAGAACAGCGCCTCTAGAGCCCACATCGAGATTCCACCAATCACAGCGAACAATAGTCCCAGTCCGGGATTTGTGATGGCTGCTCCCAAGAACTGAATCATCGCCGAGGCTACGGAGGAAAGCTCCGGCATCAGGGCGATGGTGAATCCGTCGACGAGGTAGAGTGCGAGAGTCCCAATCCAGTACCATGTAATAATCAGAAAGGCTCCGACCCAGGCTGTCTTCTTGGTTTTTCGGGCTTCATAGGCACTTCCGATATTGAAGATTCGAACCGTGTGACGCCCCTGGACGCTCATCACGAGGAGCAAAAGGGCAACTAGCATGATTTCGCCGCCGATGAGAGCATCGTGGATCGCTGGCCAAGGTGCGTTGGTTGGTTCACCAAAGACAAAGGCTCCATTCGTCTCTGGGGTCGGGGTTCCGAACATTCCCTCAGTCAGAGTCTCATACCCCGATCTGAGACCGTTCATAAACAGCCCGATGAACCAATCAACGACGCCCTTGATACCCTCGAGGACGACGTCAATGAGATCAACCATCGTCAGGCCTCCGTGATCGTGACTTCACAGTCAGTCATCTCGTCAGACCCGGAGTACTGGACATTGTAGGCACTCGTGACTCGATTGCCACTGACTCGGGTCTCGACGATAACCGTGAACTGGCCGCTGTTACCGTCTGGGGAACACCCCATTCCGTCCTCACTCTCTGAACCGAACGGGAACGAATTACTGAACAGGTCGGCCGTCTCGCCAGGGGAGACTACTACCCGGTCGGTTTCGTGCATTCCACTGCCTCTGGGGTTCTCAATTGGATTGGGAACGTCCCCGGAGAAGATTAGTTCCGTTATCGCTTCCGGACCACTCCCTGTGTTCTCTACCGTGACGAATGCCTCGCCATTCTTGATCCGGTCCGTCTCGGATTCACCATAGACTTCGTCCCACGGCTTATCTGGATTATTCCGATAGAGTCCAACATCCTGTATCTGGATCTCCGGACGCAGTTCAGTATTGGTCTCGACTACTGTCTCCTCACCCTTCAACGCGAGTACGCGGTACTCACCGGGCGCATATGCGGTGCCGATCTCGAACGAGACCTGTTGAGCACCTGTAGCTACGTCACGTTTCCCGAATAGTTCGCCGTTCGGTTGGATGAGGTTAACCTGGTCAACGTCGGACTCTTCGGAGAGTTCGACGACGAGTGTTGTCCCCTCGACAGCGATACGCGTGAGTGGGCCTTTGCCATCTGGAGAGGTCGTTCCGTCACTGGGTGTTCCAGACCCGCCATTGTCGTTTAGACAGCCAGCGACCCCTGCGAGCGCAGCGCTGGCGACTGTTCGGAGGGCGGTTCGCCGACTGATGTGTGGGTGGTTTCTAGTCATGGACTATGGGTTCCGTTGGAAGATATCTTCTGGACCGAGCATTAGGAGGAGCCGCTTGCCTGCGTAGAACATCACAAGAAACGGGATGAGCTGCCAGCCGACCTCGAAAATCAACGCAAACCACCCGTCGATGGTTCCGAGCGGGTGCCAGCGAGCAGTAGCCGTCGCACTCACATACGCGGGGTTGTGCCCGAGCCACGAGCCCGGATGGTACCGAGCCGTGTAGATACCCGGATCGTCGATCGTCACGATCGCCACCCCGGACACGTTGGTCTCGACACGCTGCTCTGCGACGGTGATGTAGCCGTTTCGAGTGCTTCCACCGATTGGATATCGCCGGACAGGATCGCTGAGAACGATTGGTGCGCCCGTCTCGTTGTCGCGGAGTTCGATGCGGAGTGTGGCCTGGCTTTCGTTCTGCTGGAGAACCTCAACAGTCAGATTACTTCGGCGGAGCTGCCGCTCGGAACCAGCATCAGGTGCCACAATCGAGGCATTCACACCTCGCACAATACCTGCTACCTGGAGCGCGTCGCGGTCGACGCTCTCGGCGCGAACTGCGACACCGTACGTCGTCGTGTACGACTGGTTGACGATGTCGATGTTGATGTTCTCACCGAGAGTCCCGACCGGAGACGGTCGGTCAGTTCCCCAAGTGTCGATAATCTCTGGGCCATCGCGAACTGGTTCAGCACGCGGGCCGATTCGCGAAGGGTACGCGTGGACGTACACGGGGATCGCGTCAGACTCGACGGTGGCGCTGTCGGTCCGGTTCGACCTGACGAGCGTATCCCAGTTGGCGTTCCGAGCGGTGTAGAACCGCCAGACGCCACGAACTCTCGCATCACCGTCTTCGGTCAGGGTATACCCCTGCCACGGCCGGGACTGGAAGATGGCAACGCCAGAGTCACCGTTGGGATACTCGGCGTAGTAGGGATACGCCGAGAGGTCGTAGATCTCGACGTCGATTGAGTCCGAGACGTTGCGTGACTCCGTCCGGTAGGTGACGTCGACGTCCGTCCGGTTGCCTTGGTCGATCCGGGTAGTCTTTTTGAGCCGGACGCTGATCTCCGCTTCGAGCGTGAGATTCGCGCTCCAGTCATCCTCGATCTGGTAGTCGAGGGCTGGCGTATGGGACCCGCCCTGGGTCGCGATGGTCTCACCGTCTTTCTTCAGCCGGACTTCTTCGATTTCGTGCTCCGTGAGCGACCACTGGATGGTCGTGTTCCTGGACGAACTGCCGTTCGGGACACGAACCCGATAGTCGACGAAGCCCCGCATCGTCCCGTTCGGCGCGATATAAAGAGGCGTCTCTCCGGACTCGAGATGCCCCCGTGTGGAGGGCTGGACCGCGAAGATTGTGGCGTGGGCATCCTCGATGAAGACACCGTCCTCGAGGTCCGCGTGCGACGGATGCACGGACGTGTCTGCCCCACCGGCGTCGAGGTCCTCGAAGTCGTTCCGGGTCCACGTTGCCGCGGTCGCCGGCGGGCGTTTGAACGTGATGTCTGTCCCGTTCGCAACCTGGTGGATGGCGGAGCGATTCTCGCCGTACCGCTGGCGGTACGTTTCTTGGCTGATGTAGTTATCCGCATCGCGCGACCACAGCGTCGCCGACTCGTTCTCCGTGAGCCCGTTGTCCTCCGTCCCTGGCCGCGGCGGCTCAGCAACGACGATACCCGTGACTAAGCTCGTCACAAATAGGGCGGCCATGAGCACGGAGAGTTCTCGGTGATCCATAGGGCTCGCGTCGGTGACAGCAGGTGGTTTACCAGGGGACGAGGTCGACGCACTGTGCCAGCGGGAGGCCCATCATCGACCCTGCAACTGTGTACAGCGGGCCGAGGACGACGAGGACGACGGCGGACTTCATCGCCGAGCGCTTGTGGCGCTTGAGCCCCTTCTTCTGATCCGGAGTGATCGTAAACATCTCGATAAGGGAGTCAGCCTGCCACACGATAGCGAGACCGACAATTCCCAGCGTCGTCGTCAGCTGGAAGAAGCCCTCGATCATACTCGGAAGATTATCCGCGCTACAGACCGCATTACTCTGCGCGGCGACGGGCTGCACAGCAAACAGGCTCAACATGACCACGACAGTGGCTGCCTGTCGTATCACGGGCCGGTAAGACGATTCAACAGTCTCTGGATAATCGTTGTCTGTCATTAGTGCGTCTCGTTGTGAGCGTTTTCACAGCTCTCGGTAGCTGATGTTTCTGACTGGGTGCCGTCTCTCGAATCGGCTGAGTTGACGACCAGTTCCTGGAGGTCACTCAATCGATTCGTTTCTTCGACGACTTCGTCGAACGAATATCCCCGCTCCTGTGCACGTTCGAGGAGATCACGGAATTCGTGTGGGTCGATATCACGAACATCCATCTCTTCTCGAAGCGCCTGCCGATACAGCGCGGAGGCGTTGATGTAGTCAAACCACTCCAGGAACAGCTGATCGATCTCTTCGATAGTGACCTGTCGGGTTTTCATGTGTATGCGGGGTGATTCATATTGGTTGAATCGCGGTTCATAGCATACACCCCCGATTGTCAGGGTGGGTGGTTATACTCATCCGTGTTTACACTGTCAAAGGGTGTGAACACCGGACGCAGCCCTCAACACAGAGAAGGCTATATTAACGGGGAGACAGCTTCAGAGGGATACCTTCTTTTGACTGGGTAGTAACGCGAGGTTCGAGTTCGATATCCCGATTTTTCTCCCACTCAAACTCGAACTGCTGGCCAATCGTCGCGAGCACGACCTTGGCTTCCAAGAGAGCGAATTCTCGCCCGATACAGGTTCGCCGCCCCCCGCCGAAGGGGACGTACGCGAAATCATGGAGCTCTTCTTCAAATTCATCCGTCCATCGGTCGGGTCGGAACGATAACGGATCGTCGTAGAACTGGCCATCACGATGTACGTGGATCACGGATAGGTGAATCTCGTGATCCTCGGGGATTCGGAATCCGTTGACTTCGACGTCAGACTTCGTCCGGCGCGGGATCGTGTGAATCGGTGGGTATAGCCGAAGTGCCTCGGTGATGATGTTCTCCGTGAATTCGAGGTCTTGGAGATCGTCGTAGGTTGGGGGGTGGTCACCGAGTACCGTCTCCAATTCCGCATCGAACCGCTCTCGGATGTCCGGGTGCGTGGCCAGCACGTACCACGTAAACGCGAGTGCGGTAGCTGTCGTTTCGTGGCCTGCAAAGACCATCGTGATAAGCTGATCTTCGATTTCGTCAGTCGTGAGCTGCTCACCGTCATCCGAGTTACGGATTCGCTGTAACTGTGTGAGTAGATCGGACGGGTCCATATTGCTGGATGACTCCTCAGGCCTCTGTTGACCGCCTCCAGCAACTCCATCGTCCACGACTGATGGGCTGACCGACTGACTGCCCTCCTCCGCAAGGAGGCTCCGAACTTCCTGTCGAAGCCGCTCCTTTGAGTGGTCGAACCGACGGCGAGCTGGTGTCGGAAGCCAGTGGGGGAGAATCCACGAGGAGGGAGTAAACCACTCGTTAAGACCATCAGCGGCATCGCGAAGCTCTTGATCCTCTCCAGGAACTAATTCACGACCGAACAAGGTTGCGAACAGAATTTCAAGAGTGAGATCACGCATTTCCGTTTCCATATCCCGAGTGTCGCCCGTCTCCCACTGCTCAAGTCGTCGTTCAGTACACGCCACCATCTGCTCTGTGTAGCCTTTGATCTGCTCGCGATAGAACAGTGGTTGCATCATCTCCCGTTGTCGTCGCCACTGCTGGTCCTCGACTGAGAGTAATCCATTACCGAATGCTCGTCGATAATCCTCGGTTTTCCCGAACGCGTCGACGTCGGCCACCAGAACGCGATTGAAGTAATCCGGATGAGCCAACACGAAGACGTCGTCGACTGCTGGGAGATCCATGCGATAGATATCCCCGCACTCCGACGTTGCCCTGTCTACGAACTCGAACGGATCGCGAGCAAAATCGACTGCATGCTTGAACACCGGGTATCCGGATGGCGCTGGGGGAAGTTGCGAGGCCACAATACCCATACTTTGCGGGAACACGTGTAAAAAGTACTGTCGGCGGGTTCGAGTTCACATTTCAGAGAGGGAGTTGGAATGATGAGACGTTCGTTTCAATACCCGATCTCGTCGATATATTCATACCCTAGGCGACGCTATCTTAGAAAATGGGTGATCCTTGGTGACACGCCAAGAGCGTGCGGTCACAAACCCACTCACGGACGAACGAATAATCGTCCGTGAGCTCATTAATGATCTCGCTGGGTCTGCCCGTCTCGAGGTACTTCGATCACTTGACGACCAACCCCTGACAGCATCGAAGATAGAAGAACGGGGCCAGGTTACTCGACAGACCGCGTCAAAACACCTCGCGCAGCTCACCGATCAAGGCCTGACCAAATCAACCAATGGTGGGGTATATGAGCTTACAGCCGGCGGGAAGGTCATCCTCTGTGCCTTCGAAACCTGTTTCGATAATCTCGATCCAGAACGCCTCACACATCTCACGCGCTCAAAGCACACGATTCCGCTATTACACACGCTTTCTGAAGAGCCCCTACGACCAAGCGAATTGGCTGAACGAGACGCGGGATCACCCTCACGTGCGACAGTTCGAAGGAAAATTAGACTATTCGAGACGGAGGGCTGGACCGAGGAAATCGACGGTGAGCACCAACTTACGCCATCTGGTGAGCGAACATTGGACACATATGATGAGCTAGCGGTGAAGATCGAGCAAGTGATGGAGAAGGCGCCGTGGTTTCAACGGCTTAGCCCGACTCGGACAGACATTCCAGTGCAGGCTCTCAGTGATGCAAAACTGTACGTCTCCTCACCGCACTCGCCAGGGATCGTGCTCGCGACGGCCCTCAAACTCTGTGACCCCCGACTCGACCACTTCCGCGTCCTGACGTCAATTTTCAATCCAACGCTCTTTACAGCGTACGACAAACTCCTCAGACTTGGGCTCAACGGGGAGGCGATCGTCGACGCCTCGCTCTACAACCGCCTCCACGAGGAGAATATGGAACACTTCCTCGACGATTCCAACTACGAGAATTTTCAGGTATTCTACCTCGACGAAGAATTAACGCTCGGTATCGGAATCTACGACCAGGAACAGATCGCGATCGGTGCGTATAATGAAACTGGAGAGGGGGAGCATATCGCGATGCTTCTCAGTTCGAACGACGCGGTCGTTCAGTGGGGTGACGATCTGTATAACTACTATCGAAAACGTGCCATACGTGCCAGTGAAAACTCCCCCGAGAGTGCCAATTAAATAGAGAGGGAGATTTCATAAAGTTAACCAACAAATTTGGATCTATCCCTGTATTGTAGGTTAATCCGCTACACGGTCGGTGAAGTCTTCCTCAGTCATTCGATTTCAATGATCTCACCTTCACCTTCGTGGAGCAAATTGCGGATTTCATCCAGCAATTCCTGTCCCTCTTCGTAAATCTCACTTCCTTCATCGAGCGAGATCTCGTCTGCGTCGAACTGTTCGATGATCTCTTCAACCTGGTCCATTCGGTGTCTGATGTCAGAATCGTTTGCCACGCTTAGATCACCCCCAGCCACAGCCCGGTGATGACCAACAACAGCAACAGTAGCACAGCGATTGCGGCCTTGTAGTAGACCGGCGAGAGGCCCTCAGGGGCGGCCGCCTCGTCGACTGCTTCGGCGAGTTCCTGCTCGTGTTCGTGCTCCTGCTGGAAGGTTTCGTACGCGGCGTCGAGTTGCTGCGCCAGCGGCGTGATCTCGCCCGCGAGGAACTCCTCGCGGGAATTTACGATATACTCGCCAGCGGCCGTCGGCGTGATCGTCGCGACGTCCGTCACCTGATCCGCGATGAGCCGGTCATCAGTGTGTCCAATCGCGGTGACTACTGGGGTACTGGCGGTGAAGATAGCCTCTGCGACTCGCTCGGTGTTGAACGCTTGGAGGTTCGAATCGCTCCCACCACCACGGCCGACGATAATCGCGTCGACGTCCTCCGACCGGTCGAGGTGGTGGATGCCGTTCGCGATGGATGTCGGCGCGTCCGAGCCCTGGACGGTGGCGTCCTTTATCAGGATGTCAACGGTCGGGTTCTGTTCGTGGATCGCGTTCTGGATGTCGTACCGGGCATCGCCACGGAGGGACGTGACGACACCGACGCGCTCCGGGAACGCCGGCGGTTGCTGTTTCTGTTCCTCATCGAACCACCCACGCTCTTCGAGTTCGCTTCGCAGGCGTTCGACGGCCGCCGCCTGGTCGCCGTCGCCGACGACGATCACCTCCCACGGTTTGAGGTCGATTTTCCCGCCTTCGACCCAGTAGTCGATGTCGCCTTCGAGGATGACCTCGGTCCCGTCCTCGAGGTCGACGTCCATGTTGCGGTAGCGGTTCGCCCAGAGCATACAGGGGAGCTCGGCGTTACCGTCGGTGAGCGTGAAATAGAGTGCCGTACTGTTCTGGTGGAGGTCGGTGACTTCTCCGATACAGCGGACACCGTGGAGGGCAGGCGTCTCCTCGACGACAGACGCGATTTGGTCGTTCAGCTGTGACACGCTGAGGACCGCTCTCGCATCGGGGTTGACCGCCTGCCGTTCAGTATCCGGTGCGTCCGCCATGTACGTCTTCTAATACTGAAGAGGAACTTCAAAAAGCTACGTTCGAGTGATGAGGTCGACTGTGGTACCCCGGACTACAGGTCGCGGGGCTGGACCGTCTTCCGGTCGTTCGCTTCGGCACGCTCGGCAGCGTCGTCGAGGAGTTCGGCGGCCTCTTCGTTGAGGGCGTCGTAGAAATCGGCCGAGACGTTGTGATCCGACAGTGCATCCTTCACAGCTGCTTTGACGATTAGGTCAGACATTCCATCACAGGATTCTCTTGTCCGCCATATAAAGGTTCGAAGTTTCTCGCCGGGATTTCGACCATAATGCTGCCGAGACGTACTCTGGATACCAGAGAGCACTTAATCACCCCGTCAAAAGTAGGGAAACAGACGGATGCACGATTTAACCGGATTCCAGCGGGATATCTTGTACGTTATTACCGGACTCGAAGAGCCACACGGGCTCGCAGTCAAGGATGAACTCGACGACTACTACGAACAAGAGATCAATCACGGGCGGCTCTATCCAAATCTCAGTACTTCACAAAGCCGCTTAGTTAGAACGTCTGCTTGCTGAAGGTGTGTCTAAAACCAAACAAGCAGACGGTGAGATCCACGAGGACCAGCTTCTTAACTTTCTCGTCAACCGCCTTGACGAGGAAGTTTCGCTCTCGTTAGCCAATAACGCTGAAATCACTGCTGAAGACATCTATGAGGTCCTCGTCGGCGCTTGCGCCGACGGGACCTCTGTCTCTACGCTCTGTGCGTCGAGCCAGAACTCACCCGCTGGGAACACGGTCCTCTACCATCTTCGGACGAAGTTCGAGCCGGAACGGCTCGAACGAGTCGCTAACACGCTCCTGCGAAAGGATCTCGATGAATTGCTCCCCGAACAGGTGGAGGTCTGCGCAGACCTCCACCTGCGGCCCTACTACGGTGACGAAGACGACACAGACGGCCTCTATCACTCGGTAGCGAAGCGTGGAACCACTGCGTTCCACGCCTATGCCACACTCTACGCGCGTGTGAAGAACAAACGCTACACGCTGGCGGTACGCCGTCTCAAAGACGGCGATACCGCAAGTAGTGTCCTCGCTGAGTTCTTCGGTGTCCTCGACGGCCTTGACGCCGGGGTCAAGGCCGTCTACCTTGATCGCGGATTCTACGACAGTAAGTGTCTCACGCTGCTTCAGGCGCACAATTACGCGTACGTGATCCCGATCATCCGGTGGGGTGAGGCGATTCAGCAAGAGCTCTCGGAAGGATGGAGTCGCGTCATTCAGCATGATCTGACGGGGAAACTCGACGGTCACAGCTGGACCGTCGATTTTCCCGTCTACATCGACTGTACGTACCTAAATGGGAAGTATGACGAGAACGGTGTGGCGCGTCACGGCTACGCCGCTGACGCGCCGTTCATCGACTCACCACGGGACGCTCGATACCACTACTCGAAACGCTTCGGTATCGAGTCAAGCTATCGCTTGTTTGAGCAAGCGATAGCGACAACGACAACACGAGATCCAACGGTACGGCTGCTGTACGTGGTGGTGAGTCTCCTCTTACAGAACGTCTGGCGGTACCTTCACTACGAGTATGTGGCGACGCCCCGCCGAGGCGGGCGTCGCCTCTGGTGGTGGCCGTACAAGGAGTTCGTCAATATGATTCGACGAGCTGCGTGGACGGCCCTCGCGGTGCGTCGGGCCGTCCCCGCGAATCGGCCACCTGACGACCGATTCCACCGCTAACCACCGACCGAGCAAGCCAGCGGAGTGAGTGGCGACGCTGTCGCGTCGGCGGCTGACCGCCGCCGACAGCGACAGCTCTCCGTCGATCCGTCCGTAATTCTCTCGTCGAGACCGTCAGTACAACCGCTTCGACACAGAACTCAGGCCGCAGAAACAGCTAGCCGAGGATGCTTTGTGAGGTACTGAATATAGGTGATATGAACGCAGAGGAAGCAATCGAGACCGGGGGCTTGGCAGCGTTCTTCCTATTTACCGCCTTGTTCCTCTCTACGATTGATCTCTCACTTGGTGGTTCGCCGGATACTGTCCAGACTGCCAACAAACTCTCGCGTTTCCTCTACGCTGGCGTGATGACCGTTGCGCCGACATCTCAGCTGGCGATAGCTATTGATCTAGTTGCCGCTCTGGTCGCCTCTGTGGGACTGCTACAAGGTGCCAAAGAGTCCATCAAGGGCGGAGTCATTGCTGCTGCATTTCTCTACTTCTTTATAGGCTTCTTGGTGAACTATGCGACTGCCCCGGTTTGATCGACCATCGCTTGAATGAATTTTGACTCTGAGTACATACGCCAATCCCCTCAACAGCAAGGGTATCACACCCTTCTAGGAGTATTCGCCAGCATGTGGTAAAGGTCATATCGGACCTTGGGTGTGTGTCCTGCCGCGATTCGCCGGGGTCTAGAAGACATTAACCAACATTCGTCCTCATTCGGTGATTGTGTTGGTTAACGCAGTCACAGAGGTGTAGCTTATCCGGTCTCAAGCAGTGTTTCTATTGTTTCACGGAACGCTGAGAACGCGGTGTCGGCCTCCGTAATTTCCTGAGCGCCAGTGATCACGACTTTTCCGGTGGCAAAGACCAGTAGTACGCACTCGTGGTCGCGGGGGCGGTACACCAATCCGGGGAACTGCTCTGGTTCGTACTCTGTGATCTCAAGACCAAGCCCAATTGCAAGCGCTGACAGATTTAGCGGTCGTTCGAGATCGGCCATGCACACGTAGTTCTGGATACTGAACCAGGCATCCTCAGCACTCGAAACGATCCCGTGACGTTCCAGCAGGACCAGAAACTCGTCTCGGAGACGTTCAGATTCGGCTTCCGACGACGCTCCGGTGATGATGTACTTCCCGGTACGGTACAGCGTGATCAATGGCTCGCCGTCGCCGAACCGGACGTAGGCTCCAGGATATTTTTCGGGATCGTAGTCGACGACGTCGTCAAGTTCCCGTGCGAAGGTCGCGAGATCGAGTTCGACGTCTAAGGCTCCCGACGCAACGACATTGACGACGCGTACCATCGTGAAATCCTTCGTGATCGAGAATACTTATATCAGCGTAATAGCGTACCGGATAGCCTGCCCACCGTGGTGGGGATTGATCACCTGGCGGTTCTACGCTGCTACTTGCTCCGCTCAACGAGGTTGTACTCTTCAGCGTACTCAAAAATGACTTGCAGGATGTCCCACGATTTGCCGGTCTGATCGTCTTCGAAGTACCATTCAGCCTGTTCGCCGATAGCGTCAGAAACGGCTTCAGCATCGAGAAAGTCCTCTGGGTCGTCGAAGCCCATGCCGATCCAGTCCTCGCCAGCAAGGTTCGCAGACAGGTCTCGTGTGATGGCGTCGATCACCGCTCGCTGGAGGTCCGCCGTGAAGTCTACTTCATACCGCTCTTCGGGCATTTCCTCTTTCAGTTTCGGGAGCAACTGCTCGGCGATCTCTTGGTGCGACGATTCTTCACTTCCCGCCCAGTCGTTCAGTACGGTGTAGTCGTTCGGCATCGTTTGAGTCTGTCTTGGCCGTATCTTGACTGTGTTGCTGTCAGTGTTTTCTGAAGTTTATCCTGATTGGCTCTCTTGGTACACCTGTTGACGAAGATGCTTTGTAATCGCTTCCTGGACTTCGTCGTTGTCCATAAACTCCGCGAAGAGCTCCTGATTCTGGTCCATTCGATCGATAAACATACTGGTTAGCGCATCGTCGAACTCCAGCGCGAAGTTTTCGCGACTATTGGCACGCGCAGAACGCTGGAGGTGATCGTCTTCTAGTGCATCTTCCTTGAGCTGCTCAAGGAACAGTTGGTCGGCCTCGGTGAAATCAGTCCCAAGCTTGTCGTTGATTTTCTCGACGATAGTCGACAGTTCAACTTCATCATCAGCTTCTGAACCGCCCGTTCCAGTCTCTGTCGGGCCTTTGACCTCACCGTCAGTCGCGCTGAGCCCGATGGAACCCTCCTCAGACTTCTCAAGCCGATAGTACTGTAGGGCGAGTTCGTCGTCGAATTCTACGGTAGGGTCATGAGATTGCCTCGGGAGTTCCTTGTACAGGAACCGACCGAAGGTGTAGAGCTTCTCAAGGTGGGTATCCGCGTAGCTGACGATCTGCGACTGAAACTTATACAGCTGCAGGAACGACCTGAGCGTTGAGCGGAAGTCTTCCTGGATTTCCTCCTCTTTGGCGACGAAGCGGTCCCGGGCTGGCTGAACGATACTGCTGAGCTTTCCATGAGTACCTTCCGTCCCCGTGTTGGACGGGTCAAAGAATACCTTAGCGAAGCGGTCGACTTCCTTTTGCTCGTAGATGCGGAACGCATCGAGGTCAGAGGCTAACTGTTGGAGATGTTGTGGGTCCATCTCCTCCGTCACGGTTGTCTTACCGTAGAACGGCTCAAACGCTTCCTTGATCTCTTCCTGCTCGTTCTCGAAGTCCAGCACGAACGTGTCCTCTTTCCCGGGATGCTGCCGGTTCAATCGAGAAAGTGTCTGGACCGCTTGAATCCCCGAGAGTTTCTTGTCGACATACATCGTGTGGAGGAGCGGTTGGTCGAAACCGGTCTGATACTTATCGGCGACGACGAGGACCTGGTACTCCGGCGTGTCGAAGACGTTGGGGAGTTCCGACTCTTTGATGCCGTCATTCATTCCCTTTTCCGTGTAGCTACCGCCATCGTCCTCGACCGTCCCACTGAACGCGACGAGCGCGCTGAGGTCGTATCCGTTCTCCTCAATATATTCGTCAATCGACTTCTTGTAGCGGACTGCGTGAGCGCGAGAGGACGTCACGATCATCGCTTTCGCCTTCCCACCGATCTTGTGCTGCGTGTGGTTCCGGAAGTGTTCGACGATGATCTCAACTTTCTGTGAGACGTTGTGCGGGTGGAGTTTCAGGAACCGCGATATCGCGTTCACTGCCTTCTGCTCGGGCACCTGTGGGTCCTCCTCGACGACCTTCGCGACGTTGTAGAACGTCTCGTACGTCGTGTAGTTTTGGAGGACGTCGATGATGAATCCCTCATCTATCGCTTGCTGCATCGAGTACAGGTGGAACGGTTCGTGCCCACCGTCTCCATCGGGTTCACCGAATGCTTTCAGGGTCTTTGCCTTCGGCGTCGCAGTAAACGCGAAAAAGCTGAGGTTGGGCTGTTTGTTCCGAGATTTTGCATTCTCTGCCATGGCGTCCTCCCAATCCTCGATATCTTCCTCATCGACCCCCGAGAGGATGCCCTTCATCTCGGCGGACATCTCGCCGCTCTGGCTGCTGTGGGCTTCGTCGACGACAACAGCGTAATCCCGCTCCGGAAGTGACTGTGCGTGCTCAATGACGTACGGGAACGTCTGGAGCGTCGTGATGATCACGGGCTTGCCAGCCTCCAAGGCCTCCGCGAGCTCCTCGGATTTCGAGCGGTTCTCGCCTTTGATCGGATGAACGACGCCAGTCTTGTGGTCGAGCTCGTAGATGGTGTTCCGGAGCTGTTCGTCGAGGACGGTTCGGTCGGTGACGACGACGACGCCGTCGAACACTGCATCGTCTTGGTCGTCGTGCAGCGAACTGAGCCGGTGAACCAGCCAGGCGATAGACTTGCTCTTCCCGCTCCCGGTGGAGTGCTGGATGAGGTAATCCTCGCCGGGTCCCTCCTCTTTCGCGCTGGCAACCAGCTGGCGGACACACTCCAGTTGGTGATAGCGCGGGAAGATGATCGTCTCGTCCTCCTCGACGGTGATGCCGTCTTTCTTGATCTCCTCCGTGTCGATGTGGATGAACCGCTGGATGATATCCATCCAACTGTCCTTCGCCCAGACGTCTTTCCAGAGATACGCAGTGCGGTGGTCGTTCTCTCGTGGGGGGTTGCCACCGCCCTTCTCGTGGCCCTTGTTGAACGGGAGGAAGTGGGTGTCCTCGCCGGCGAGTTCGGTCGTATAGTGGATCTCGTGCTGGTCGATAGCGAAATGGACCAATGCACCACGTTTGAATCGGAGGACGGGTTCGCTCGGGTCGCGGTCTTGGCGGTACTGTTCTCGGGCGTCCCTGTTTGCCTGGTCGGTAAAGGTGTTCTTGAGTTCGCCTGTTGCGACGGGGATGCCGTTGACGCTCAGTGCGAGGTCCACGCTCAGATTCGAATTCGTCGCCGAGTAGTGGAGCTGTTGGGTGACACCGAGGCAATTTGCTTCGTAGCGAGCCTGCAGTTCCGGATTGATCCCCGTGTTGGGCTGGAACGTCGCGAGCTCGATTTTAGTGCCGGTGGTGCGAAGACCATGACGCAGTAGTTCGAGCGTGCCTTGTCGTTCGAGGGCGCTCGTCAGTTCCTGGAGGAAGCGCTCGCGAGCGCTGCCCTTGTGAGCGGTCTCCAGTTGCTCCCAGGCTTCCGGCTGGGTTTCTTGGACGAACGAGATGACCTCGTCAGGGAAGATGCCCCGTTCGGCGTCGAACTTACTGTTCGGAACGCGTGTGTAACCGCGTTTGAGGAGAGAAGCGGCAATCTCGTCTTCAAAGGCCGCTTCATCGTACTGCTTACTCATATGAATCCAATCTTATCCTCCATGTTTCGCTTCAGACACATCA
Organism: Halobacterium sp. DL1; assembly: GCA_000230955.3. NCBI lineage: Archaea > Methanobacteriati > Methanobacteriota > Halobacteria > Halobacteriales > Halobacteriaceae > Halobacterium > Halobacterium sp. DL1. Next base: position 172,411 of record CP007061.1, read on the forward strand.
ATCTGGTTCGTGATCTCGGCTGTGATTACTGACTCACGCATCTCAGATAACTTCGAAAGTAGATTATTGATGGTTGAGATTGAGCTATTCACTTCAGTAGACATCTTTGATAAGCGATTTACTATTTCTTGCTGATCTCTTTTCGGAGGTATCGGCATTTTCTGGTTGGAGAGCTTTTCAACCGTGATATGGTCTATTGTACTTTGGTTAGAGTTCGCAGAGAATATCCCCGTTTTCACAGCAAATTCCATGAAATAGCAGAAGAATTCCGGGATTTGATTGCCATCATTTGCACGGACTCTATGTAAGGCCTTTTGATAATACACCCCCTCGGTATCTTGGCGCCAAACAGCACTTTCACCACAACCAAACCCGCCTTCACATACGAGAACGTCTCCCTGCTCAAGCTGGTAGAGGTTTCTCTCATCCTCTGTGAAGTCCATCTTGGGGAGCTCTTCCGTGTTGATGTCCCACCAATGTACGTCTTGGTTTCGGAGATATGGCGCTAGGTGCTCACCAGATATCTCAGCTGCATCCAACATTTTTCCCAGCTGTATATCATAGTACCATCCCACTTTGGCGACATCCCAGCTTTTGGGTATTTTCCCCAACCAAGGGATATCTGTCTGAATCTGTCCCTCGGAGCCATTTGAACAGGTTATCTCTTCCCATATTTTTGATAGCCTTTTCTGTTGTAGTAGATCTTTTAATTGGTTTCCAACAGCTATTGCTTGATAGATATTCGAGATTTTCTTGTCCAATCGGGCCGCTTTCCGCTGTTGGAGGTCATATCTAATTTGCGGTATCTCGAAGTTCTCTATGAATGAACTTGGCACTCTTTTTTGTCCCGCAACCCCCCGCATCGCGGTTACCGCTTCGTCCATGAAGGGCTTCGATCGAAGAACATACCAGAGAAATTCCGTACTAACCCCCTCACGCGGCCGCAAAATATGTAATTCAGTCGTTCCGAATCCGATTCCGTTTTCTAGTCCTCGACAGATCGCCCCTTTCCCGTTCTCGAAGGACGGCGTAATCTTCGCTATCGCAATATCTCCTTCCCGGAAGTAGGTATAGCCATCATACACCTCCTCCAGTGGGCGTGTCTCAGTATCTTTGATTTCGCCATCTGTCCCGAAATCCTCCAGCGGGACGAAGCTTACGTCTGTCTTCGGGTCAAGATCCGAGAGTTCCGATTTGGTCGGGTTGATTCGAGCGAGATGCTTTAGACGGACTGTTTCCGGTTCGTTCGATTTCTCTGTACCGTCAGTGAATTCCGTGATGTTCGCCTGTCCATCCATTACTCCGTCACCTCGCTCAGCAGCTCGACGATCTCGTCTTCCAGTTCACGAATGTCGGCGTCGATTTCCTCTAGCGGCCGCGGCGGCTCATATTCGTAGAAGTAGCGGTCAAAGTTGATCTCGTAGCCCACAACTCCCAATTCGCCATCCTGATCGTCGTGGTACTTACTGCTCTCGTTGATCCACGCGTTCTCCACGTGGGGTTGCACCTCCTCTTCGAAGTACTCCCGCAGATCCGTCCCTAATGGCACCCGTTCGCGGTCGCGAAGATCGGTATCGTGCTCCGGATTCCCCTTACTATCGGTGACGATTTCGGCGTCTTCGTTCTGCTCGCCGAACGCGCGTTCTATCGCGTTATAAACACTGTTGCGGACGTCGACGTCGTTCCGTTCGAAGCAGTCTTCGACTTCTTTCATGAACTCGTCGCGGTCCATCCACTGTCTCTCCGAGTCCAACTCGTAGAGCGCCTCTTTGACCGCTTCCTGCACCTCTTTGTCCCGGTTCGTGAACGCCCGTTCGTCGTCGAGGCTCTCGATGCGCTCCTCGGTCGCCTGAAAGCTCATCCGTAGCGGCCGGTCAATAACGATGCGGCGGTAGCCGAACTCCTCGGTGGAGACGACCTTCGAGCGGCCGTTGGCCTCCAGATCGCCGAAGATACGGGAGATCTCGTCGATATGGTCTTGCGTGAGTTCGTGGCGCTTCTCGCCCAGACTCTCGTCCATCTCGGCGTACAGGTCCTGTGCGTCGATGAGCTGGACCTTGCCTTTCCGGCGCTCCGGCTTATTGTTCGAGAGCACCCAAATGTAGGTCCGAATTCCCGTGTTGTAGAAGAGATTCTCCGGCAGGCCGACGATTCCCTCCAGCCAGTCGTTTTCGAGGATCCAGCGCCGGATAGCTGATTCCCCGCTGTTAGGTCCGCCATTGAACAGGGGCGAGCCGTTGAACACGATGGCGATACGGGAGCCACCCTCTGCAGGCGACTTCATCTTGCTCAACATGTGCTGGAGGAACAGGAATGCACCGTCGTTGGTCCGGGGCGTCCCCGCACCGAAGCGGCCAGCGAACCCTTCCTCTTCGTGTTCGCGCACAACCTGATCTTTGACCTTCTTCCATGAGACCCCGAACGGCGGATTCGAGAGCATATAGTCGAAGGTCCGGCTCGGGAAGCCGTCCTGGGTAAACGAATTCCCGTAGATGATGTTCTCGGGCTCTTGGCCCTTGATGAGCATATCCGAGTTACAGACCGCGTATGATTCGGGATTGAGTTCCTGCCCGAAGACGTGGAGGTTCGCGTCGGTGTTGAGCTGGCGGACGTACTCCTCAGCGACACTAAGCATCCCGCCGGTCCCACAGGCGGGGTCGTACACCGTTCGGATAGCGTTCTGTTCGGTCAGTGCCTCGTCGTCTTCCTGGAAGGTGAGGTTGACCATCAGTTCGATCACTTCCCGCGGCGTGAAGTGCTCGCCAGCCGTCTCGTTACTCAGTTCGTTGAACTTCCGGATGAGCTCCTCGTAGATGTAGCCCATCTCCTCGTTCGGGACTTCCTCGGGATGGAGGTCGATTTCAGCAAACTGCCGAACGACCTTGTACAGAAGATCGGCGTCGGCAAGTCGGTCGATCTGGTGGTTGAACTCGAACTTCTCGAAGATCTCCTTCGTCTCCTCGTCGTACTGATTGATGTAGTACTGGAGGTTCTCCGCGATGTCGTCGGGGTCGTTGCAGAGCGATTCAAACGTGTACTCACTAGTGTTGTACACCTGTGCATCGGCGGCTTTCTTCAACGAGGGGGCGACGTTCTCGATACCTTGTTCCTGAAGCTGCTCGTACCGCTCTAGTACCGCTTCCTGATTCCGTTCAGTAACGCAGTCGAGTCGTCGAAGAACAGTCAGCGGCAAGATGACCTTTTGATATTCCGACTGCTTGTAGTCCCCTCTGAGAAGATCTGCAATAGACCAGATAAAGTCCGACTTCTCGTTGAAGTTATCGACCATTGTACGGTGGAAGGTAAGTGTGTATGATAAACGCCACGGAGTATTCACTGAGAAGGCCCGCTATCGACGTCGATTCACTTCACACAATCCGGCAATACTGACTCTACCGAAGAGAAGATCGGCGACTCGGTGAGAGAGCTCATCTCTTCTCATCGATATCGAGGAGCGATGACCACTGTTCCGACCTGTTTCATTACCCCACGGTTCACAGACTGAGTTACGCACGAATGCAGGATTTCATTGTGGATGAGGACTCGCACCCTCGATCTATCGGGTTTGACGCCACAGACCGACAGGATCTCGTGGTGACTGTCGGTGTTCTTCTCAATCGGACGCAGGAAGCCACACTCCTGGATGACCTCTATCAGACGATATATGATGACGGCTATCTGCCGTTCCGGACGAAAAGCCGTGACCTTTCACTCCCTCCTGAGAAGGTTCAGGAGCTCCTTCTTCGGTGTAACGGGGAGGTCGGTATTTGCGTTCATCAGGACGACGTCAAGCTTCCATTTGCTGAGGCAGTCCACTCCGCGATCCTCCTTGACGAACTGAGTGTGACTACCGACGACACGATAGCCATCGTCGACGGTGACCAGGGTAGAGCAGGCCAGCTGTATCAGACTGCCGTTGCAATCGACGTGGTTCCGCCGTCAATCACAAACTGTGCCCAGTCAGAGCTCTACTATCCACATCTCCTGTTGGCGGACCTTGTTGCTGGCGTTGTCGCAGATACCATTGCGGCGAATCCTACAGCTCTCTCTTCAGCCTCGGTCGCTGGACCAGTTGAGATGATACTGGAGACGACACAGGAATCTCGGAAAGGTCGATGGGGACGTGGATATTCCGCTGTTGCGCGTGGCGAAGGAGAGGTTCGACGGGCAACATACGAACAGCGATATGCGCATTCCGTCCGGGAGCGCGTCAGCTGTTGGTTTCACGGAATATTTGGGAAGACCCATGCTCCACCTCCGGAGAGTGATGGCGTTCAACCTGTTGTAGGGAGGCTCGAGGCAATGGGGTGTAGCGATGTCGCTACGTGGCTTGCTGAGCAGTAGTGAAAGGGCACTGATTCCCGCCTCCACCCCCGTTTCCACGCGGGACCTGTCCGAGGACGCAATTGTGATGTGGTGCGTCCCCGTTCGGACCGCGTCTTACCGGGATGGCAGGAGCGGTGCGACGGGCTTCAAACGCCGGTGCCTGCGGCGCTCCACCTAGTACGTGTGGGGGCATCCTATTAGAAGTTGTCCTTCATTTTCTGCGCTTTACAGTACCTCGGTCAGTGATGCCGATTTGTCGTATGCGACGGCTAGGGATTACTGAGCGAGAAGAGCAAATAACCCTGCCCAACCACTTTATTTCGCCCTCGGTGGAGACCGTGTACTCGTCTGGTCTTACCAAACTTCTCCCCTACTCTCTAGCCATCATTTGGTAAGACAACCGCAGATATACATCACAGAACCGACTACACACCGTTAGATTAGATGGATTCACCGGCGGCACAGGCGTATCCTCGTATTCGAGACGCGGTTGAGTCCTTCGTCGCGGACGTTCAGGACTATACGGAGGATGCCTACGAGCAACTCCCCACGACGACGATCACCGAATCCAATACGTTTCGCGACCGGAAACACGAGTACACCGTCGAACAGCCGTCGAAAATCGTCCGTGATACGAACCGGTTCAAACGCTTCTATTTCAGTGATCTAGCCGAATTACTCATCGACGACGGGCTCTCATTCTGTCCGCATCGTCGGGATGACGTAGAACGGACTCTCCACGTCAAACGCATCTTTAAAGTCGCGAAGCTCACCCTCGATTACGCCGGCGACGTGGTATTCGACGAAGACGCCTTTGACACCGCCTACGAGGATCACTTCGCACCCCTCTACGCGAGTACTCACGTCCACCGAGTCGTGTTCCCCCTCCCGCGAGTGATCCTGCGACCAGACGATATCAGGGATGGATTTCAGCTAACGCTTGAGCCCCTCGAAGATTCGGTCGATAACGGCGAGTATGTGGCGTCTCTCACGGACGATCTCCTGCTCTCAAAGATTCCTGACTTCGAGATGACGGCGATGCAGACGTACGGCACGCCCGGTATGATTACTCAACCGGATCAAACCCAGAAACGACTCGGGTGGGCGACGACTCTCGAAGTCGAGTTCGAAGTCACCCATCGTCCCACGAAACACAACTCCGAGCATACGGGCCTCGACCTCAGCTGGACTGGAAATCAAGCGCTTTCTGAAGCGGCCGTGATCGCGAAACAGGTCGTTACGGCACTCCGGCTTTGGGCCCCGAAAGAGTACGCTGGGCTTGGCCCGGGATATCTCCTCCGTGACTCCTGGAAGACGTATCGCGGTATCAGCGCCGACGTCGACCGAGTGATCATTCCGGAGTTCGGGCAGCGCGGGAAATCATTCCACCGTGACTCAATTGAACTCCCGGAAGCCGAGCAAGACGTCCTCCGTGAGCACTGGCAACGAATCGGGCCGTACTGCACGTTGGAAGATGAGACGTCGAATACGCTCTATCGGTGCCTCACTCGGTTCAACCGAATGTACGAGCGGTCGACGTCCGAAGACCAGATCGTAGATGCCTTTCTCGGCTTCGAAACCACGCTTATCCGTGGTGATCCTGGCTCAACGCTCCCAAACCGGGCTGCAGCTCTCCTCAGTGACCAGGATGACTGTGATCTTGATGAGGTGCGGACGTTCTTAGAGGAAGTACGACGCATCCGGAACCGAATTGTCCACAACGATGCGAGTCTCTCTGAGGAGTTGTCTGGCGACTATCCTGGCCCGAATGAGACTCGGGCGTATCTCAAAGAAGTTCGCTGGTACTTGGCGCAGGTTGTCATCGCTTATTCGGCGTTACTGGACACACCTCGCGATTCAATTCAGGCTATCAATCAAACGATAGTGGATTCGAGGATCGACGAGATGGCTGAGGAAAATCAGAAATCGATCCTGCATACGCTCCTACGTACGTTGATTGGCCGCTAAGGCTGCATTAGCTCGGGATTCAACATCGCAGTCAGGGTTGACGGAATACTCTTGTCTTACCAAATAACCCGGAACTTGCCTGCATTATGTTTGGTAAGATACGGGGAATAGACATCACAGAATTATGTAGGGGTGGTGAGGAGACCTGTATGAGACCGAGTTTATGAGTAATCGGAATTGGCGAGGAAGGCTTTCGGCGTGGGCTCATTCCGTCGTAGTTCGCTATACCCTCCTTACGCTTACCGCGGCTGGAGTGGTCGCGACGCTGACTGCTCTCCTCAACCCGGCTGTTGAGATCGAGAATATCAGGGCGCTACTGACGACCCTAGCGACGGCAGAAGCCTCAGTTCTGGCAATCGTGTTCTCCGTGACTGTCGTCGCTTTGCAACTCGTTGTGACGCGATATTCGGCTCGCCTCACCTCGCTTTTTGTCAAGGAGCCGTTGTTCCGCACGACGTTCGCGCTCTTCGTCAGCGCCATCACGTTCAACCTCCTCGTCGTCTATCTCCTCCCGATACAGAACAGCCGCCTAATGAACGCAGTCGTCGGGATCGCGTTTGCGCTTGCTGCGGTCTCAACGTTTGCGCTCTATCGATTTATCCGGCTGATGATCCAGCGCAGCTCACCTGACGACCTCATCTCCGTGTTGGTCGAGCGGGAACTCGCACCCGACGAATACCTTCCAGCGACCGTTGCGGCGTTCAACGAGATCGAGGTACATCCGATTCGCCCACTGTACCGAACGATTGCTCGGGCGATCGAGCTGGGCGAATACCAAACCGCAGAACAGGGGATCGACGGACTTCGGACGGTACTCACCCAGACGTTCGAGCACCTCGAAAGCGAACACTCCGAGGAAGACGCCGCACAGTACGCATCTGCTGTTTCAACTGAGGTCCTAACCGAGTATATCTCGCCGATCTTGGAGCAGGCATACACCCACGAGCAATACGATCTGGTTTCGGACGCAGTCGACGATGTCGAGGCGGTCGCTCTCGATGGGCTCGACCGCGGCTTTACTGACATCGCCGAGGACGCTGCTGAGGGACTCGGAGACGCGTTCGATGCGGCTCCCTTGACCTGGGAGGGGAACCGCCTTCGAGGCCCGGTCAAAGAGTCACTACTCGAACTGACGAAAGCCACAGCAAGCGACGCCGATTACTCGACATTTCGAGCGGTCTTCCATCCACTAAATTTCCAAATGAAGCTTCTCTTGCGACGCCGACCGGATTCGAACGTGACCTACCACCTCGTCGGGGACTACTACAGTCGAGAAATTGGTGAGGTATTCGAGGCACTCGTCGATCGATACGGCCCCGCTGTACGAGACCAGGACATCAATTGGATCTCCCCCACTGAAGGACGAAAGTGGACGCTCCCAGATGAAGCTGAGTCCCTCCGGCACTTTTGGCGCGAATACGCCAGCTTCACAGAGACGGTTCTACGGTATCGCGTCTCAGAAGAGGAGTACCCATTTGTTGAGGGATCGATCGACGATGGCTGGAAGCGGATCACGCAGTGCGCTGCTGATGCTGGTATTGACAATCTGGCGACGCTGTGCTGTATGACGACGCTTCAGCTCGCGTATCGTGTTGACCAGCTCGAGGACGGCCGCCTCGGAATGTGGACGAACAATCTTGGACTCCTTAGACGGGATTACGACCCAACTATCGTCGATAGGGCATTCGAACTCCTGAAAGCAGGCGAACAGCCGGAGGGACAAAATATCTCAGTTCGAACGGTTGATCCGACGTCAACAGAGACAGATAAGGGATTCATCGAGTGGTTCCTCAACACTGAAGAGGAAGACACACCATTCGAGGAGTGGCTCGTCGAGTTCGAGAAAGACGTCCACGAACGAACGGAGTACCTTCAGGAGCGAGAATGACGGAATATCAGTTTAAAATGGGTGATCGCGTCCGAATCGATATCCCTGATGAGACAGATCCGGACTTCAGCCGACTCCACGGGTATCACGGCGAGATCGTCGCTATCTTGGAGGACGACGCCGGCGCTGTCACGGGCGATGATCGCGACGCCGTGCTGTACCGTATTCAGCTGGACGACGGGACGGAAACGGATGTTCGGTGGCGCGATCTCCGGCCACCCTGAGGTCTTGTTCTCACGTTGCTGTCCAATCTGTGGTGCGTATTTGCACCCTCTTACCAAACTGCACATCTACAATACACCCATTTGTTTGGTAAGATCCCGCCACTGTTCCCGCGTGATCCGCTGTATCGACGAATCACAGTCGATAGCCGCAAGCGAATATCTACGCTTATGTGAGAGATAGCAGAAATGAGGAGTGTATGACAGACCTGATCGTCAAATCGGCTGTAAAGGACGCACTCGACGAGAACAACGTTTCGGCGGATTTCTACGAGGCGCTGGACGACGAAGTCGCTGAACTGCTTGAGGATGCTGCGCGACGGGCTGAGGCGAACGACCGGAAGACGGTCCAATCGCGCGACCTGTAACAGACGCGCTTCGGTTAGCTTTCACTGAGCGGCGTAGGAATCTCGACCGCGGTAAAGCGAGCAACCGCTCCACAACCCACACACTCGTCGACGAACGCGCAAACCCGAAGCGAGGTTTCTAACTCGCGGATCTCTCCGCACACGGAGCACTCGTATGAGGTACGATACCGGACCTGCGGATGGTGGTTTTGCTGCCGTATGTGGGGGTTCGACGTCGCTTTCTTCTTGTCGTAAGACGTCGTCGGTGAGTTGTCCTGATTCGTCACGGGCTGGTCGTGACCGAGCTGCCAAGCCGAATCGGGAAGCGTGTCGTAGATGTGATCTGATTCACTGGCATCGGCATCGAAGGCAGCGGGCTCAGCTGGAAAGTCTGCATCATCGGGTGGGTGATTATCGACAGAGGCACGGTCGTCAAGTGACGCGTCTCGGGAAGTTGGTGGGGTCGTCCGTGCCGATGCACCGAGTTCAACGGCCTCCGCCTGCTCGTGGAGTTCGCCATCGATTGCTGCCGCCAGATTGGCAAGCGGCTCGGAGATATCAGACTCTCCGTGTTTCTCAACGGCGTTCTCGAACAACCATTCTCGGAGAGTCGCTGCAGTTTCTCTATCGACCATGAACGACGGGATGGAATTCATTCAGTTCTCACTCCGTCCCTCTTGGACGCGACAAACCACACATCGTCTCCCTCCCCGTTTACGAGACTCCTGACTGGCGTCAATGAGGTTGTGGCTGCGCGCGCAGCGACCGCAGGGAGCGAGCACGGAGCGGTGGGTGGGGTGGAGGGGCGTTCACGGGCGGTGGTCGCCAGTAAAAACGGGGAGAGCCCCGCTCAGCGCAGGGTGTTTCGCTCTTCCTCGAGGCCGACACCCGGGTTATCGGTGCCGTGTTCGTCCTTGTAGGCGTTGACGAGTTCACGACTGTACCTCGCGATCCGATTTTGGGACGTCGGCACGACTGTGCTTGACGCCTCGGCGACCTGCCCCTGGGTGAGATGCTTGCTCGGGAGCAGGCGATCCGCCGCGTACAGCGCCGACGCCGCGACGGTCAGCCGTGGCGTCCCCGGCCCGACCGGCACCTGATCGCCAAGTCTCATCAGGTGTTGGGCCAGCCGCCACGTCCGCACGACGCGCGCCCCGGGGATCGCGTCATTATCGAGCGCGTCGACGACCTCCATCACGGCATTCGGCCTGATGAGTGGTGCATCGAACCCACATTCACACCGAATCTTCCGCGCTGCAGCACACACCCGCTCGTGGGGCGCTTTCGTGTACATCGCGACCGCGACATCGATCTCGTCGCGATTGATGGGAGACGCTCGTGCCGCGACTAGGACGGCGCCGCCAGCGAGTGCTTCCCAGGCCATCCGCCCGCCCGGAAGCCGCGCTTCCGAAGCGCTCCGGAGGTATCTCGCCGCCATCTTGATGACGTAGTCCGGCAGGTCCAGATTGCCACCGATCATCTCGATGTCCCGAAGCCCCTCGTTGAGGCGCTTCGTCCGCTTGCGCTTCTCGCCGAACTGATAGCGCCTGTGCCACTTCCGGAGACGCTGGAACTTCTTCCACTGCTCATTGCTCAGGGGATTACCGTGGCCGTCAGTCGACTTCCCAATCTTCGTGTGAAGGCCATTGTCCGTCCGCAGTGGGTCCACCGTCTCGATGCTCTGATCGGCGTTCCCAATCAGGCCCAGATCGTTCAGCGTCGGGCTCAGGTCGACCCACTCGTCGGCGACAACCAACCCGCAATCCCTGCAGAACGACTCCTCGTCTGCAGTAATCACCTGGCCCTCACACTCGGGACAGGCCGACCGTCCCGACGGCTCGCGCTCAACTGTAGTCTTTCGACTACGCTGCTCAGTAGTTGTAGTCTGTACATCCGAAACCGTCTTTTCGCTCGCGTAGTTACTTGACATTGGTGTGTTAGCACCTGAAGGCGCTCACCACCGCGCCCGACCCCCCGTGTTCCTGCACGGGATTTCCTCGACGTCGACGACCGACCAGTCACGACTGCGCGCTCTCGCTCGCGCCTTCGCGAGCGCCCTGTGGGCGCGAGCGAGAGCGCGCCCAAGGAAGGCCACCCAACCAGCACCGCGCGCCGAACCGCCCGGAGCAAGCGGCCAGCTTTAAGCCGTTTCTCGCGTCCGGCCCGGACTGCGGGTTCGTGTCCAGAGCGACGGTCGTGAGCACGGCGAGCCGTGGTGTGGCTCGCCGCGCGGAACGGCCCAAAGCGCTGGAACGCGAAAGCCCGCGAGGGGCGCAACCGAAAACGCGCTTAATGCTGGCGTCGAGACCAGATTCACTTTAGCCCGGAACGGGCGCTCGCGGTGCGGAGAGCGCCCGCACGCCCGGAATGGTCGGTCGCGAGCGATGCGGAGGGCGGAATGCGGCGCGCGGTGCGTGCCGTCACGAACCATCCAGCCAACTGATGTCGACGCTCGCCGCGCCAGCCGCCATCCTGGCGGACTCAGAAAGGGCGAAGCCGTCTCGCGTGGGTCGCGGGATGCCAAACGGCCGAGGGCTTTCGACGACGATGCTTTACAATGACGTGCTCGCTATCAGCACGCGAATGTCGGGTCTCTATGATACGATTATGTCGACGGCCGAGGACAGCGACTATATCGACGTCGAACACGTGTGGCCGCTCGGAATCGGCCTCACTGTCGTCCTCATCTCGCTCCTCGACATTCGAGCACTGAATCAACTACTCGCCTCACTTGATGGGTTCACACAGTTGCGTGATCTGCTGTTGATGGCGTTGAAAGGGGTCGGCGCGGGGATGCTCACGCACTTTGCCTACAGTACGAGCGACGTCTCGTTTCGGAGTCGTCAGACGCTCCAAACCAAAGAACGTGCGCTCCTGCTCATTCTCGGCGTCGGTGTCGGCGCAGGTCTCCTCATTGACGTCGTCATTCCCCAGCTGGTGGAACCCTTCCCGTTTGTCGTGGTTCAGACCTCCGGCCTCCTGTTGGTACTCGGAATGTGGTATCTGCACTTGCTAATCGAGAACTGGAAACTCTCGAACGAGTGGCCGCACGTACTGAGTGGTGTGCTCATTGCCTTCGGCCCGTACGCACCCTATCTGTTGTAGAACGCTGACGGAACAGAAATGAATGGGAATCGCAATAGCTGGCGGTATTAGATCGATATAGTCCTTCCTATAGGATTTCCTAACGCAAACGCTATTGTCGCCGTCGCGCCCGTCAAGAAGTCATTAAGCCCCCCGCTACCAACACAGACGTATGTCCCGCTGGGAGCACATTGATCTCCAACAGGCACTCACCTACGATGAGGAACTCACCCTCTACCGAATTACGCGGATGTACCTTGGCCAACCCGAAGGCTTCGACGATCTTGAGATCACGAGCGGGATAGAAGACGACTATCTCCTCCCGCAGCCGATGCCAGACGACGACCAAATCGCCATCGGCGACGCTGACCTTGCTGACCTCGAGGAGAAGGGGTTCATCACCCAGGAAACCGTGATGCGACGGAACTACTGGGGCCTCACGGAGAAGGGAAAAGCAGCTGTCCCTACGTTTTTCGAGGAGTTTGACACCGATCCCAACGAATCGATCACCCACCGAATCGGCGTCCAGCTCGCCGATATGTATCTCCGCAACATCGCAGTGGGCTATAACACTCGGGGTGTCCGCACTTACCAGTCGATCGACGAGTTCGACCCCGCCAAGACGTTCGACGTCATCGCGTACTCGAAAGACGACCACGAGCCACGCGTCCGCGTCGAGGTCGAACGGGAGTCAAACAACTACGACGCCGTCGTCGACGACTTCGAAAAACTCCGCGACGCCGGCTACCACGACGCCCCTCACTACACGGGCGCCGCATTCTGGGTATTCCCCCGCCGGAGCACCGCCTACAAGATCATCAACCTCCTCATCGACCGCGACCTGATCAGCCTCCGTAACGGGAAGATCAACAAGAATACCCCACTCGCACGCGCCCAGCGTGAGGTTGGTGAGTGCTACAACCCCGGCTTCGACGCCTTCACCACGTATTCGAAGCTCATGTTCTGGGACTTCGAATTCGACGGCGACCACATCGCCCCCATCGGCGACCGCGCAATCCTCGACGAACTCCGGGAGGATCCAGCGTACGACTACGTCGATGAGAACATCTACAACACAGCCGTTGACCAACGCGCCGTCTGACCTCCCAGATTACTGAGATAGCCACTTGGCGCCTGAAGTTCGTACCGTCTCTTTATCTGGACGCAAACCACGACCGACGCACACCAAATAGCGAGTTTAGAGACGAGGAAAAACGCTGTAAGAGTGCGTCAGAGCGTATTCAATGTGCGTCGGTTTTCGAAGTGCGTCGGTCTTCTCCAAATCATCTAGTACAAGCCCCAGATTGACCGAAAATCTACGATTCATGCGCCTCAAAACAGACCCGCTCGCTGAATGTGCGTCGGTATGAATCCGACGTGATACGAACCGCGGTCCGGTCACAGTTGGAGGCCACAACGGAACCAGAATAGACGAAATTGAACCATCGACCCAGAGGCAATCAGGATTCAAAGGTAACGCGTTAACCAACAATCCCGGTCCAGTCTCGGTATTGTTGGTTAATTATCTTCCCCCTCCACCGTTTCCGGAGCTTCGGCCGCCGTTGACGACAAACTCCTATCTGCAGGTAGCCGCCGATCCAATGCCTTGGTTCCAACGAGGAACCCCCCATCTATACTAGTTGGTTTTTGCCGTAACAGAAATGCCAAGTCTGCGTAATCGGGATCGAGGACGGCTAATACGGGCGCACGGCAACGTCCCCTACTGCGTTTTCGTTACGGCAATCTCAGTGATTGCCGTAACAGAATTCTCTCTGTCGATTTCGAGGTTTCTGAGCCGTTGTCGCTGTCGATGCCGTAACACGATTCCTCCTTCCGCTACACAGGCTGAAACTGCTGTACACGGCAGAATAGCTGGAGGCCATGCTGGACCATTTCTCATTCGCGCTCTCGTGGCAATCACAGCTGACGTCGTCACTAAGGGCTAATTCCTACTGGAACGAGGCGACCAGCGCTATCAGATCGTTGGCACCGCCCACGGAACCTCCAGAAGCTACACTGCTCTATAAAGAGACTCCACACTCAATCATAGTCAGAATAGCTCCGTTTACTAGCGGAGGGAATTCTAATTGTGAAACCAGGATTTAGGGCCTTATTCGGACAACATCGACGAAATTAGTGGTAAACCGCAACTAGGAAAACTGACGGTGAGCTAAGTGAATCGATTATACGAGAGGGAGTGTCTCAATATCTTGGCACAAGGTGCTGCAAAGCCGAGGAAACTATGAGTCGGAATCTTGGTTCAGAATATCCTTCGCCAATTCTTGCATACTCGTGTCCTTCTCTTCCCACCGGACGTCCCGAGAGACGATGAGAGTATACAGCCGTTCTTGCCGATCCTCTATCTGGGAGTACCGAGAGAGTCCGAACATCCTCTTGAGTATCCTGTAGGAGTTGGCCTGCTGATAGGCATGAGCGTAGTAGCGGTCGGGTGCATCTGCCGTATAGAATATTGGAGTCACCTTTCGGTCAACACAATCCTCAATCACCTCTGGGTGGGTTCCAGGGTCCCACTCGTGGAGTTCGTAGCCCTCGTAATCGTCGATTTCGTAATTCCCGCCCTCTACAGCAGTGCTCTGGTTCCGAAAGGCGACGACAGCTGACCAGTTCTGGTCCTCCGTTAGCACGATGTTGATCTCGTCAATTGGACCTTCGTGCCAGTCTCCAGGATAGTCCACCGCAACCCCGATGCGAGAGTCATCTTGCTCCCCAAGGATAATTGTGGGCCACCCACTCTTGGTCGAAGAACGGACCTCGATATCGTCCGCCAGCAGGCGTATGAGTGGATGTGCATGGACTCTCCTCCCCGGTGTATTCAGTTGTGTCCCGATTGGTAACGGAATCCCGTCCTCAAAGTCCACGACTGGCATTAGACTGGAATAGGTTGTCCAGGGTACAAGAGTTTGTTACTGACTCTGCTTCGCACGTCACCTCTCAATTTGGAAAATCCGGCTCCGTTGAAATCCCGGCTCTGTTGAAACTCTCTTCACACCTTGCGATTTGCTGAGAGGCTCGTTTCTAACCGTATCTACGAAAACCGGTGGGAACAGTAGCTCTCCTCAATATCAACTTTGAAGGATTTCAACAGAGCCGAAATCTTTGAAGATTGAGAGGAGCAGCATGCTGAATACAGCGCGCGTATGCAGCGCCCTGACTGATGACAAGCCATTTGAGTGCCGCTCAGTAGTTTTAGTGACAAGGGATATTTAGGAGGCAACGCTGGTAGGAGACGTCGTGATTACAGAGTCACCTTTCAACGCCAATCTGGCGATACTGGAGCCGGGTAGGCAACATCATCAGGCAGCTCTTGACGGGCTCAAAAGCCTAGAGTTCTCAGAGAGCCGGTCGTACGGGTTCAACATCTCCGAATCAGGTGAAATAGCTATTGGCGGATACTTCGTTGAGAAGACCCCTGTCAAGACAGAGACTTTTGACGCATCCACACAGCAGGTTGTAGACAGGGAAGTTGAGCAGACACTGCTGATACCTTTCCAGCTTGACTTTGATATCGGACTCCTCTCTATTTTTTCCGATCAAAGCGATACGAGCAAGCTGATCTCTAGGATTGGTGAGGCAAGCGACTTCAGTTTCCCAATTACCGAGACACAGCTCCCGGTAGACAGGGTGTACGCAAATCTACAGGACAAGGAGTGGGCGATTGACGTGTCCAGTATACGCATACAGAACTTCGAGGCAGAGGGCGGCCTCTCCGGGACGTACACCATCAAAGATGTCGGGGATATGCGTATCCGCGAACTGATCGACTCACACAGCAGTGACATCACCATCCTGCGAGCAAACATCAAGACCCCGTCACAAGAAGCGACGTTCGGATTTTTCCAGAGTGGTACCGTGAGGCTGTACTCCAGCCTGGAGTCGGAGGACCCGCTGTGGTCTGAAGTAAAGGAAATTACTCGGGAGGCATACGATGGGTGAAGAAGTCCGCAACACCGGCAACAGAGCCGAAGATAGGCTGATTGCTCTACTGCAAGAGTTCAACTGGGAGTATATCGGTGGTGGAAGGGATATCGAGTGCGCCTCCCGGAAACACGACAGAGACGAACACGGCATTGACGGCTATATGGCGTATGAGGACCCCTACCTCTCCGCCGAGAGAGGCGTCATTGTGGAGTCAAAATCCAAGCAGTGGGAAAGCTGGGGTCCGAGTTCATTGCAGAGCGACGCCAAGCAAGTCCGGACAGCCCTAGAGTGTTCCACTAGGTCAGAGGACTTTGATGAAAAGCTGAACAACTACGAGAACAGACGGAGAGACACGGCAATCCTCGGAGCCTTCACCAACGACGACGAGTACGACCACGAAACTTTCCAGGCCTACGTGGAAAGCTGTAAGGTCAAGAGAGGTGGAGGCCCGAGCCACATTCTAATCCTCGGAAATAGAGAACTGAACCGTCTTGCCAGCATCCAGAACAAATACAGGGAAATCAAAGAGACGCACACCGAGGGCGAGGACATTGTAGAAGCCGACCTCGACTTCTACTATCCATCTCTTCAGGAACCGAGAGCCGCCCCCAAACGCCGTGACACGATCTCTTTTGAGTACCTGTTCTCCGACTACGTGTACGCCAAACTTCAGAAAACAGAGCTTAACGGAACTGATACCGACACAACCGACGTAAGCATCGTATTCAATTCCGCCGGGATTGATCAAGACAGTCTGGAATTCCTGTACTACTCGTTGCGCGATAACGACGGGCTCGACACCGACGAAGTATGGGTATACTCGTATCTACCTAACGGAGGCGAAAATGCCGACGAGACCTACGACTCAGCCGTTGATTCGCTGGAGAACATCCTGCCGCCAGACAAGGAGTTTCGATTCAGCGAGCTGCCACAGGTAGAGTACAAATCCTACGCAGAAGACCTCACGGAGGACTAAGTATGAAGGAGTATCCCAGTGATCAGGACTACAAGAGTATTGTCGAAGAAAAATACGGACGAGACAAAGCACAGAGCTTCTTCCGGCGGCACTCCCACGTATTAGTACACTCCGGTGAAACAGAGGATCTCGCCAACCTCACACGCCGAATTTACCTCGGGTACGACCGGACAACCTCGCTGAAAGAAGACGTTCTGGAGAAAGACAAACGCAAGAAGGCAACTGCATTCATTTTCGAGACTGAATCCGAGGAAGAGGACCTGGTACAGGATCTAGAGAGGACGATCAACACTGACTACCAGTACAACGAGAACAAAGAACTGGAGGTCCAGAGCGTAGCTAGCACCGACAACGGCTTCGATATCAACCTCCAGTACGAGGACCGCAGCCCGTCCCGGCGACCGCTGCAAAACACTCAGACACGTTCCATCACGGTCTCCCTCACGCAGACAGATGACGAAGAGGTCTGGCAAGGGACACAAGAGTACCGCTACGCAGACGAGTTCAACGCAGCGAGCGACTTCTTCGACGACTGGGAAAGCAAGAGGCTCAAAGAACGGAAGCCGAGCATCAAGAGAATTAATTTCAACCTGGAAACGATTCCGGCAGAGGACAGTGTCGAGATGTTCAACACCTTCCTCCAGGATGCACCAAGTGAATGGAGATTTGAACAAGTGCGTGAGCTTGGGATTAAACAAAAGGGAGAGACTGGTGGTGTCTTAGAAAAAGAGGAAGCCGAGTTTGAGGAGGAAGGGGAGATTGAAGAAGAACTAGACGAACAGCTCCGAGGCATTACCGACGCTGTATTCAAAGGAAGCGGCCTTAGAGAAAACCAGTTCGTACAGGACTGCTTGGACAGCGGATTCTACTTCAACTCGGTTCGGGCTCTATTCGACGGCTTAGACTCAACAGACTCCATAGAAGTCGAGCTTCAGTTCAAACAAAACCCGAAGACCACCTTTGATCTCTCCATCGTCGAGGAATACGAACGCCGTGACGACGGCTACGAACCCGGCAATCTTGGACCCGATAAAAGAGAGAACACTCGAAAGGAGTTCAGAAGCTCCATCGTCGATCTCTACGGCGAATACACTGACCGAGAATCCCTGATCCAGAACCAGTACGGCGACGAGCTAACCCAATTCAATGGGATCACTGAGAACAACGTCGATCAACTCCACGACCTCGGTATAGAAACACCCCAAGACCTCTACGACGCGGACCCAGAAACCTTGGTAGAAGAAGTAGACAATATCGGTGAGACAAGGGCTGAGGATCTGACCGAAGAGTCTATAGAAAACTGATATTTACTCATTATTGCTACCTCAATCGGTTATCTAAGTCCTCTACCAGTGGCAAAAAATATCCAGCAGGCAACACTATAGCGGTGTACGGTGAGCGTTGGGAGGAATTATTTTAAAATCGGACCACAAGTCTCCCTGAGCAACGAATTATAAATATGATGACTGAAATCAAAATCTTGTGGATTGACTCCTTTCGCGGCTGAACGTCGGTCCGGTTCCTTGCGAAATACACCCTCTATATTCAGCACGGCCTCAATAACTATCAGCAAGTGAGGATTTCAACAGAGCCGAAAATCCTAAAAAAGACTGCGTCTCCGTGGAGAGCTCGTCGATCAGTACGAAATGGAGACAGTGGCAGGCTTTGTGGCTGTCTTGGTCCCCCAGTCGACCGGTAAAATGCACCGAATACGGCCGGTAAACGGGACTACTCCGACGTTGCCGTGTTGAGCGGAACCCAGTCCCCACTCTCATCTTGGAACTCCCACCACGTTGGGCCGCGGTACCCGCTATCGCGAGCATCTGTCCCACGAACGTCCCGATCCGCTTCGCGGGCGGCCCCCGACGGGCTCCACAATTCACCATCGTACTCGAGGTGGCCGCCTCGTACCGTCGCCTCAACCGTCTGGCCATCGTACTCACCGCGGTTGTATCGGTGCCGCACCACAGTTCCGTCTTCCAACGCCCGAGCCGCAGGGTTTCCTCCGTCAGGTCGTTCTCTGCTGAATGTCGTAGTGCGGTTCTCTCGATCCTCGCGGGCAGCCTCCTCGTCGAGATGCTCCAGCACTCGAGCCACAATGTCGTTCCACGACTCGTCTCGGTTGCCGTACTGGCCGAGTTCTCGATAGAGATCTTCGTCCAAGTTAATGGTTCCAACCATCACCTCTCTGTTCGGACACCCATAGTATAAAGTTTGTCCTGAGTTTGCGAGGAGAGGATTAGTAGTGTCTATCCTGAGTTTGGAAAAGCGAACCAGTTCCTCGTCGTCAACCCGAGTTTCCGACTTTGTTAATGGAGTCGGAAACTCAAAGTGGCTGGCGCGGGTTCTCGCAGGTAACCGTATATAAACCGATGTCCGCCGATACGAATTCGGAAACTCAGTCGAACGAACAGGCCGACGTCTGGCTCACGCCCGACCAGGTCGACGCGATGCGCGATGTGGCGATCGACACCGGGGCCAAGTACCTCCGACAGCGCAACGAGGCGATCATTACGCTACTCGCAGACACCGGGCTCCGCAACGAGGAACTCACGCAGCTGACGGTCGATATGTACTTGCGTGACCAGGGGGAGCTCTATCTCCCGAAAGAGATCCAGAAATCGAGTCACAACGGCCGCTCAGATTGGCCACGGTCCCACCACCTCGAGCTCGACATCGACGGGAGGTTGGGCACACAACGCTCTCTGAACAGTTACCTCGACAATCGATGGAAAGAGAGCCCCTATATTTTCCCGAGCCGTCAGAAAGAGCAGATCACGACGCGGTCAGTTCGGAATCTCGTCAAACGCGCTGCGGTCGAAGCCGACGTCCATCCCTACAAATACGAGAATGGGGACTTCGGCCGCGGTGATCCCGATGACGTCCACCCCCACGTGCTGCGCCACAGTCTCGCCTATCGGCTCCTGCACGAGCGCGATGACGACCGGTTCGATATCTACTTCGTTCGGAACCGGCTCCGACATGCCTCCCTCCAGACGACGCTCCGGGAGTACGATCACTTCCGCACGATCTAATGAGGGTTCAAAACCATACGCAAGACATTCCTACCAGTATCGCACAGAGACTCTGCTGCGCACCGAGGAGGCAGGGAGGAATACAGTGACTGCACCAAATGCACACTATGCCATCACGGATGATGGGATTAGACTACTCGAGGAGATCTGTGACGTATGGAACAAGGGGCCCGACGCGTTGCGAACCCATCTCGAACGGGGAGGACTCCAACCGTTCACGGGCGGGAGTCGAGGACGAGAAATAATCCCGTTTCCCGACAGGTACGTTACCGAATTCTACTTCGACGACTGGGCACACGAAACGTTCTACGTCGCCAAAATCTGTGGATCACCAAACCGGCAGAATTACCAAGAGGTAACGATCTGGAATCAGGCGTACGGTGGCAGTGATGCCGATCTGTTTGCACCAGTCGATGTCTGGGACAACGACTACCGGTGGATCATCATGAAGCGCGTAACACCCGTCTCGCCGATCTCAGGGGACCTCGCGTACGCTCAAAACGGACAACAATACTACGTCGACGAGGATGCACCTGACCGGATCGAAGATTGGTTAGCAGAGGAAGGATGGCAGGTCGAGGATGCCCCAGAAAATATCGGGTTTCATGAAGAGCAAGAGTATATGTGTCTCTTCGACTACGGCGGCGTTCACCCGATTAATGGCGAGATTACTTATCCAGAGGTATTCCACAATACCGACGACGAGTAGCCCCGATAGCTCGACATCAGGCAGATACAGAATTATTAGTTAGTCTGGGGAACACGCCTGTATGACTGATCTGAGCAAGGTATATCCAGAGCCGGATCACTGGGATTTCGAGTTCAAGCACGCTGAACCTTTCAATCGCTATCTGGGGTCAGCAATCCTCGCCCGTGATGGAGGGGTTACGACGGCAAAGCGAGTTGGTGGACTTCGTCGAGATGCACCAAAGAATCGACGGCTTGAGGTCTGGGAGATAAATCAACCAGCCTGCCTACTACGTCTCCGACATCTCGGTAACGAGTTCTATTTTGAGATCAATTACCCGAACCTCGCTGAGGAGGTAATCCATCTGGTTGAAAATGAGGGGTGGTGGATCGACCACGTCGCTGGGAAAAAGATGACAAAGATCGTCCCAGACGAACATCTTCCTGACGAGGGATACGTTCGTCCCCCCGATTCCTGGTGAGGGTTTATAAACAATCGAAGAAATCTGACGCTTTTCGCACGCGCGCGTATTAATATGATAAGAACCACCCCCTGGAGAGGGGCTAAAGTGCCGTTTTCAGGCGTCACAGGCTTTAATACCCCCGATTACGACATACATAATGTGCGAGAAAAGATTCCACCGATTGGCTGGGCGATCGTCACTGCACTGATTGCGTCGCTCATAGTTGCACCAGCTACCGTCCTCTCTTGGAGTGAGACTGGATACGCTCTATTTGCTGGTGTCATTTCAACACTACTGCCGGCTGGCAGCCTTCCCCTCGGGAATCCTGGAGAACTAGTCGCGTTGACTGCCGAACTCGTATTAGCACTCGCTGAGATAGCAGGTGTCTCTCAGGCTGGAGCAGTAGCTGTAGCAGTGGGTATGGGTGGGGTAGCACTCCTCGGAAAGTATGGTCGATCAGGATAAACTGAACAATCGAGTGCTAGATCCAAGAGGTCCGTTCCTCTCGTCAACTCCACCAACCATCCGTCTTGATGCCGTACGACCAATCTATAGTGATTGCCATAGGAAATACTATAGATTTTCCTATAGGAAGTACACGATTACAACGACCGGTCCGTATCAGACGAGCTCTGATATTCCTCAAATTTACTAATCACCACCGCACTATTTCTAAGAAATTTCTAAGAGTTCCCGATCCTCTAGTTAGAAACTTTTAAGTCCAATTGCATACTACGCGGATAGGCACGCAAGACAATGGAATACGACGTGAAGCACCGAACACCATTCCACGAATTCGGCAAGAAAGGACGTTTTGAGGCCCAGACAGTAATGCCCGAAGATAGCGACGAACCACACGTGCGCGTGTGCTATTACCAAAAAAACGGCCGCTTTGCCAACCGGGCCCCAACAGTCCCCGAGTCGGCGTTTGATGATTTCCTCGATGCGGTACAGAAGGAGGTTGAAGTCGCCCGAAATCCGGATATGTGGAGCATCGAATCCCGAGAGCTTCCCGAGAAACTCTCGAAGCTCATCGACGAAGTTGGCGAGGACCGGGCGATGGAACTCCTCGCAGAACAGACTGACGGGTAACCGACATCACGACTCCAAATAATGACTCGACGAATCCACAAAATCAACGCGGGCGTGGATGGCAAACTCGCGCCCGACTGGTACTCCGAGGACGAAGAGACCGGCTGGATATCAATGGGTTACTCTGTGGGCCATCCGTCTTTAGTTAGGAGATGAATCGCTGTACTGCGGTAGCTTATCGAGGCTTCTTTTCGAGAGGAATGAGGAAGTCGAGTCTGTGTACAACCAGACTTCCTCATCTCGAATTATGCGTCGGCTCACTACACTGTTTCCCTCCGAGTTCCTCGAAGAGCACGCCGAGGAACTCGGCGTGGTCGAACGCGACCGCAAGCTCCAGATTCCCGCTTTCATCTGGGCATTCGTGTTCGGCTTCGCCGCAGGCGAAAGCCGAACACTCGCAGGGTTTCGACGCAGCTACAACTCGACAGCTGACGAGTCGATCTCACCGGGTGGGTTCTATCAGCGGTTGACGCCGACGCTCGCGGAGTACCTCCGCGACCTCGTCGAGCATGGTCTCGACGAGGTCGCTGTTCCCGATGCTGTTGACGCTGATATCAACCGATTCAGGGACGTGATAATCGCCGATGGAACGGTGTTGCGGTTACACGAGTTTCTCTCCGAGAAGTACGAAGCCCGCCACGAGGAGCAGGCTGGAGCGAAGCTCCACCTGCTCCACAATGCTACTGACCAAACGATTGAACGGATCGATGTTACCGACGAGAAAACACACGATAGCACGCTGTTCAAGACAGGGTCGTGGCTTGAGAACCGCCTCGTGTTGTTCGACTTAGCGTACTTCAAGTACCGCCGGTTTGCGCGGATTGACGAGAACGGCGGCTACTTCGTGAGCCGACTCAAACAGAACGCAAATCCGGTGATTACGGCTGAATTACGGGAATGGCGCGGGCGCGCCATTCCCTTAGAGGGCAAGCAGCTCCGAGAGGTTCTCGATGACCTCTCGCGGACGTACATCGATGTGGAGGTCGAAGTCGAGTTCAAGCGTGGGCCGTACAACGGGACGCGGTCGCTAGATACGAAGCGGTTCCGCGTCGTCGGCGTCCGCAACGAGGACGCCGACGACTACCATCTGTACGTGACAAATCTGTCGAGAGAGGAGTTCTTTCCGGCAGACTTAGCGCAGATATACCGGTGTCGGTGGGAAGTTGAGTTGCTGTTCCGTGAGTTGAAGACACAGTACGACCTGGACGAGTTCGACACAAGCAACGAGGACGTAGTGAAGATCTTACTGTACGCAGCGTTGCTGTCACTGCTGGTGAGCCGTGAGCTGTTGGAACTGGTCACTGAGCAGGCTGGCGACGAGATCGTGTTTCCGCCGGAGCGCTGGGCGGCGACCTTCCGGTCGCACGCCCAGCTCATCCTCCACGAACTCGGCGAGTATCTCGGCTACTCGCCACCGCCGCTGTTGGAGCGGCTGATCGAAGACGCACAGAAGATTCACCAGCAACGACCGATATTACAAGAGACGCTCGCTACCGCTACGCAACCGAGGTGTGAGTCTTAGCTAAAGACGAATGCTCTGTGGGCAACCCGACCAAGATGACCAACGAGGAGATTCGGAAGCAGGACGACTCGCCAAACCAGCAGACTTCTCGCTTTCTCGGCGCTCACGAAAATGAGGACTACAACATGCACGTCGACGATGAGGTCATCGCGTACGCCCCAGCACGCCAGATTCTCATCGGCGTCGGCACGATCATCGGCGACCCCGACTACCGGAAGAATCCCGATGTTGTGCTCGACGACCCGCACCCTCACTGGCGTAAGGTCCGCTGGCAAGACTGGAGTCGCCCGGTTCGCCTGTCCGACCTACCCAACTCGCTAACGACCGGGCAGAACAAGGTCTACCCCCGGCAATCAATCGAGCGGTACTATGGAGATTTCGACCTGCTGAAGCGTGTTATGCAGAAGACGGAACCTCTCGACTTCGAGTCACTCACGTGGCGATTATCCCCTGAATCTTAACTCCGCCTTAGATAGACTCCAACGTGGCTTTGTTGAAACCCTCTTCACGTCTGGTGATTTGCTGAGGCACTCGTTTTGACCCTGTATCCGTCAGAACCTGAGGGACGAGTACCCCTCTAATCGCAACGCTGAAGGGCTTCAATAGAGCCAAAGAACCGGTTTAGGTGGGTACACACCAGATTTGCTAGGGAGCCACCCGATATATCATATTCCGCTATACAAAATGCGAGAGGTACTACAGCTATTCCTATAGGTATGACTATAGGTCAGAGCCCCTTGGTCGCCTGTTCGCGGGCCGCTTCTCGAACTGATTCGAACTCTTTGGGAGCGGCCTCCTGGAATCCAAGGCGGAGTGCAAGTCGAAGGATTTCGCTCCGGTCGACGTCTCCTTCTTCGAGGTCCAGCTGGCGCTGAAGCGCGTGCCCGACTTCCCCCAGTCGGTCGGGATTCTCCTCGAGCGCGCGAATGAACGCCGCGAGATGCCCATCCCACACGCTGATCGTTTTCTGTTTGTCACCGGCGTCGATGGCCTCTAGTTCATCAAGGATGTCCTCGGCTAGATCACGCTTCGCGTCTTCGGCAGCCGCTTCATCGATCCGGTCACCGTGGGACGTCTGTTCGCGAAGCGCCGCGAGTTCGTCGTCCTCAGCCATGCTGTTCACCTCCGAGACAGGCGAGAAGCGTTTCAGCGGCGTCAAGATACGCCTCACGAGCCCGACGCGCTGTCGTTGACGGCTCTTCGAGCGCAAACGCAGTGATGCCGTGTTCCGCGGCATTCCGAATGTCCTGGGAATACGGCACGTAGTCGGGAGCGACCGCGTCCGGATACTCCGTCTCGAACGCCTCTAGGTACTCCTCAGCAAGTTTGGTACGGGTATCGACCTTATTCGGGAGCACGAGTGCGAGCTCGATGTCGATAGCGAAATTCTCAGCAATTTTGTCGAGGTCGCGTCGCAACGCATCGGCTTGCTCGGCCTCGAATGGCCCCATCTCGACGGGTGTAATGACGTGACGGGTAGCCCACAACCCGTTGTATGTCACGTTGTTCGTCATCCCCGGAAGGTCAACGAGGACGACGTCGTAGCCGAGTGGGTCAACATACTCGTCGAGGAACTGTTCGAGGCGACTGTAGCGCTCGCGGGCATCGTCGATGTTCCCGAGTTCGGCATCAAGCGTGTCGAGTCCGGGGTGGGCCGGGATGAGATTCGGGCCTTCGTCAGTCGAAACGACGAGATCAGCAAGAGCGTCGTCCCCCAGCTTCTCGGCGATCGTGCCCCATGCATCATCGAAGACCGTGCTGATGTTCGGCCACGCCTCGTCGGCCTCGATCCGCGCCTGGTAGTCCCCCCAGACGCCGAAGTGTTTCGCGAGATCCCCCTGCTTCCCAGCAAGATCTATGAGTAAGACCTCGTTCCCCAGTTCCTCGAGGGCGACGCCGAGGTGGGCGACGGTCGTTGTCTTCCCAGTGCCGCCTTTATCCAGGAACGCGGCGGCGCGTAGTGTCTCGCTCATTGTCGTATCCCTATAGTAACTCCTATAGCGAAGCCTGTATGCTTAAAACCACGTCAGACACCCCATTTTCTGCAGGCTATAGGATTCCCTATAGTCAATTCGAATTGTCTCACTCAGTTCAGTATCCTTCGTCGAGGATCGCCATCTCGATGTCGGACTGCTCCGACAGCTGAGACGCCTTCTCAGATCGGGCTTGCACGCCGTCACTGCAACCGGAGGGTAAACCGATTATCGGTGGGGTGGTACAGCTGCAGCACCGGCACATCAGCCGTCAATCGTGCTCGGTGAACCAGTCCGGAGCGCCTGTGTACTCGGCCCAACATCGCTCGTGACACGGCTCTCCCCTAGCGTTCGGAATCGCCCGGTCCAAGTCTACTCTTTCGCCACAGAGGCCACACTCTGCTCGGTGCCCCATTTGCCGCGCTTCAACATCCAGATCCTTGACTTCGATGTACAGCTCGTGTAGTGCACGGGGCGTCAATCGAACGAGCACCTTTTTTCGCTCATCCTTGGTTCGTCGCTCAGGAGTGTATGTTAGCACCCAGTCCTGACCTTCTTCACCATCGCCGGCTGGCCCTAGCGAGATCGTCTGTGCGAGCTCGTCAGGGACGTAGTGCCACTCGTTGTTTCGGAACCGCGGGTAGTGGCCTTCTGGGCGCGGGTCTTCAGGATCGATATCGTTGGTCATAGTTTACAGAGCGTGTGGGTATGGCAACCGAAGCCCAGGGTTATCCATCCTCTTCCCACTCTGGTCGTGGTGTCGGCGACGGGAGTTCATCGACCGCAGTTCGAAGTTCCTCCTCTGTCGTCCAGGGGAAGCACCGATCGTGTAGTTCGAATTTACGGAACTTGTTGAGATGGACCCAGCTGTAGGTCGCTGGTTCCTCTTCTTCGTCTACTCGGTCATCAAGAATATCCCAGACCTCGTGTTGGTCGATGTCGATACCGCTAGCCTGTGCGCGATTAATGAGCGAGTCGACCTTCGAGTGGGCCTCATCCTCCGTCAAGTCGTCCGCGAACGCAATTTCAAGGGCAGCCTGGACGATATGGCGTTTCGACTCAAGATTCTCGTCAGCCACCCACGCGTAGTCGCGTGGGAACACGTACGATTTGTCGAAATACGGCGAGTCATCGATCTCGCCTAATTCCGGCGCTTCACCACCGCTTTCCTTCTCGAAGACACCGACGATGTAGTCGCTGTACGTCGCCAACAGGGAGAACATGATATCGAACGTATTGAGCCGGTCAGTCGGCAGCTCGAGGAGATCGCCCATTATGAACGGATACGCGCCGAGTTGCTTCGTGAGTTCATTCTGCACGGCGCGGAGACGGCGGATATAGGGGTCGCGATAGCTACCGAGAATGAAATACGACGTCCGCTGACTCCAGAGATACGGCAGTTCACGTTGAGTGAAGCGCCATATCTCTCGCTTCTCCGCCGGTTCGAGTTCAATGCCGCCGACCGCTTCGTGGACCACCGTCATAATGTCCGCAGCCTCTGGCGGTGGGCTCGGATCGCTCATTAGCTGTCGGTTCAGACCACAGAACCTTATCTCTTCTGAACCACTTTGGTCTATTCGATAAATACCAATTTGGACGACCCTAACTGTTATAGCGCCGTTGCTCGTAGAGACACGTATGAGCGAGAGTCACAGCGGAACAGCGGATGCGGGCCCATTCGCGGAACAGCAGCGAATATTCAAGCTGTTGTCCCAGGACACGCGCCACCTCATCATCCAGGAACTTCTCGGCCATCCCACCCATCTCATGTCGCTCGCCGAACTCGAGTATATGACTGGGAAGAGCCAGGCGGCCATCAAAGACCAGCTTGAGACGCTGATTGACGCCGGGATCCTCGCACGCTACACCTATGAACCAAGCGAGGAGAAACGGGATCTCCCATCACAGTTCTACGGTTTCACAGCTCGAGGTGTCGAGGTCCTCCACGACTACAAGTATCTACGTGGGCTTCCGATCGCTCGAGCCCTCTACGAGAACACCCGCAAGACCGAGAAGATCGAACGCCACGAATCGGCACCGCGACCGGAGCTTCCGGACGCTGTCGCGGAGGCCCTCGAGTTTGACGAGCCCGACCTCGACGCCGTCGACGTCAACTCGAAGCAATAGAGCTTCCTATAGGAAAGACTGTAGAGATTCCTAAATGGGAATCTATTCGGATACTGGACCTTTGTAGTCCCAGTCGAGACTGTCTCCCTGTCGACGGACGATGTACTTGTAGGGACCATGAAGTTCGCCTGACTGGCACTTGCAGTTGTCCTTACCACAGCTGACCTTCTTGATCACCACAGTCCCGCCACTCGATTCCTCAATTGCTTCGATCGATTCGCCCTCGCCAGCGTCGATATCACCCACGTCGACGTCTTGGCGGTACTCAAGCAGGTCGTCGATCCAGTTCTGGAGGGCGCGTAAGTCCGTGTCGGATTGCTTCGGGACACCCTCAGCGAGATACTGCGGGAGCGAATCGGGAGCCTGTGGCCGTGTGGGCATTGTCTTACCAAACAACACAGCCTGTTGGAGAATAAATGTTTGGTAAGATTCGAAGGACACCCTCCAGCATTTCCGGAGCAATCGCTCGGCAAGTCAGCGTAAACAGGAGATCATCAGGGTTCCAGTAGCAGCGGAAGGCCCGGATCTGACGAGAGATCTAACTCTCCATCGTTTCCGAAGCTATTGATTGAGACGTGGAGGCCCCCTCCACCAGTTCCGGAGCTTTGTGCAGGTTCAAATCAATGGGTATCGTCCCGTAACCAGCAAGGGAGTGGAGAACGACTCGAGACCTCGATCAACCTTTACCCCACGTAAGTCGTGACCAGCTCGAACCGAACTACGATGAACGCGAACTCGAGGGCGGAACCTATTAGACGAGAGAACAACCCTCCACCGTTTCCGGAGCTTTTGTTGACGGCGGATTATGTGAACCCTCACTCCACCATTTCCGGAGCTATCCACGAGAGAAGGAGGGGGCCTACGAGAGAAGCGGCGTGGGTTGCCGAGAAAGTTTTCCTCTACACAAATTCGGTCCTTCCACGCTAAACATATTCTATTCCTAGAATATTGTTTTCGCTCTAGTGCGGCTATGGTTGGTAGGTTATTGTCTTAGTTCTTTGGTTTAAGATAGATCTCTCCTAGGGGTGGGGGCTAGGGGTGTTCACTCTAGCTTCGGAAACAGTGGAGTGAGAGGGTTATATAAAGAATCGGAGCTTCGGAACCATCGGTGGGGTTGTCGCTTATATATACTCGAGCTTCGGACGCTTCGGAAGCTAAGGAAGCGGTGGTTTTATCATATCGTCCTGTGTGGCGGTCTATCATGGGGATGTTCCAACGGGATCGTCAGGTATTCGCCGACGCCGAACCCCTTGACGACTCCTACGAGCCCGAAGATATCCGTGAACGGGACGAGGAACTCGAGAAATATCAGCGAGCCCTTCAGCCGATTATCGATAACCGCCCGACGTCGAACATCTTTCTGTACGGCAAGACGGGAACGGGGAAGACCGTCGCGACGAAGTTTATGCTGTCGCACCTGGAGAACGACGCTGCCGAGTATGACGACGTCAACCTATCGACTGTCTGGGTCAGTTGCGAGAATCTCTCCTCGTCCTACCAGGTCGCCGTCGCCCTCGTCAACGAACTCCGTGAAAGCCAGGACAAAGACCGCATCAGTACCACCGGCTACTCCCAGCAACGAGTTTTCGACATCCTCTACGAGGAACTCGACGCCCTCGGGGGAACCGTCGTGATCGTCCTCGACGAGATCGACAATATCGGCCAGTCTGATGACATCCTCTATGGGCTTCCTCGAGCGCGGTCGAACGGCTACGTCGACGACGTCCGCCCGGTGATCGTCGGCATCAGCAACGACTTCCAGTTCCGGGACAACCTCTCGCCGAAGGTCAAGGACACACTTGCTGAAAAGGAGATTCTCTTCCCGCCATACGACGCGAATCAGCTGCGCTCGATTCTCAACCCACGTGCCGAGAAAGCGTTCCACGATGGTGTCCTCGACGATGATGTTGTCCCGCTCTGTGCGGCGTTTGCTGCTCAAGACACGGGATCGGCCCGACAAGCGATTCGACTGCTTCGTGAAGCCGGTGAACTCGCACAAGCTGACGATTCCGAAACCGTGACCGAGGTGCACGTTCGGGACGCCCAAGACGAACTCGAAAAAAACCAGCTCTACGAGGGGATGCAGGAACTCACGACCCAGGGACACGCCGTCCTCTGTGCGCTCGCGTATCACCAAGCGCTCGACGACGTCCCTGTCCGCTCTCGCGATCTCTACGAACGATACGTGAAGATCTGCGACCGGCTCGATGCCGACAGCGTGAGCGAACGGCGTGTTCGCGACCACCTCTCGGATATGAATATGCTCGGGCTCATCAGCGTCTACGAACGGAACGAGGGACTCTCGGCCGGCCGGTATCACGAGTATGAGCTTGACGTCCCGATGAAAGCAGTACTTGAGGTCCTTCTCTCGACGACCCGCTTCGAAGAACTCGCGAACATCATCCAATCGACAGCCGACGATAACAACCTCCTCCAGTCAGATATTTCCGACTACTGAGTACGGGCGTCGTGATTTCTAGAGCGTTTCTTAGTTGCTAAAAGCTCCGGAAACGGTGGAGGGTATGGGTCGTTCAAGAGTTCCCAAAATCGCAGAAGGAAAGCGAATAGCATTCGAGCAATCTTACCAAACGTATTGAAACTAGAGATCGGGATAGTTTGGTAAGACAGGTCGTGCTGTCTAGTGGAAGCTTCGGAAACACCGGAGGGTACAGCCCTAATCTTGATGAGATCGAGGAAGTCCGTATAGGAACTACTGGAACAATCAACGTGATCAACGGATGAACGGCGCTTAGGCGTCAGGAAGGTCAAAGATCCCGTCTGGTTCTGCCTTATCGACGATAACCGAGTTCGGACGGGTACAGATCGCCTTGATACGGCCGTATTGACGAGTCGATAGAATCTCTGTATCGTCGTTACATGCCGAACGGTAGTTATCATAGGCGTCCTGTTCGTCTTTCTTCCCGACACTCACGATCACGTAAGCGGGATCCATCGCTTCTACTGCTTCTCTGTGAAAGCCATCTTTGCGGCCGTGATGAGCTGCTTTCAGTATATGGACGTCCTCGAGGGCCTCTGTCCCCCAGTCCTCTAAGATTTGGTCCCACACTTCTTCTTCCGCGTCTCCTGGGAGTAGGATTGAACGTGTTCCGTGTTGGATTTTGAATACGTAGCTGTAGTCGTTATATTCTGGATTTTCCAGATCAGCATTCTGCTCATTAAGGTCTTGAACGAACTCTGGGGATGGATGGAGGATTTCTATGTTGTCGTGTTCCCAGTATTTCTTTTGTTGTCCTTGAGTCGGCTGGATATTGTCGTGGTCCGTGTTCCCCTCTCGAATGTCTTCATGGAGTTCCCAATCTGCCCACTCGTAGACTTCATACCAGTTATCTTCATCACGTTCACGGTTGTGATCGGTATCCCAAAACACACTGAATCCGATTTCTTCATCAAGTCGGTTCAACCCCGATAGATGATCCATATCCGGATGTGTCGCAATGAAGCGCCAGATCTTGTGCGTTACCTCATCAAAATTCTCGTTGTAGTACTCGATTGGATCATTGAGGTACTCCTGTGCGTACTCTTCAGGGCTGATCTGACTTTTTTGTCGAATCCCCGTTAAGGAGCTTTGTTGGTCGTCCTTTACCGGAAATTGGAGATAGTACTCTAGACTGCTGATGTCGTCTTCTTCGACATGCTCTTTCTGGTCCGGCCAATCGTTGATATCGATAACCGATATTCGCCCCTCGTCCCGATGTTGATCGCCAGGATGCCGAATGATAGTGCAATCACCGTGGTCGACATTCAAAAAATGAACCTGGAGGTGATTATAGAGCATTAGATGTGAACATACACCAACCCCCTATGTTTCTTTCGCGGCGACAATCATTCTTCAACCCTGTCCGAACCTTCTAAGCCGCCAGTTAATCTAATGCCGGTATGGCTGCTGTCGAAATCTACATTTGGGACGTCGAGCGGGGGGATGCGATTTTAGTTAAGGGGCCAGAACGCAACGCGGTTATTGACCTCGGACAACACGCGAACGGCTTCTCGCCCAGTCGACACATCCACACACAGCACGGAATCGACTCGGTTGATTATCTAGTGCTCACGCATCCAGATGAAGATCACATCGAGGATCTCCCCGAGTTTTCATCGTACTTCTCGCCCGAAGTGATTGCCCGTCGTGACGAAGCGGACGGGTACATCAGACGGCGGAAGAACGATCTCTATCCCGACCGTTCACGCTACCAGTCAGTGACGGAATCCTATCTGACACTCACTGACACGTACGATCAACGAGCAACCTTCTCACCGAGTGAGCCCTCCTGGAATGGGAGTCTGACGTTCACCCACCACATTCTCTCGTTGGAAGAGGCCGGAACGACACCCATCGACGAATTGAGTGAAGGAGAGACAGTGAACATGAATAATATCAGTATTCTGACTGTGCTTGAATATGGATCGTTTAAGCTCGTCACTGCGGGCGATCTTGAACAGGAGGCGCTTGAAACTCTTCTAGAGCAGTCCTCCGTCCGTGATGACCTTCGCGATACGAATGTCCTCGTCGCACCTCACCACGGTCGTGAGAGCAGTTATACTCCGAAATTATTCCACCATATGACGCCAGAGTTAGTTGCGATCTCGGATGCGAAAGCCGGGTCGACGAATGCAAGCCAAAAATACAGTGCGCAGGCAACTGGTGCTACTGTATCTCGACGTTCGGGAACAACCACGGATCGAAATGTTGTCACGACGCGTCAGGATGGTGTGATCTATCTCGGGATTGACGACGAAGAGTACCGCATACGAATTGATTGACCGTCTTTGAACTCGCAAATCTCGACGCAGTATTTATAAAACACCGGCTACATATGTCAACTAATGGTATCCGCACCCGACCCGACGCTGGACACTAAGATCGGTGGAGGCCCCGAGTTTCAGACCGTCGTTCCCACAGCTCAGACGAACCAACATGGACTCCTCAATGGTCTGCAAGATTCCTCACCGACTACATCTACGTCTGAGCAGCAGCCTCAGCAACCCTCGTTGGGGGAAGTCATCGGTGGCGCTATCGTATTGATCGGCGCAACGTGGCTCGCGGGTGAGATTCTCGGCGAGATCTTTGGTTCTAGGGCGGACCTCACCGCCGTTGAACAGCAAATTCTCGCGTCGGCATAATCTCCTCTGAGGTCGGGTCGATACTCTTGGAATACCGTATCAGCGGTTCATATGGGATAATATATGAGATGTCGGGATATCTGCAAGAATAGGTATGGCTCTTGCACGAAGCTTCCGAGCGCTGGGATTCTATGATGTCATCACGAATCTCGTCCCTGGGGCGCTCTGGATCGGTGCGCTCGTTCTTTTACTCCCCGTTGACGAGCTGATACAGGGACTTCCCAGTGGGGTGGTTGTCGGTGGATTTCTTGCTCTTGCATACGTGACTGGCCATCTGCTGCAGGCGCTGGGCAGCTGGGCTGATTCGCCTACGACGTTCGGTGACACACTCACCGCAATTCAAAATGAGACGCCAGCGACGGCGCCGATCACAGTCACATACGTTGAAAAATCGTTTTTGACGCTATGTGAGCAACGGTTCTCGCTCCCATCGGATTTCGATCATCACGGGAAGCTCCTGAAGATAGTTTTGAGTTACCTTGAGACGACTTCCTATACGCGAGCTCTCCGGTTCCAGTCGGTCTATTCATTTCATCGGAGTATGTGGGCCGCGTCCTGGTCCCTGCTCGTTGTGGTCGCTGCTTTAGGTGGCTTTAGCTGTCTGGGACGCCCTCTTCTCCCTTCAATTACCGTAACCGTGGGTGTCGTGATCGCCGCATTTGTCGGCGTCGGTGTCTTTTGGAACCGCAAAAATAAGTTTGACAAGACCTTTGTAAAGTATCTGTTCGTGGATTTTTATAATGCTCAGCAATCGACCGCATCCGGAACTTCTGGACCTGGGAGCTGAGACTTAATTTCTGACTTGACGGTACTTTCACGGCTCCGGAGCCAAATATCAGTACTTCACAAAGCCGCTTAGTTAGAACGTCTGCTTGCTGAAGGTGTGTCTAAAACCAAACAAGCAGACGGTGAGATCCACGAGGACCAGCTTCTTAACTTTCTCGTCAACCGCCTTGACGAGGAAGTTTCGCTCTCGTTAGCCAATAACGCTGAAATCACTGCTGAAGACATCTATGAGGTCCTCGTCGGCGCTTGCGCCGACGGGACCTCTGTCTCTACGCTCTGTGCGTCGAGCCAGAACTCACCCGCTGGGAACACGGTCCTCTACCATCTTCGGACGAAGTTCGAGCCGGAACGGCTCGAACGAGTCGCTAACACGCTCCTGCGAAAGGATCTCGATGAATTGCTCCCCGAACAGGTGGAGGTCTGCGCAGACCTCCACCTGCGGCCCTACTACGGTGACGAAGACGACACAGACGGCCTCTATCACTCGGTAGCGAAGCGTGGAACCACTGCGTTCCACGCCTATGCCACACTCTACGCGCGTGTGAAGAACAAACGCTACACGCTGGCGGTACGCCGTCTCAAAGACGGCGATACCGCAAGTAGTGTCCTCGCTGAGTTCTTCGGTGTCCTCGACGGCCTTGACGCCGGGGTCAAGGCCGTCTACCTTGATCGCGGATTCTACGACAGTAAGTGTCTCACGCTGCTTCAGGCGCACAATTACGCGTACGTGATCCCGATCATCCGGTGGGGTGAGGCGATTCAGCAAGAGCTCTCGGAAGGATGGAGTCGCGTCATTCAGCATGATCTGACGGGGAAACTCGACGGTCACAGCTGGACCGTCGATTTTCCCGTCTACATCGACTGTACGTACCTAAATGGGAAGTATGACGAGAACGGTGTGGCGCGTCACGGCTACGCCGCTGACGCGCCGTTCATCGACTCACCACGGGACGCTCGATACCACTACTCGAAACGCTTCGGTATCGAGTCAAGCTATCGCTTGTTTGAGCAAGCGATAGCGACAACGACAACACGAGATCCAACGGTACGGCTGCTGTACGTGGTGGTGAGTCTCCTCTTACAGAACGTCTGGCGGTACCTTCACTACGAGTATGTGGCGACGCCCCGCCGAGGCGGGCGTCGCCTCTGGTGGTGGCCGTACAAGGAGTTCGTCAATATGATTCGACGAGCTGCGTGGACGGCCCTCGCGGTGCGTCGGGCCGTCCCCGCGAATCGGCCACCTGACGACCGATTCCACCGCTAACCACCGACCGAGCAAGCCAGCGGAGTGAGTGGCGACGCTGTCGCGTCGGCGGCTGACCGCCGCCGACAGCGACAGCTCTCCGTCGATCCGTCCGTAATTCTCTCGTCGAGACCGTCAGTACAACCGCTTCGACACAGAACTCAGGCCGCAGAAACAGCTAGCCGAGGATGCTTTGTGAGGTACTGAATGTGATCCCGAGAGGCGTAGTCGAACCGATCAAGCCGATCAAGGATAATCTCGGCTTCATCTTCCGACACGTATTCATCGCGGCTATTGTCGTCACTGGATAAGGTCGGACTCTCTACGGCATTAGACAGATTCTCCTCGACAATCTGCATCTTTTCGCACCACCGAATGAATACCCGTAGGGTATCCATCTGCGTCTTTTCACTCGCGGGTGAGAGGTCACCGTCGTCCCGTCGCCACGAACGATACTGCGTCAGATCTAACGGCGACAGGTCCGTCATTATTTTGAGGTCATCTTGTTGGTCAAACCACCGACAGAACTGACCAAGTCGGGATTTGTGACTGTTGATCGTTGATTCAGCGACCTCGGATCGCCGCGCATCTAAGTAAGTGCTAATGGCTTCTTGGGGTCGGGTCATCCCCGGACCACCTGGGTTCGGATGGATCGCTGTTTATCGCTGGGGTCGGTATGTCGGTGCTGATGATCGGGTTCGATTCGCGGGATGAGCGATACTTGGGTTCGCGTTCGCGTTTTGCTCGTCATCTTGTGGTCCTGAATCAGCAGACGAACTGGTGACCGGCTTACAACCCATTAGAAGCGTGTTGAACCCTTCGTGGTTGATCGAGGGCGCAGGAAGGCTACCGCCACTTGGTTCCATCGGGCTGTCGGTGGAAGCGCACCCCGCCCGCGAGCGAAGCGAGCAGGCAGGGAGCGACATCCGCGAAATCGTTGGGAACGCCGCTCCGCGCGGTGATAATCCCGTCGCGCCCGTCACACAGCCTCTTGGTGCGGATACATAGCAAACCACCGGACAGCGTCGAGGTCGGCGATATTTCGGGTTCATCTCGGGGGGTGATTTCGTCACGCTCCGTGACGACGGTCGCCGCCGTCTGTCGATTCGGAAAGAACCAAAACGGCATTCGTGTTAATGATTGGGGTCGAGTGACGTTTAAGGAGAAATGGGTTCGAAATGGCTCTGAGCGATTTTAGGGTTCGACGTTGCACTGGAAGTGCAGGGGTTCAACAGTTGTCATACCAGCTCTGTCACTATTATGAGCGGCAGAAGTATACAATCAAGTTGTGGTTGTTCTCCTCTCTGAGTTGTTAAACCACGCCGACATACACAGTACGTCTCAAAAGTACAGAGAACTGGCAAAACGCACAAAGAACGACTGTAGTGGATCAGAGAGATCCCGACGGTATGAACAAGTTATGACTCTGAAACTGGTCTAAGATCCCTCCACCTCAAGTTTTCGATTGAGCCGTTATCTATCTCAACTCTGAATAAAAAGGAATCTCGTTGATCTCCTGTTTCCTGCCCGGCGTCATCCTCAAAGATTTCGACAATTCTCCCGTGTTTTTGATGAAGCCGTCCATGATCAACATCATCCTTATCTGGAATGTCGACTCGGACCCGATCCCCAACCGCAAATCGCTTCATAAGTCAATTTTATCTCTGGCTTGGTGTGTCAGTTACGGTTGTTGGGGTGGATAGAACTCCTCTATCCCAGTCGCTCCACGGTGAATCATAGATAACTCAGACCCTATGACCATCCAGCTTCTCGGCGCATCACCTCGCTGCGAAGATTTTCTATCGTCTCAATGATGTCGTCTTTCTCCATCATCTCAACCCGTCTAACTGTCAGTTCCTCTCGGAGTAATGTCGTTGTTCGACTTACAATGTTACTATTTGACGGGGGATCGGCGTACGTTCCCCCTTCCTTAATTTTGTCCAGTGCGTCGTGACAAAGGAGATCACCGCAGGCGTGCGTAACAGGAACGTAACGTGCGAAATCGTGGTCCAGAATGTCGTTGGCGAGTTCTTGGAAACCGAGGACTCGCTTCGTTCTACTGTAGTCCCGATCCTCAACCTTCCCTGAGTCACCTTCCTCATAGGTGAGTTCAGCGCCCCACCAGATCCGGTGAAGTGCGTTAGAGTAGGCGTCGGTTCCGGCCTTCAAGAACTTTTCCTCCATGTTTCCTGGACTCTCCGGATCAAAGACGTGGTCCCACCGGTAGTGGACGAACTCCGGAAACCGAACGATACAGAGGTAGTGCCATAGCCCAGCATCCGCCGCCTCATAGCGTGTCAAATCAAGTGTACGGTGGAGTGTCGGAGCTAGCTCGGCGTCTATGAGTGAGTCCTGAGGTTCAATATCGTCATCCGCACGGATCTCCTTAATTCGCTCATCTATCGGACTCAGGTCAATAGAACGGCCCAGTGGCTGTAGGTACGGACGGAGATCATCCTCTGTGAGCACCCGATCGCCAGCAAGGAAGCGATTATCAATTATTGGGTGGGCTGCACTCTGTAGGTGGTGAATTTCAGTTGTCACTTTGAATCGCCTCCTCGATGAGGTTCGTTGTGTCGGACGGAACGTCGTACTTCTGATGCACCGCACGCTCAATCTGTTGGACAAGGTCTGGAATATCAGCGTGGCTTCGAACGTCTTCGGCAAGTCGAATTGCCGCCTCGTCGGAGCCGAGATCAGGATACAAATCGTCCAAGAACAAATCTAATACATCTTCCTGCCAGCCGTACTCTGGTTCGCCTGTGTCGGGACTTGTGTCGCGTGCAGTCTGCATCAGTAGCTGCGTCCAGACAGAGTGTTCAATGTAGTCGTAAAGTACGTCTCGCAGTCGTGGTGGTCCCCCCGTGTATCCCGTGTTGTTCAGAACCTCAACTACCTGTGGGTGTTCTCTGTTCAGGTAGAGTTGCGGGTTTCGAGGTCGCTCTAAGCTGAGATAATGAATATGATTCTCGTTAGGGAAGCGGTCGTAGTCGCTGAACTCCTCTATGATCGGCATGAGAAGACTTCCACCGTCCTCTCTCTCGTCAAGTTGAATGACCCACGAGAGGCCGTCAACGACTCGTGCACCAATCTTGGACGCGTGTTTCGACCCACTAGAGCCGCCTTTCTTGGTTCTGGTGAGGAACGGCTTAATCTTCACTCGCCCACGGTGATCATCACGATTAATGCCCAGAGTAAATTCGTAGCTCCCATGATCCAAGGGAGAGTCGGCGAGTATCTGTCGGTCTCGTCTTATTGCGAGGGGGTTCTCCTTCACCAGTGCAAGACGACCCGGCGTCTCTTCCCACTCGTCAAACGGGAAGACCTCCTCAACAGTATCCTGATCAACAGTGACTGTACCTTCTAACTCCAGAGTCTTCCAGTTATCATGATCCACCAGCGACAGAAACTGGTCATCCTCGTCGAGGTCTCCTCTATCTCCGAGAGGAACCCCATCTAGACGGAAAGATTCGACATCAAATTCAAGCGCGTCTTCTTGGTACTTGTGTGGAAGGGACTGGCTGACTAAGCTACCTGTTTGGATGTCATCTTCTCCCTCTTCATCCGATTCTGCTCCTTCGACATCTTCGTTGACAGCCGCCATTATTCCTCCCTCCGTTCTGCCACATCAACCGATACTTTCAATCGGGTTTCAACTTGTCTGTAGTCTTCTGTTGAGACACCCTCAAAGGAGATCTTTGATGTACCCGGAGCTGGCTCCAGCCGTCCCACTTGGACTCCTTTCTGTTTTGGAAGCGATATTGAGACTCCAGCCGTATCAGATGAGATATTCTGTACGGGAAGACGATCCGACGTCGCTCTCTCCTCTGCCATTCGGATCAGTGAGACGGTGACGGCTCGCACCTCGTTACGGTCGCTCAAAGGCTCTACCTCGCCGTTGAACGACCAGTGTGTGTACACCTCATCAAACGATATATTCGTGTTTCCGGTGACACGCTGACTACTGGGTGACTCACGATCAGAACGACCACTTCGTGATTCGTTTCCGATCTTAAACCGTTTTCCCAGACGTTGAGGGCCAGTCGTGCCTCGGTCAACGTCGGGTGCGACGAGTCTACGTAACGTCTCGGTCACGTCTGACTTGATACCCTCTACTGCGGTCCGAAACCCCCGAGAGTAGGTGTTTGCCAGTGTCTCGGTTCGCACCCATTCATCATGCTGGGGTGGCTCTGCAGCGGTCAAGAATTCCTCTAAGATAGTGTCTACCTCTTGTGGACTTTCATCAGTTCCCCATGGTCGAGCACGTCCACCGAGGAGGACAGCGTGAAAGTCTTGATTTCCGACGACAACTCGATCTCGGTCGTAATACTCAACAACCATTCCTGCACCCCGGACGAACGCCACCTCGTTCCGATGCTGATACTCGCCGGATTCCGCGTACCGAACTAACAAGTCAAGTTGGCCGTCTGCACCGCCCCTGCCGTCACTCTTTTTCGGGACGTTAAGTGATATTGTTTTTTGAGCGACATTTCCAGGTTCGTCCAGCTGACTAACCGAGTCATCACGGTCGTCCAGACAGCTCGTGAAGGGCTTGTACTGTGGATATTCGTCGATACTTGCTTGTTTCGTCTCACCTTCCACTTCGACCGCTACCTCCAGATCACCACGATAAATCGCAGGCCAGAACCATTCGATTGCCATCTCCGTGATCTGGTCCGCTAACTCTTCGTCGTTCAGCCGCTCTTCCGCCGTAGGTACGCGGAAGTCAACAACTTGGATACTCGTTCCCGGTACGTCCGGACGACTCAATTGGAGGTCGTCCGCTATTGATTCAGCTTTTTCTCCCCAGATAGACTCCGGCCTCGCGCCCTCTTCATCACCGTTTAGACCACCATACCAACCGTGCCCTTGGTAGACCGTATCTCCATCCTCCGACTTGTGCGTCGGCAAGCGTGTTCGACCGATCAATCGTGGGGACTGGTCCTTCGGGTCAGGCTCACTCAGCGACGAATTGAACATGACGAGTGATAGGCCCGAGTACAGCCAGAGGACAGCCTTCCCCAGACCATAACTCCCCCCAGCGGTATCGCCCGACTTGCTACTGAATAGAACGTCCCGGACCAGAGCAGTGAAGTTTGATTCGTCAGCGTTCTCTTCACCGAGTAGGCCCTCCGTGTTCTCGTCCTCAATAGTCAGAACACGGATCTGCTCGTCGTTTTTTATGCGCTTAATCGCCTCAGCGATATGCTTGCCACTCTCTGTATTTGTCGCCAAATTAGCGTGCTCGGACCATGTTTCAATATCAAGTGCTCTGAGGTACTCAATTGCCTCATCGCCCTGTAAGGATTCTAGTTTGAATGTAACCCGTGCCGGTTGATCATTGTCCAACCGTGCGTCGTTCGAGTTCTGTAACACCTCTCGAACAAACGTTTTCAGCCCCGGTTCACCGTGCGACATCGCGTACTTTGCGACATCGTCACCGTATCGAGCATCAGTCGGTCGAGATGTGGTGAATCCCCACTGACCGCTCATCACGACACCTCACCGGCGTTGACGAATGTGGCCCGATGAATATCGAAGAAGTGTGCGATACAATTCATATTTGCTACCACGCTCCCCAGCCGACATAAATCTGTGCGATATGCTGACGAGATACCCCGTAATTGAGATCAGAACTGTGCCTTTGGGGGGATGCCAGTCGCCAAGTAGTGTGCACCGATGAGGTCATGGCGGACGTCACTCAGCTCACGCGACCGACGTTGTGTATCAATACTCAGTCCGTCAAGGGCGACAACAGAGAAACGTACGTTATCGCCATACTTGTTCTGCAGATTAAACAGCCGACTGGAGATCGATCCAGTTGTGCCCATCTCTTGGATCGTTTGACACCATCGTTCTCCCGATTGATCCTCCCACCACAGCCGAAACGCATGTACCCCGCTACTGTCGATCATGTCTCGCTCAGAAAGCGGACGGGCCTCAGTCCAGTCAAGTCCCAACCAGTTCGGAGCGGTCACATCACGCCAGGGCTGCCATGACGGTACAGTATACGAAAGTCGTTCTGCGATGCCAGTTAATTCTTGATGCAACTCGCGGTAGTGATTACTCACATGCTCGGTAGGCTCTCGGTTCAGTTGGACCATGGGAGTCCAGCCGATCTCTCGCCGACAGACCGCGACCAGCGTCGCCTCTATTGCGCGGCGATGTCTTCGATTCGACGATATTGGAGGAGTCGTGACAGAAACCTCCATGTCACCCCCAGTGATCTCAGTAATTTGTTGAAGAGGGCGTGCCGCACCATGTTTGTTCTCCTTCTGTCGATCCGATTCGTTCATCCCAGCAGATAGGCCGAGTCCTACTCGCTGTCGAACGCCTCCCTTCGATCCCGACTCCCCGACATACATCAAACCCGGAAATTCTGAATGTCGAACTCGGTAGAGGCCTGGGCGGCGTGGCAGTTCTTCACGAAGTATTTTCTCGTTTCGAAGGTCAAACCAACTCGACCAATCAAGGCCCATCCACGTCGGGGACTGAGGTTCCGGATCGAGGCGAGTGAGTGGTCCAGGGACATCAAGAGTTCGTGTCTCTGTTGCGCTCCGCCGGGTAGTCCGGTCAACGATAGCGAGTTCCGACTGCACGATTGACTCGGGGACCGAGAGTATTCGGGCGATCGCGTCACTACCTGGGACGTACTGTGAGAGAATCCATATCGTCGCCTGTCGATTCGTCAGTCTGGTCTTTTCAACCACCGCTACAATATCGTCAATGGCGTCTGGAGGAAACTCTGAACACGAAACGACGAACCCACCACTGCCTGTTGTTTCTCTGTCGCCAGCCACTTTTCTGACCTGCCGGTCATGAGCGGTCGCTATGGCGTCACGACCGTCCTCTGTGAGTCCGATTTGACCGGCCACCGTGTCCCAACACCCGTCTGCATCGGCTAGCACGTACAACAGTCCGTCATCACTCCGAGAGACGGGAAGGGGATCAAAACCCGTGAAGAGTGTTTCAACGTTAATCACAGAGGTACTTCGTACTTCTCGCAGACCTCTGGCGAGCAAACCGGCCTCTATGTGATACTGAGTAGCGACAGCTTTGACGATGTCGCGGGAGACAGGCACACCGACGAACGGGTCCCCGACGTACGACGTGTCCGACTCCCGATCGAGATATACCTGACACTTGTTCTCACCCATCAAACTGTACTCCTTACTGCCTGCGAGCCACTTGTTCGCATCGGATGTTTGTTTTGTCGCTCATCGAAACTCGTCCAACTGGCGGTTGTCGTCGCTTTTGCGTTTAGTATCCATCCGCTCATCGTAGTTGGAGTAGTCCACTCGACCCTCTGAGATTCCTTGTTCGTCCTCGTACACCATCAACCATAGTCGAACCAGGTAGTAGATGAACGGCGCTGGAATCGCGTTCTTCGCTATGTGACTCTTCGGATATGGCCTCGGTGGATAGTTTTTCACCGCCGCCCACCATTCTTTGGACCGTTCGGAGAAGAAGAAAGACGAAGTTTCCGTTTTATCCGACGGTCCATCTGTCGTCAAGAACCGCTTCTCCCGGGGAGGCTGTGGAACCTTAAACGAAGTCTCGAACGCACGCTCGTACTCAATCGGCATACCGAACATCCGTCCATTCAATACGACGGGATCATCGAGCGGCGCACGCGGAACGTTTTCGATGATGTGGTGATCACAGTAATTCTCTGCAAGCACCCGTGCACTAGGGATCATGTTCTCGTGCTCGTCGGGATCTCCCGAGATACTTGTCGTCGCAGCCCACCGCGAGCAGACTGGGTGAAACAGTCCGAGATCGAACGTGACGTCGTCCTTAATCGGGAAATCCCACTTCTTCTCCTTAATGTGGGCGTCTGCTTTGATTGGCGTACTCTCGTTCGTGTCCTTGGGGTCAATCCCGACACGAATTACGTTCCCAAAGTCGCTGAGTACCTCTGATTCTGTCCCGTAATCCGCAAAACAGTGGAGAATAAGTGGTTCTTCGGGCATGGTGTCCCCGTTTGAAGTCATTCGGAATCACCTAACCGATGTTCAACGCTTTGGAGGCTGCTAAGAGAACCCCCTGTAGAGAACACCCGTGTAGAGTCTGTGTAGATGTAGAGTGTCACTGTTGTGCGCTTAGACGGT
Organism: Halobacterium sp. DL1; assembly: GCA_000230955.3. Classification (NCBI taxonomy): domain Archaea; kingdom Methanobacteriati; phylum Methanobacteriota; class Halobacteria; order Halobacteriales; family Halobacteriaceae; genus Halobacterium; species Halobacterium sp. DL1. Next base: position 215,339 of record CP007061.1, read on the forward strand.
GACCCAATTAAAAGTCTCTATCTGAAAACGGTACTCAAGCGTAGTCCAATTCACGCAGCTGCATAAGAAATTTCTCGCATGGTGATGAGCTTGAGTAGTTGTGCTATACAAATAGTGCATCTTGGTGATTGAAATTGACGACAGGTACAGATGCGGGGTCAGCCGTAGATAGGTGCCGGTATCGCGTGATTTCTAAGTTATATGGTATTCTATAAAAAGAGATAAGTCGACTCGAAGGACTCCTGAAGTATGCCCAATGAGGAGACGTTTGATCCACTCGAAACTGCAGATAATTCGGCGGATAATGAAGAGTTGAAATTCCGAACAATAAAAAAGAGAATAAACAACGTTCTTAGTGACTATCGTAACGCCGTGGACGTTCTGGCCGAGCCGGTTCAAAATGCCATGGACGCCATCGTAAGAGCAGACGATAGCGGATTGTATGACGATGATGAAGAGCCCAAACTAACAGTTACAATCGATACTGAAGAAAACGTAATCGCCGTCGAGGACAACGGACGAGGATTCCCATACGAGGAACTGAAACAATACATCGCCCCGGAAGTAACAAATAAAGAAGAACTTTTTGAACAGGGAAAAGTGCGCGGACACAAGGGCGTCGGACTCACATTCTTGGCATATGGATTCAACCACTTTGAGGTAGAATCTGTCCTTAACGACGACGCCTACCGGGTGGTTCTCAAGGACAGTCGGACGTGGGCCGAGAGTGATGAGTACGACGCCGACTCACGGCCACAAGCGGAGGCGAACCATTGCGATCCTAGCGATCTGCAGATAGATGGACGGCGTGGGACACGAATTGAGATCCACACTGACGAGCTGTCGAATCCCAGTGTCCTCTCACGAGCGTTCAACACAGCAGAAATGACCAAGACGATTCTGGAGACACAGACGGCAATCGGTGTACTACCACCAGTCAGTGAGAACCATGTCCCGGTGAACGTAAAATTAGACTACCCCTCAAACGATGAGAGTCCCTTTGATGTGGATGACCAGTACAGGTATCCCCATCAGAAAATTAATGTTGATCTCGGGGATGGCGAATCAGAACTGGAGACTGTCGATATAGGGGAGTATAATTATGACGAAGATGCTGAGAATGCGGTTGGTGGAGTCCTTCCTGAAGACCAGAACAGGTACCACGGAGTCTACAATTGGTTTGATGCAGACGACATTGCCGGACGATTTCAAGAAGATCATCTGACCGAAGAGTTCAGTGATGTTGACGAAATGGAGGAGTTCATTAAGGAACGTTCTCTCACCGTGTACGTATTGTACACCTATTCTAACGAATATAGAAACGAACTAAAGAAACGGTGGGATGTGAGGGGGACTAGAAAGTTTCACAGCCCAGGAGTAAGGATCGGCACGGACGGCATGATATCCACCTGATACCGCCCTGTGAACCTTTCTTTCAGTGCTCCTCGTGAAACCAGACTATGGTTCATATATCACTTCTTGGGCGAGAGCCCAGACACTGGTCGAGAGGACTTCTCTCCGGAGGTGCATGCGGTTGTCAGCCAAACTGAACAATTCTTACACAAAGCGACAGTGACGAAAGGCAAAACATTCCTACGTCCTACGCCGAGCGATGGCGGGTCGTTTGACGACGTTGAGCCTGTTGAAAAAGCAATAAATAAAGATGATCTCTCACCGAGAGAAGTCGGAAATTACGGGGAACTGCCACAGGTGAAAGAACCAGGTGAAGAACAGGACTCAATCGCAGTCTTCAATCAACTAGTCGGGATGGGGCTGTTAGAATGTTACGAGCCGTACTATCTCAGTACTTTGGACGATTATGATGGTTTCTTGAAATATAATCCAGACAAGGTACCCAGTGGTCTTCGAGATGTTCTCCCTGGATCATCTGATCCTTCAGGATCTGAAAAGAATATAACTGTCGAATTCAAACGTGAGGGAGTAGACATTATTAAGCATGTAGTGAATGAAACGCGGAAGTGGAGCGAAATGGATCTTCTTGTCTGCTGGAACTTAGGTGGGCAGTCTGATAATGATAACTCAATAGATGCATCTAAGGAGTGGGGAGGTGACGAAATAACATTCCGACAGCCAACGTCTCAGGAAGATAGATTGTACGCGGGTGTGACGCACATTGCACAGTTAGTCTCCAAAGGAGATGTCCCTCTACACACAATTGAACTCAGTTCGCTTATAGCGAAATTCAATGAAGAAGGACCCGAAGATAATAATGACGAGTGACGCAGTTACAGAAGTCAGATAAACGATAGGACATCACACAGTGTGTCATTCGATTATTTTGGCTCTACGACAATCTGGTTGAATAAAACGATAGCTGTTCGTTGAATACATCCTCTCAGTCTTGTTTAGACGCGGCACAGATCACACGCAGTTTTGTATAATCTACGAAATCCAGAGAAGAACTCATGGACGAGTTCTAATTACTTAGTAGTTTGATTGGGTACTCGTGGCAGCTTTCTTTCCCCATTTGAGCGGGTTCGTCTGAAATCGGCGCTCCGCTTCAGATGACATCAGTTCTCTCTCAATCGTCAGCGACAGTAGCTTCAACAGACTGCGCTGTCGCACCGACGTGCGAAAGGATTGCCTGGCCCATGTATTCACCGAGCTTTGGGGGGACTGCGTTACCGATCAGTCGGCCTAGATTTGACACACCGACGTCTTCCCAGTCATCGTAGAAGTCATAGTCTTCCGGGAACGTCTGAAGCAGTGCCCCCTCAAGAATCGAGAGTGCTCGATTCTGGCCTGTGTCGTAATGTCCAAAGCGACCACTGCCGTAATTGTAGAATTGCGTCGTTATCGTCGGAGCAGGTTCATCGGGCCGCATCCGGCTGTAAGGTGCTTTGTATGAGCGTCCACTCGCCTTCCGATGGCAGTCTGCAAGGAGATGGTTAAGATCTTCCTCTTCCCAGAGTGTCCAATCTCCACCGGGTTTCATGTTATCGATACGTTCCAAGTTCTTTTCCGAGAGAGAACGTGCTCTATGCACGTCGTTCTCGTCACTGTCTTCCCCTGCTTCGATTGGTGGCAGATGATCAATCGTGTCTTCAACCGTCGGATAGTCGTCTTCATTCTGAATGGGAGGGTTGGGAAGAGAGATAGGTCCCCGCTTGGACGCCATAACCACCCATCGCTTCCGCTTCTGTGGAATGCCGTATTCTGGACAATAGACGTTCTTGTTATCGTCACTGTTGACGTGGTAGCCTTGTGATTCAAGGCTCTCTATGAACGCGTCGTAGACGCCGTCTTCTTGTTTCACTTGGAGTACGTTTTCGGTTACCACCACGTCCGGTTTAACGTACTCTACGATCCGGGACACTTCATTTAGTAGACCCCACTTTTGATGATCTTCACGATTTTTGCCCTTTGAGTGTCCCATTGTGGAGTAGGGTTGACAAGGCGCGCATGCCGCAAGGACCTTCAGATCCGCATCCCACGGGTACATCTGTGCGATTGGTTCGGGATCTTTTGCCAACGCGTGGATGTCTGATTTAATATATTGTCCGTCAATATTCTGTTCGTATGGATACTTACAGTCCGGATCCTTATCGATCCCAGCAACGACCGAGACGCCAGATTGTTGGAGGCCATAACTGAGTCCGCCAGCCCCGCAGAACAGATCCACTGCAGCTACCTTCATAACGCACTTTCCAGCGCATCGTCACATAAGCGTTCGGCAACGTTCCCATTCTGACTTCTTCCCACTGTGCGAAGAAGCGATAGTGTCCCCTGATCAGAACCTCTGCCCGTTCTGACTGACCAGCCTTCATCGACGCGTAACAGTAATACTAACTTGGTGGTGATAGTCCCGTACGAACATACCGGTTTCTCACATGGATCAGGAGCAAATACAAATCAACGAAGCGGTCAATTGGTTCTTTTTCAGTGGTGGACCAGGAGCGCCACGTTACGGCGACGACCCAACCAAACACGCCGTTGACCATGACTCCGAGGCGTTTGTTCGTGAGGTCCTCCAAAACGCGAACGATCAGGGCCTCCCGAACGACGATCCCGTCGAAGTGACATTCCGTTTCGTCACGCTCACGGGTAATGAGAAAGAGGAGTTCCTTGACGGACTCGGTTGGGACGATGGACTCAATGAACGGATGCGGGCGGTTGCAGACACACATAATGGCCGTCGCTATGAACGGGTCGTTGAACGAGCCCGCGATCCTGATACCGAACTCCGTCTCCTCGTCGTGGAAGACAGGAACACAACTGGCTTGACCGGAAGCTGGGACGAAGACTCAAACTACGCTGCGCTCGTTCGCGACGAACTCTACAGCAGCAAGCAAGACGATACCGCCGGTGGCTCGTACGGCCTTGGTAAGTCCGTACTTTGGACGTTCTCGGGTGCTTCGACGGTTGTCTTCAATTCGCACCTCGCACATGGTGTGCGTAAGGACGATTCCCCGCGACTTATCGCTCGCTCTAAGTTCCCTACACATCAACTCCCGGAAGACAATACGACGTACCAAGGTGCGGGGTGGCTCTGCCAGACTATCGAAACGGACGATGGCCCCCGCCCGGAGTCCCTCTGGGGAGAGAATGCGTCACGGCTAGCAGAACAGTTGTACGTGGAACGGCCTGCTGTTAGCGGAACGAGCGCCATGGTCGTCGAGTTCCAAGATCCGACACGAGACGAGCGACCGGATGTCGAAGACCTCGCACAGGAGTTTGTGGACGCCTCTGTCAAATACTTCTGGCCAGCGATCTATCGAGGTGACCTCGAAATTACAGTCGAAACGCCAGACGAGACACTGATGGCCGATGTCGAGAGCGTCCCAGCGATCCGACCGTTCGTGGAGGCTTACGACGAGAGAACTACGGATGCTCAGACTCTGGTAGATCCCGGAGACGTTGCTGGACTTGACATCCCGGTAAAGATCCCGCCTCGTGCCGATGGAGATGAGACTCCCGACGGCTCAGTACGGTTGTCGGCTCGTCTCGCATCCCCCGCAGACGACGATTCGTACCTGAATAACGTCGCGCTGTTCCGTGGGGCAGGGATGGTGGTCAAGTATTACGACCAGAGCCGTGTCGCCTACGGCGACCGAAACTTCTTCGGCGTGTTGGCTGCTGGTGAAGCACGGTTGGAAGGGACACCGTCCGAGAGTGACCGAGAAATCGACCGGTTCCTTCGGTTCGCTGAACCACCCGAGCATGACGAATGGGAGTCTACCGAGAACCTCCGTGAACAGTATCAACGTGGCTTCCGGACGGCACTCGACGATATGTTCGGAACGCTCCGTGACGGTCTTCGTCACTTGATCTCGAAGGGTAGCAACAGTGATTCCCTCTCCGACAACGTTCTGAACCGGTTCCCGATCCACGGGAGTGGGAACCCCCGATCCACGACATCGCCTGTTAAGCCTGCCTTCGAGATCGACAGCTCGTCTCGCTTTGATGGTGACGCATGGATGATCTCTGGTCGAATTAAAGTACTGTCAGAGGAGTTTAACGGATGGAGTGCTGACATCTCACTCACCGGTGTTGGCGAGGACGGATCCCGTTATGATGACATTCCTATCGATCACGTTGAGATCGAACAATCCGGTGTAACCGTTTCATACGATGATGGATGTGCTCGTCTTGTCGCCGATGAATCTGTCCATGAAGTATCTTTCTCTGGTCGTTCTCATTCCGATGAAGCCGCTGACTTAGTGCACGGCGACGTCGGCGCGACCCAACTGGAGATACTCGCAGAGTTACAGACACCCGAGGAGAATAAAGCATGACCAGGCACTCGCAGCGACACCGTACTACGACACTTCCGTTCAGCTACCGAGATAAGGGAATAGACTTTGAACTGAACTCGTTCACCGTTGACGACGGCAATCAAAGAGCACTTGAACTGAACCCGGCACAGACAGAGATAAACTTCGCATCAAAAGTATCGTCGTCCGACAGTAGTGATGAGCCGGACTGGAACACCATTACTCTCCACGGAAAACTGCGCCTACCTGAGGAGACAGTCCAAGCCGTCTTCCCACAGGATGAACAAGCACAGCCCCCGGCCAAGCTCTACGTCACCATTCGCTGTCACGAGACGATCTACCGCGATCGGATCGTCATCTCCGGAGCACCTACAACATCCGGTGAATACGACGTTAGGCTGGAAGTTCCAAAAAGTACTGTCCGAGGGACTGTCGAACTGCGTCCGTACCTTGTTCGCACAGAGTCTCATCCGAGAGAAGAACCGAGCGATTACGCCGATCAGAAGAACTTCCGGGTCGCCAGTGGGACGCTGTACTACGTTGTCGTCGATCGCTCCGAAGATGAAGAACGAGCCGCCATCGACGGTGAGCGAGTACGCTTTTCACAAAACGCTCACCTCCCAGATGGGAATAAGCTCTACTATCTTGACTTCCGGAACGAGAGTCGTCCTAAATTGTGGATCAACTCTGACCATCCCCGTATTGCCGAGGTACTACAGAGTAGAGGATCTGTCGGGGCTGAGGCTCGGATGCGTGACGTGATACTTGACCAAACGAGCTACGGTGTGTGGGTACAACTGCTCGTTCAAGCTGGAAGTGCTGTGGGCCCAGAGGGCGACGTTGAACACGAATGGCAGGAAATGGTACTCCAGACGTTCGCTCGTAACCTCTACGATACTAACGACGTATCAGAAGCAACTCACCGTCTCAGGGACGATCTCTCTGATCCACAGACCCTACCCCACGTGATACAGCGGATCGATAGTGAACTTCAAGAGTATATAAATCCCCGAGAACAGCTGATCCACCTTATGGAGGAGGGCCTCCAGATCTAACATGACCGAGACAGAATTACATCGACTGACTGAAGACGGACGCCGTCTTGTTGGTCAATCGTTTATGCAAGGCGAGGCGGCACTCACCGATGAACAGCTGAAGGAGTACGTAGAGCCCATACCAGGCCATCCGAAGGCCGACCTCAACAGGATCGATTCAGCGGTGCAACAGGTGCTTCAGGAGTACTCAGAGTACGACACAGCTATAGATGGTGCACTCGCTGAAGACATTCACCATGGCCTCAACATTACAAGACGAACTGCCGGGGATCCGGGGCTCTGGCACTGGCTTGCAGTGGTCCGGTATCCTGATCTCGTTCGGCACCGGTGGGAGTATCGCTCTGAGGAGGCGATGAGGGAGAAATTCCTCGGCGCAGGCTCCGACTTGTACTCAAACGCTATCCACCGACTCTGGTGGATTTCGGAGCTTACGTCCCGTGGCGACGATTATTCCACGACTGACGCAGTCTTCGCCAACCAGACAATGGTTAACAAGGTATTTGACCGCTGGTTCGCACGCTATCAACCTGCGGTTCAAGTTATGTGTGACGAACTCGCAGATGAGCCGTCACGTGTCATAGATGAGACGACGCGACGGTTCAACCATGCACTGACGAACGTACAACTTGAAGGGCTATCAGAGGATGAAGCACGAGAAATAATCCGCGAGATCATTGCTGAATCTCAATGAAAGTTTGATGCCATATTTCTGGCCTTATTTACCGTAGTTTATTTTGTTGAATCCGATGATGGCGTCAGTATCGTACTTTCGATCGACATCCCGAGTCGCTGGAACCAGAGCCAGTAACTGATTTTGATACTGGTACCGACATAGAACACTTCACCTATTAGATGTTTGATTATACATTTGGTATGACATTCTTTGTCAAATATCCAATAACCACTGGATCCAGTGATTCCGGATAGATCGCAGGTGTAAGCGCGCAACCACTAAACACGGAACGGTCTTTGTTCGATTCGTAATGACTGGTCTTCACGACCCAGCGACAGAGTGGGCTGACGCGATCAACTACAGTTGCCCGAAGTGTGGTTCACAGGCATTCTGGCAGGAACTATCGACGATGGAAAAAGTGCGATACCCTGATCAGAGCCCCGCAACAGCGATTCATAAAACGCAAGACACGGACACACCTCCGATAGGAAAGTCCAAGGTCCTCAATGCCGCTTGTGAGCGTTGTAACAAGCAACTGGTCGATAACGGTAAGCTCTTAGTCGACACGTCGCCATCTGTTGAGGAGATTCGTGCCGATCACCACTGTCTTGACGAGCATTAGACTTGCTCACGGGTATTGTGTATCTTAACTCCATCTCCCATTTCTGGCACTGATCGGATTGGCTATGTTGACTAAGAGCTAACTGCAGCGGGGCCACACGCAGTCACTGGAAGCGGAGCCAGTGGCTGATTTGATGCTAGCACCGAAACGATTTATTTTCCTATTAGACGTCTGGCTATGTTCGAGACATGATGCCTCCGGCAAAACACCCAACAACCACTGGATCCAGTGGCCCCATCCAATCCAGTGACTCCATATTGACCGACAATTCGGAGTAAGCGCGCAACCACTAAACACGGAACGGCCTCGGCTCTATTTGCAATGGGTAACATTTCGGAGAAAGCAGCTAATTGGGAAGATGAAATTGACTATCGCTGCCCAAAGTGCGGATCCAAGAATTTCTGGCACGAATGGTTAAAATTTGAAACTGTGAGGTTTCCGAACAAGAGCCATAAGAATGTGAGCTACGTCCCCAGGGATTCAAGACCGCCTGCAGCGACCCACGTGGGATGCAACCGCTGTGATGCACAGATCGTCAAAGATGGCGAATTCGTTGCTGGTAAGTCACGCCCAGTCGAGGAAGTCCGTGAAGAGCACCGCTGTCTCGACGAACACTGAATCTCATCGATTATTTCTCTGCGTCGGCAGGTATCGTCGCTGCTACGGTTTATAAGGGAGTGTGCAGTTTGATTAGTTGTGATTATCAACATCATTGACCGAATTAAAGTAGAACTCTCACAAGAAACCACTCAGCGGCTTCAGAAGTGTCACAACGATCAGGATTCGGTTGATGATCTGATCACTGATCTCCTTGACGACACTCGCAATTCCGTCACGCTAACGGAATTCACCGACCTGCTCGTTGATGCAGTAGATCCCGATCAGATCGCCCTCTATGAAGACTTTTCCAGTCTTCTGTTCGTCGTGAACACCACGTCAACGGAAGAAAAATTGGAGGCTGCTGTAGAAGAAATTGATGCGGTAGAGATTGATGATGCCCAGTTCAGCTTCGATGTGATAGTCGATCCTGACGGTCCGCAGGATCTTGGGCGAATTTCCCTCTACACCACAGTTGAACTGACGGAAGTGAGTGGGAAAGGTATTGAAGATAGTGTCAAGCAACCTGTTTCACGTGAGGAGGGTGTCAAGAAGGTTGAAGAATGGGTTCGGAGTAGCGCAGAGCTGAAGTCGCTGTGAATTGCCTGAGTCATTGAAACGGTAGTAGCCAGTCGTTTTCTGGTAGCAGTCTCGCAAAACCTCATTCGGCCTTTCTGCTGTTCTCACAGATATCGAGACACGAGAGTAACTCTCGGAGTGCAGACTCTGGCTCAATTTCTCCCAAGTCAACCATTAGCGGGGTGCCCTCTATCGGCACAGTGTACATCGCTTCCATCGTTTGCTCTTGGAACCCGAAATCTTGGAGATCGAGCACGCACTCGACTCGGTAGTCCGGATCGATCTCTAAGACCGCGAGACGTTTTCCGTGGGGTCCTTTGTCTCGTTCGGCGATGTACAGGCTTGCAGCGTATCCTGCAGTGACTGCGTCCTTGATCTGTACGAGTGGTGGGATTTGGGCTTCAATTTGTGATGTCATCATATATTGATCCACGATCTTGTAACTTAAATCCTCGATAGAAAATAACTAACATGGGACCATGGCTCTATTCAGTTTCAACAGCGCAGTAATCGGGTTTCTTCCCCAGGTTCAGTACTTCACAAAGCCGCTTAGTTAGAACGTCTGCTTGCTGAAGGTGTGTCTAAAACCAAACAAGCAGACGGTGAGATCCACGAGGACCAGCTTCTTAACTTTCTCGTCAACCGCCTTGACGAGGAAGTTTCGCTCTCGTTAGCCAATAACGCTGAAATCACTGCTGAAGACATCTATGAGGTCCTCGTCGGCGCTTGCGCCGACGGGACCTCTGTCTCTACGCTCTGTGCGTCGAGCCAGAACTCACCCGCTGGGAACACGGTCCTCTACCATCTTCGGACGAAGTTCGAGCCGGAACGGCTCGAACGAGTCGCTAACACGCTCCTGCGAAAGGATCTCGATGAATTGCTCCCCGAACAGGTGGAGGTCTGCGCAGACCTCCACCTGCGGCCCTACTACGGTGACGAAGACGACACAGACGGCCTCTATCACTCGGTAGCGAAGCGTGGAACCACTGCGTTCCACGCCTATGCCACACTCTACGCGCGTGTGAAGAACAAACGCTACACGCTGGCGGTACGCCGTCTCAAAGACGGCGATACCGCAAGTAGTGTCCTCGCTGAGTTCTTCGGTGTCCTCGACGGCCTTGACGCCGGGGTCAAGGCCGTCTACCTTGATCGCGGATTCTACGACAGTAAGTGTCTCACGCTGCTTCAGGCGCACAATTACGCGTACGTGATCCCGATCATCCGGTGGGGTGAGGCGATTCAGCAAGAGCTCTCGGAAGGCTGGAGTCGCGTCATTCAGCATGATCTGACGGGGAAACTCGACGGTCACAGCTGGACCGTCGATTTTCCCGTCTACATCGACTGTACGTACCTAAATGGGAAGTATGACGAGAACGGTGTGGCGCGTCACGGCTACGCCGCTGACGTGCCGTTCATCGACTCACCACGGGACGCTCGATACCACTACTCGAAACGCTTCGGTATCGAGTCAAGCTATCGCTTGTTTGAGCAAGCGATAGCGACAACGACAACACGAGATCCAACGGTACGGCTGCTGTACGTGGTGGTGAGTCTCCTCTTACAGAACGTCTGGCGGTACCTTCACTACGAGTATGTGGCGACGCCCCGCCGAGGCGGGCGTCGCCTCTGGTGGTGGCCGTACAAGGAGTTCGTCAATATGATTCGACGAGCTGCGTGGACGGCCCTCGCGGTGCGTCGGGCCGTCCCCGCGAATCGGCCACCTGACGACCGATTCCACCGCTAACCACCGACCGAGCAAGCCAGCGGAGTGAGTGGCGACGCTGTCGCGTCGGCGGCTGACCGCCGCCGACAGCGACAGCTCTCCGTCGATCCGTCCGTAATTCTCTCGTCGAGACCGTCAGTACAACCGCTTCGACACAGAACTCAGGCCGCAGAAACAGCTAGCCGAGGATGCTTTGTGAGGTACTGAAACTGGATAAATCTCTCCCCTCTTCGAATCGAATTTTGTATTATCCAATAGAGTGGTTGGATATAATTACCGGATGCGTATTAGCAATATTGTAGCGCTTATGAACAAATTCGCCTCCACTCATCGTTTTGGTTTGGATAAATAGTTAGCGAAATAATGTCTCCATACTTTCTATTTGGTGGGTGTTAACCCATGACAGAAGACCAATCTCGGCTCGGATCAGTCCGAGCAAACAGGGGAATAGACCGGCGAAAGTTCATGAAATCACTCGGAGCCATCGGCATCTCTGGAGCAGGGCTCAACACGGCCATCGGGAAAGCTCGAGCCACTCCTAGCAGGGATCGTGTTCGAATCGTCACTCATCGGTCGAAGGGAGAACCTGTTCGGACTAAACAGGTTCCAAAAGAATGGTTTGAACAGAAAGAGCGAGCACGTCGAGGACAGCAGTTACTCTTCAACCGCCTAGAAGAGTCATCCGGAGTCCTGGGAGTAGGTTACGGTCCGAGCAACGCAGCTGTCGACAATTATCGATTTTTCGAAGTCAGAGTTCATGTCGACCGTTCTGAGGGAACTAATGCGGACATTCCAGAGGAGGTCGATGGAGTGCCAGTTGCCATTACACGCCGGGAAGAATACCAAGACACCTACTACAACGGAAACTACGATCCGGTTCCAGGAGGCGTTGAACAGAATAGTTCGACGGGTACTGCCACCTCGACTGCGAGAGTGGACTACGGTGGCAATCTCTATCTAATGGGCGCGCGTCACCTGTGGGTCGATGATCCGAATGTACAGGATAGCTGCTCTACCCAAGATCCAACAGGTGAAAACGCCTATCAAAGTGACGACTACTACGGACACGTAAAACACCACTTCCAGGACTACGACGCCGCTCTCACAAATATTGAGGCTGATGATCAGGAAGGACAACCGCAGCGCGATGGTTTTACTGACACGATTGTCGACGAAAACGGCTATATCGAGGGATATGTGGATAGTAACGGTATTGACGATATGATGGCGAATAATCTCGAAGTCCGTAAGCGCGGCATCACTACCGGTCCAACCACGGGCGTAATCGAAGAATACTTGGACAATTACTGCAGCACGAGCGTCACGAGACGCAGTCTTCTGCATGTATCCAACGAGCAACAATCCGGAGATTCTGGTGGGCCAGTGTACGACCGTGACTACTTTGAAGGAAATTACTACCTCTTCATGGTTTCTCTCGCCACCCAAGCAACGGGAGCCTCAGAGGCTGTCGGCTCAACAGCCCATTCAATGGCAAACAACCTTGGGATTCAGTGGAGGACTCGGTAGTTAATCCGGAAGGGTGGTTAAGTACCACCCTCCAAGAGTGAGTAATATGACAAAGATCCCGCCAAGCAGGAATGCGATCTCGGGGAGTGCGAGAAACTGAACAAGATTTTTCATAACCAAGACAGGATTTGAGGGATCCGTATCCGTATCAACGATTGTTTCTGGCCTAAGGTTACTAAGTACCCAACCAAAGAGGAAACTCGCAATACCAAGGATGCCAGTGATTCCAAGTGATTGTTTGAGAATCTTGCGCAGAGACCGCTTCTCGTTCGAATTGCCGGCAAATAATATAATCGAACTACTAGTCGGTGCGTACACATTCATTTCACGCCCTCTATCTGAATACCAGATATCAATAATTTCTATGAGTCCAGCCTCCTCAAGCTTATCAAGGTGATACTTTGCGTTTTGGACCGACATATCGAGTGATTTTGCGATATCGCTCGCGGTCTGCGGTTCCTCATAGAGCAAATCAAACATTGAACGAGCCGATTCAGAAGATAACGATTTGAATATTTTTTCGGCAGAATCGTCATTAATTTCGACTAGTTTCGGATTTTGGTCGTCTACCCGTGTCGAAGGCCGATAAGGAAATACACCTGGCATATTGTGCTCAACACTCCTTATTTGAGATCCACGATACGAACTAAAATCAGTGTTGGCCAAGCTAAAGCGGTTGTTTGAACCTGGACGAGTCATAAGTATGTGACGCTCGTATCGGTACCTATGCGCCGCAGAACAGTTCTCACTGCACTCGGAGCCACGACACTCGGTGGCTGTCTCAGCCAAGCGGAACAGTTAGCAAATCAGAAAACGAAGACCATGACCCAACAGACACCCCCAGAATGTGATAGTGACTTGGCGCTGCTTACTACCGATCTGGATCAAAAATATACAATCAAGAAAGGAACGACCGAAAAGTTCTCATTGGAAATAGAGCCTGCATCAGTCAATCTTGGTCAGGATATCTCGATCCATTTGAAAAATATATCCTCCGAGTCGCAGAGGACTGGATCTCGTGATCATTACGCAATTCAAAAGAAAGATAATGGTGAGTGGGATCACATTTTTTCGACCAAAGGTAATGTGCTTCTAGATGCCCAAGCAGTCGATCACGACCCAAGTGATGGATTCACTTGGGAGTTCACTGTGTCTCCAATCGGTTTTTCAATCGGCCCATATTATGTCTGCAAAGAATTAAAATCCGGCAAGTACCGATTTGTCTACTTCGGGCTACCCAATGATGCAGCACTTGAAAGTGCCTTTGAGATCTCGTCTGATTAGTATCACTTGTCTGAACACACTTCACGAGTCGATTATGTTGGGATTTGCTTCGGTGACTCGAATGGCTTGAAACAATAAAGTGGCATATGTCCTGAGTAGCAAATTCTTACTGTAGACAGCGATCTGATTTGAGGATCTCTCTTACTGCCGGTGTCAGCACCTCAACCCTGCGTTGAGTTTATTGTCCCCTCAATGGGTGAGGGGCTCACTGTACTGGCGAGTTCCCGAAACACGGTGAGAACGATGGCAACTAGAGACATCTACGAGACGACGTTCGACGAAGACGTCCAGACCGACACGAGGTCGAATCAGTGTCCCGAGTGCGACGGCCGAGTCACCACTAATACAGTCGAAACCGTCTGCGAGGAGTGTGGGCTCGTCGTCGACGAGCAGCGGATCGACCACGGACCAGAGTGGCGAGGGTTCGACGAAGACGAGCGTGAACGGACTGGCGCTCCGTTGACGGCAGCGCGGCACGATCGGGGGTTGTCGACGGAGATCGGGCGCGGGACCGATACGAACGGGAATGAACTCTCCGGAAAGAAGCGACGCCGGCTCGCCCGGATGCGGCGTGAACAGACGCGCGGGCGGTTTCAGTCGAAAGCTGAACGCAACCTCGCATACGGGCTGGGCGAGGTTCGCCGTCTGGCGAGTACCCTCGAGCTCTCCGATTCGATCCGCGACCAGGCGTGTCAGCTCTTCCGGAGTGCCCAGAACGAGGACCTGCTTCGGGGCAGATCCATCGAGGCCATCGCCACGGCTAGCGTGTACGGGGCCTGCCGCTGTAACGATCGACCAGTGATACTCGACGAGGTCGCTGATTCAGCACGCGTCGAACTGTCTCGAGTGAGAAACGCGTACAAAACGCTGAATACAGAATTAGGACTCCCTACCCCACCGAGAAGGCCGCAGTCGTTCATTCCGCGCTTCGCGTCAGAATTGGACGTCGCTGACACGGTCCGACAGCGGGCGTTTGAACTCGCAAAGGGCGCTGAAGCGACGATTATCTCGAACGGATGCCAACCGACAGGTGTCGCAGCGGCCTGCCTCTATAAGGCTGCTCGGGAGCAGGGACAATTTTTCACGCAAACAGATCTCGCAGAGGTGGCGGAGACAACGCCGGTAACGATACGCACACGATGGAACGAACTAGAGGAGGTCGACGATTCGAAGTCAGCCCCCGCGTAGCGCGGAGGCTCTGAAACCTTGGTTAATCGTCGAAGGCTTTCACCAAATACTGACCGTTCTGGGTAAGTCGATAGATCTTCTTCCCGTCGCGTTCCTCCGCTACTTCGATCATCCCTGCCTCCTGTAGTTCGCCGAGATGTGTGTAGATATACCCATGGCTCAGGTTCAGTTCAGCGGCAAGCCCATAGCCGTGAAGTGGTTCAGAACGTAGCTGTCGGAGGATATCCAATTTGGTATCGCTGATGAGACCGCCCATTACCACAGGGTATTCTGACCGGTCTGGGGAAACTCATAGAATAGAAATCTCTGACCGGTCAGAAAAAGCAAACAAATCAAAAGACCTATTGAACCGGGAGAATTGGAATCTATGTACTACCCCAAATTACGTTTCCGGTCCACCGAACAGGCCCCGGCGGGAGAATCGTACTCAACGGTGTAACTATCAATGGGACCAAACAACGAGACCAACCCCCCATCCTTCAATTACGGAGATCGTCCGAGTACAGGAGTGATTCGAGCAGTGGCATGGTTCAAAGGTGTTGAACCGACCGCACTCACGCCATTACAAGGCGTAATCGATGTAGACGCATTGAACGCCCTGTTCGACAAGCCAGAGGAGACAGATCTCTCGGTGTCGTTCGAATACGATGAGTGTGTAGTGGAAGTTACTAACGATGGCACGATAACGATTCGAGGAGCATCGGACGCTGGGTCAAGAGAACTTGACCAAGAGACAAACGTGCTGTTTCTCGCGCCAAGCAGCAGTCACCCCGAAGATGAAGGATGCAACGACTTGTTGTCCGCCGTCCCGTCCAGTCGCGCAAACTTGCTCGGGGTAACGTACGAGTCTCCAGGCACGAACCGCCTCAACATATGGGAATTCGAGGAAGAGACCCCTGCACACATCTCACTCATCAATGTTGGAGACTTTGCACGATCATCTGCCTCACAGCCATCCAAGAGGGCGCTTCCACCTGAACGGCTAGAGGTTGACGCCGTTCTCGACCCCGCGGATCTGACGACACTCGGAATACGAATTAGTGAACAACTTTCGGAGTGGGGAAGTACCGATGAGCAACCCGTTGTCTGCTTCCATTCACTCACAGAACTTCTCGAAGCCACAGACCTTAATCGGGCCTTCAGATTCCTCCATCTCCTTACGAGGCGTCTCTCGTTGGCAGGAGCGATAGCGCACTTCCATCTAGATCCCGAAACGTGTGACGAGAAGACGATTGAGACCCTCCGACCGTTATTCGATGCCGTTCTCGAAGTTGACGAAGACGGAACGTGGTCGATGTGCGTGCAATAGAGGACTACCACCAATTTTCCCCAATTGCCGTGCGAGGGGCTAGTTACCTTCAGCGGAAGTGACATCCCTGAATACAACACCGGTCAAGGAGGATTGCCACCCCTCAGGTTGAAGTACCATTACGGACGAATCTATGAGCCAATCGATGAACGACTACTACACTGACTTCGAAGAACTCCGACCAATCGGCGAAGCATCGCATATTCCGGATGAGAAACTTAGCGAATGCGGTGACAGTGCAGCCCATCGGCAGCGCGTTGCCACAACCGAGAAAGGGTATCCGAACGACGCGACTGAATCAAACACGGAGTGTCGGTCCTGTGGGGCGTCAGTCCCAGACGGGCAGACGAAATGCCGGTTCTGTCTCACTAACCATCTCGAGAGTGACGCCGCTAGTACGAACGAGTCAGCGTCGACGACGTTCCTCGGCATCATCCACCTAATCGTCGAGTCGACTACGTTCTACGGCGCCGTGGCGAAGGGCGGCGCCGCGGCGAACCTCCTCTCTGCCAACCAGGCGGAGCCCGCCGTCGACGACTACACGCTCATCTACGACCTCGACGAGGCGCCGGCGCGCCAGCTGGCCGAGCAATGGCCCTCACTTCCCGACGCGGTACAGGTGTCGTCAGCGGAGGGAGAGGGGCTTCTCAGTGCCGCCCGTGACCGGACTGGGTGGCACGGGCAGGAAGCGTCGGAGCGTCAGGAGCAGGCCCCAACGCGGCTCTACGACCAACGTGGGGACGGCATCCGCGACGCGTCGCGTCTTGACGCGATCCTCGACGACGCCGACGACGCGGTGTGGCTGGTTCCAGCGATGGCGCTGACCGAATCTACTGGCGAGGCTGCGGCTGATCGACAGGATTCGTCGGTACCGACGACGCAGGAACTCGACTGTCAAAACTGTGGACGGGCGACCGACCATCGGTTCAAGACCCACGAGTCGGTCCCGGATGCGGCGTGGACGGGACAACCGATCTGGGAGTGCCGGGTGTGTGGCTCGGCTCGCTACGGCCCCAGTCTCGCGTAGGGCCAGTGCTGGCCGTCGATTAACCAACACCCTGCGAGTAGCGTCGAGATTCGTTGGTTAATACCGTGATCTCCTGCAAGCCCGACGGCAGTCCCGATGGGAAGTCGTTCCGCGCCGGCGAGCGGTGAGGCGCTTCCGATGGAGCAAGAGTTCAAACAAGGGTACCGGATGCATCGTATACTCAGCAATCTCAACCGACTCGACGTCGACCGATTGGACGCCGCGGATCGAGAGCGAGTCGAGACCGCGAGAGACCTCCTAGAGGAGGTGAGCCTTCTCACGAGGCCGGGCGACGGAGCCGGGGCGGGCGCCCAGGCAGACTCCTAACTGGAGGCGCCGGCCACGCCTCAGGAGGCACCTCTCGCGTCTGTTTTTCGCCCCCGACAGGGGTGCGGGGGCGACCCCGTGAAGTCCAGATATGGCGACACTGCAAGCTGCGACGACGTCGACCGGCGCGATCGTATCGGATCCGCAGGCAGTCCGCGAGCTCTGTGAGAGCTACTGCTTCGGGACGCTCGATTGGGAGGTTACCGAAGAGGGAGAGCTCACCATCTGGGGGTACGATGACTTCGAGGTGTACGAGGCGCGGGAGAACGGCCTCCCGGACTACGAGGGCGGTATCGTGACCCACGAGTTCTTGCGAGAACTCGCCGACCACCTCGAAGCTGACGAAGAGTTCGACATCCAAACGACCGGGTATACGAAGTGTCGATTCCCGGTCCTCGCAAAGCGGTACGTCGTTCGCGACGGCGAAGTCCTCCACGCTGACCTCAGTTCCCCCGAGCCGATCGACGAGTAGCGTTGTTCATCCCCCGGGAGGGGTGCGGGGCGATCCAGTCGTGGGTCGTCCTACGAGGTGATTGTTCAATGGGCCACCGCGCACTTGTTGCGTACGAACGTACAGACGGACAGTACACGCTCCACTACAGCCAGTGGGGCGCAGCGAACCTGAAGCTCAAGCACCGAATCTCTGCTGAGTCGCCGTTCGGTGGCGACGACACCGACTCCAAGTGGGCGAAACAGCTGCTGGCTGAACTAGCCGATGGCCTTGAGGCAGACGCCGTCGACGGCTACCTCGCCGACGAGGATCGACCGTCGACGGTCGTCGAGCCGAAGCCCCGTGCCACCGGGCTTACCCTCGACGAGATCGTCGCTGACCACCTCGACTACCTCCACCACGAGGCGTTCTTCGTGGTGTCGACGACGTTCGAGGTGACCGCCTACCGGACGCTGTGGTTCGGCCTACAGTACGAATCGGAGACAGTCAAACAGGGGGAGACGGTCGGGAATGGCGCGCTCGCGACGGTGCGCTGGTACGACGGCGAGCCGGTCGGCGACGGCCACCTGCAGGGGCAGTTCGCGGCCTTCAAAGATGTCGTCGGAGACATGCTCGACAAAGGCGTCTTCACACCGTCGACGGCGAGACAGTATCTGAAGCGGAAGCTCGCCGAGCGGGTCGGAGACCGACAGGAGCTGCGCATTCCGACCGGGGAATCACCCTTCGAGAAGGCGAGTCTGAACCGTTCATAGATCAGGACTGCGTCGACCAGTTGCTGTTTTTCAGGGGCGGAGAGAACCGAGCCCCTCTGTAGGCTCGTGATTTGATGTCCGAGAAACCAGACGACGATCCATTCGACGATTGCGAGTTAGACCCCGACGCGATCCTCGGGACACACATCTTCAAAGACGTCCTGTTTACCGACGGCACGGAAACACCGGTAAACGTGTTGACCGGCGAGACACCGGCACATTCGCAAGCGACCGTCGAGGAAGCGAAGGAGTTCGCTGCGAGTATTGACACGGACACGCCACAGATCGCACTTCCGGCGTCAGTCGAAACGCAAGTCGAGACGCAGAGCAAGCCCTACACGGCGGCTGCGTTCTTCCACTTCAAGGCGACCGGCTCGCTCAAACGTCACCGCGCCTACCACGCCGCGTACGACTCGGATGCGTTCACCATCGACTTCGAAGCTGACTACGAGTCCGGAAACCTGACCATCACAGTCGACCGAGCGAACGTGTCCTAAGAATCGACCGCTAGATTAGGGTTTTTCGAGCGCCGGCGATGGGTGCCGGCGCAGCAGGAGCGAGCGAGCAACGACTCCCGGTGCGTCGGCGCTTCGAGGTGTTCGAGATGCACATGGTCATTTACAGTCTGGTAGAAGCATCGACAGAAGACGAAGCACTATCCACCGGAAAGACGGTGTTCGACCGCCTGGTCGGCGCGGACCCACACGCTGGCGCCGTCTTCGACTACCACGTGACGTTCGACGAGGAGGATACGTCCGTTGCGGGGAAGGCGCGATGGGGTGAGTTGCCGACTGCAGCCCCCGTCAACTCCGATGACGGCCAAGACCTGCTTGAGCGTGGCTGGAAGGCGACGAAAGAGGAGTTCGAGCGAAATCTCGACCGGGTGAAGGAAGCCATCGACGAGCTCTCCGACGAGGAGATCATGCGCGACGAGGACCTCGCGCGGCACGCCTTCCACCAGGTCGGCGCGTACGACGGCCCGGCGATCTTTCTGTACACCGAACACGGAACCGGCATTCGCCACCGTGGACAGCTGGACCGACTCCTTGAAGAGAGTGAAGAGCTCTGGATCGTGCCCGCCGACGTCCACTTCTAACAGATGCCCCGGATCACCAACTGGCGACGTGAGAGCCGCACGCCCACACTCGCATACCGGAATACCGAGACCGGCGCTCGGGCGGTCTTACACCGAGCACCGGATTCGTACCGCTACAAGTGGCGTGGCGTAATCCTCGTCGACGGCTACCCAGTGTGGTCGCGGGGGTACGAGACGAAGGACGCGAAATCGTTCCGTGATGAGCTCCGGAAACGGCCAGCGCCCGAACTGAGTTGTCCCGAGTGTCCGAACAGCGACGTGGCAATCGGGGGGAAAACGGCTGACGGTGCGAAGATTCAGCGCTGGTTCGAGTGCCGGAACTGTGGGTACGAAGCATCCTCGAGAATCGTGTACGGCGCTGAGCGCTGATTGATGTGAGCGTATCTGCGGTGACGTTTATTTTGGGCCGAGAAGGGTGGCCCGTCTCAATCGGGCCAGATCCACAGATGAGTCTGGAAGTCATCGACCGCCACAGCGAAGCACTGTTCGAGTTCCTCTGGTGTCCGGTCTGCGGGCACGAGATATTCAGTCACATCCCCTTCGAAGGAGTGTTCTGCAAGAACTGCAACACGCAGGTCATCCTCCGGGAATCCAGAGAAGACCGTGGCTACGAGGAGGCCGTTCTCGCCTGCTTCGACACCGATTCGACGTGGAACCTCCACGTCGACGAGAAACTCCGTCGTGATCTTCCGGATGGGTCGGCGCGGGTGAAGGTCCTCGGTGCCCCAGGCGACTATGAAGTCGACTGGTGGAGTCCGAAGCCAGATGAGGACTGGGAGCCGGTCGAACGTGGTGAGTTCGACGACGTCGAGGAACCTTCGGAGGTCTCTCGTTTGGCTTAGCGAAGCACTGCTACAAATCTAAAATTGAGTCACAGAGAATACTCGCATCGATTAAGTACTCGGTCCTGCCATCTGTCTATGAAGTTAATGTTTACTCGAGATGATCTCCCTCGTAATGACCGTCTTTCTAATCCGATCACAGTCCTCGTTCGAGAGGTCTCGCCCTCCAGCAGTAACAAACTCGATTTTGAAGTTACAGTCGAGGATGCAGACGGACATACAATCTCTCTTAAAATCTGGTCGACGCATTCTCTCTCCCTTTCGCTTACCGAAGGTCACCGGTACGAACTGGAAGACGTCCGAGGAAGGTACTGGTCACAGGGTGGAAGTCGACACTACCAGCTCGACAGTACGAAGGATCTGACAGTAACTGAACTCGGTCCGGCCGATGACACCGCGACGCGACTCTTGATTGTCGGCGACACTCACGTCGGTTATCGGCATCGTCGCCGTGATAAGAAAGCAAAAGGTGCTAAAGATCTCGACGCTCGTGATCGCTTCCAAGCGGTAATGGATCAGGCCAACACCCTAGACGCTGATGCCATTGTCCACGCCGGGGACATTTTCGATCACGTTGCCATCGGGGCAGACCGGTCCTTTGTGATAGACGCTCTCAACTCAGAGCTCAATATTCCGTTCTACTACATCTACGGGAACCACGATGAGCCTGCTAGCCGTCGAACAGTTGATGGAGCAACTAATGATACGTCAGAGATTGAGCGTCTCTTGAAGAATGGAGAATCAGTAGGGGAAACAGACGTTACGCTATTCGGAATCGACTACAGTCACGATAGCTTCCCGGGCGAACCGCTCGAAGCCTCGGTTCAATCAGTACTTTCAAACGCGAATGTATTGGTCGTCCACGATACTCCATACCCCGTCCGGAATGAAAACGGGTACCACATACATCAAAAGAGGGGAGCAGATTTTCGGAAGGCTATTGAACAAACCTCCGTTGAAATTGATCTCATCGTCTCCGGACACATGCACGTCGGTCAACAGGGCACGCTTGATGAGTTCCAAACGCCCGTCCTTGTTACCGGAGCACCAGCACCAATCAATAGTGGGAAAGAAGACAACAACCCGTCAACGTGGCTCCTCCGTGTGACTGAGAGCGGCGTTGACGGCATCACACGACACCCTCTCTGAGGACTGGTTGTTGTTGCGCCGGCGGTATTTGATGTCGACACGAAGTCAACTCAGATTCGTCCAACGAGGCGACCAGGATGACGAACCAAACGATTCGGACCGGGTCGCACAGGTATACCGACGCTCGGACGGCTACCCGACGAGCGTCCTGCAGGATCTCATCCGGCTGAAGGAACTGCTCGATGCGACCCACGCCGAGAGAGAACCGGCCTACACGGCAGCAGCGTTCGTGTTCCTCGACAAGCTCTCGAGGCCCCACCGACGAGGCCTTCGAGCGAGCCACTTGGCAGTTCCACAGCCCTAGAGCACGCGCTCGAAGAGCTGGTCGCTAAGCCGGCGTGAGAACGCGACCGGTCTAAATGATGCCGCCGATGACGAGCAGGCCGACGACGAGCAGCAGCGTCGCGACCACGCTCCCTCCAGCGAGTAACTTGTTCTCCATCGCCTTCTCGTGGAGTGGCATTGCGGCGTATTCCTCGCGGAACGCCTCGAGGTTGTCCTCGTCGTAGAAGTACTTCATCTTCAGCGCGAACCGTTCGGTGACCGCACAACCAGTACAAACCGGCTCGCCTTCCAACCGTTCCGTTTTGGTGTGGCTGTTGCAGGCGATGGCCCCGCAGTTCGGACAGTAGGTGTACGTCTCATCGACGCCGCTCGTGTCACAGTGGACGCACCGATGGATGCCGTCCTCGTCTGTTACTCTGGACGGCCCTGCCGCGTAGTACTCGTAGGGGTAGGTGTACTCCTGGAGTTCCGTCGTCTGTCGAACCTCAGGAAGGTACACCGGTTCGATCGACTGGACCGAGATATCCGAGCGGTTCGGCTCGCAGGTCTTGTTGTAGGTGACGTTGTTGTCGCCGGTGTAGGTGACCGTCGTCGTGTGGTGCTGCTGGAGCCGCTCGACGGCCCACTCTTTGTACTCGGTCTGCGTCTGGCCGAACCGGTTCTCCTCGACGTCGTCGAACACCTCCGCGAACTGCTCGGTATCGAGTTCGACCGTCGCGTGGAGGTTCTCGGTGACCAGTGTCGTGACGTCCTCGTTGACGACCTGCGGCTGCCCGCGTTCGGCGTGGGCAACGAATCGAGTCCGGTCGTTGATCCGGTGGATGACGCCCACCGACGTCTCGAAGACAGCGTTCGTGTCGGCGGTGACCGCAACCACCGGGCGGAACGTCACCGACGAATGCGGTTTTGGAAGGTCGGCGGCCTCGATGTTCTCGATGTCGCGGAACGCCTCCGTGACTGGCGCGTCGACGTCGGCGGCCGGGTCATAGGGGCGGAGTGTCTCGTCGCAGAGAATCTCGATGCGCCCGTTGTAGAGGTCGAGGCCGATCTCGTCGGCGATCCTCCGGAGGTCCTCGCCGTCCAGCAACTCGATTGGGTGGGGGTCGTCGTTCTGCTGGAGGCGGTTTGCGTACTCCTGAGCAGGGTTCGTAAACCGGCCGGTCGTGACGACCATTCCGCGTTTGGGACCGTCGAAGTCGAACGTCGCGATCGCCGAGTGGAGCTTCTGGACGACCGGCCGCCCGACAGTCCCCGTGTGCTTGCACTCGACGATAATCGCACGCCGGGTGCCGTCGACGACTTCCTCCATGATGACGTCGCGACCCTCGTCAGCCGTGCGGTCGGCCTGGCGGACGTTCTCGTAGCCGAGATTGCGGAAGACGTCCTCTACCACGTCCTCGAACTCGAACCCTGAGAGATCGTTCAGTACAGCCATCCCGATATATCTGGACAGTACGTTGCAACTGTCAAATACGTTGCCGAACGCAGCTACGTCCTGTTTTTGAACCCCTGAGAGGGGTGCGGGGATGATCGAACGAGCCTCCCGCGAACCAACCTATGAGTGGAATCAGCGACGCACGCTCACACGTACAGTCACGGACCTCGGCTGATCCCGACGTCATCTACGTCGGTTACCGTCGTCGAGGCCGCGCCATCGTCGAGAAGCAATCGGACCAAGAACAGCTCACGCCAGAGCGGAGTCTCGAGCTGGCGAATCACAGTCCTTCGGGCTTCGAATGGGGATATGGTGGCAGCGGGCCGGCCCAACTTGCACTCGCCCTCCTGCTCGATTACACTGACGATGAGGAGGTGGCGCTTGCGGAGTACAAGGCGTTCAAGACCGAAGTGGTGAGCCAGCTAGAGAGTTTAGGACCCGACGACTGCTGGCGACTCACCGGCCGCGAGATAGATGCAGTCCTTCGTGAGATAGTCGACGATCCAGTCGCACCGTCCGTCAACTAACGATCACAGAGAGCAATCAATGTCAGAACACACCCAGCAGCCTCGTACGAGCGCAGAATCGCCGCAGAACCGTGAGCGTCAGGCACCAACCGAGTACGTCGAGCGAAGCGATGTCGGCGTCTCACTCACCGTCAAACTCACTCGTGGTACCGGCACCCGCGATCAAGACAAGATCACGGCCAAAGTGAAGGGCAAGACGCTCGAAGATGCCCGCGAGGATATGGAAACCCTCCGCGAGTATATCCACGACCTCGCTGAGGACACTCGCCAGATCCAGCCAGCTAACCCACACGAATAGTACTTCTTTTGACTATTGCACAGAATTGTGTAACCAAAGGATGTACGAAGTGTGCGGTGAGAAGGAACTCAAGGTCGTCCTCGCGCTTGACCCGGAGGATTCCATCTCAGGCGTCGCGCGGAAGATTGACGAGAACCGGGAGACGATCCGTCGCGTCGTGCATCGCCTCGAGGAGGCGGGATACGTCGCGTACGACGATGGGCTCCATCTCGTCGATCAGGCAATCCAAGACGTCGGTCTCGAGTTCCTGACGGCGTCAGCAAACATCTCGCCGCCATCCATAGCGGAGGCGTATGTCCTCCCGCAGTTCGCCAGTATGGACTACGCCTTCACTTCCATTGATGCGGTCTACGTCTGGACCCGCGGTGGCTACCAGGTCGCTCGCGACCCAGAGGACTATCCGCTGTTCATCGCCGTCCACGAATCCGACCTCGACGCTTGGACGGCGTTCTTCGATCGATTTGGAATCCCGACTTCAGAAGAGCGCCAGCCCGCTACCGACTTCGATGGTGCGATACAGGTTGTTCTGGAGCTACGGCCACAGATCGAAGCCGAGATGGTCGATGGACGGCCCGTCATCCCACTCCAAGAAACGGCGGCGTTCGCAAACGAGCACTACGCGCACTTCCAGTCGGCGCTCGACATGCTCGGCCGCATGTACGACAGCGTCGACACTGACGCGAATTACCGTCCAAACTGACTTGGGATTCTGACAAGGAATGTCTTCGACCGGGAGTGGCCTGGCCGCTGTTTATTGTCGCCTTGAGAGAGCGGAGGCGAACAAAAGTGAGCAACTCGTCAAACCTATCCGTCGAATCAGACGGTCTCACACCGGAACAGCGTCTTGAACCGCTAAACACTCGACTCATCAACGCTGGTATCGCGACGATTCACGACATGGAGACGCTCCGAGCCTGCGTCGCCTACGAGAATGCTAACCAGAACCGGACGCATATTCTGCGACGCCTCGAGTGGAAGGCTAGGGAGCTCCGTGAGGACAAGGAGTAGATTCCGGTCTTAACCAACAATCCCGAGTTGTATCACTAATTGTTGGTTAATAGAATGTAGTCCCGGTTTTTCGAGCCCCTGAATGGATGCGGGGCGGCCAGCAGCGGCCTCGCAAGCCCAGTCATGTCCCTCGATCTGAGTGCAAATTCCAACACGGCTAGTGAAATCGCTGCCGCCAGACAAGCCGACGTCGTGGCCTTCCTCCATCGAGCGCCGTTCACCCTGGATGCCTATAAGGTCGGATTCCTACCCGGGTTCCGAGAGGACTGTGGATACCAGCAGAGCCAGTATCAGGACCTGAATATCCCCGTCGGAATGCTCGACAACGACTTCCGGAACCCCAATCTGGATCGATTCGTCGATCGGTTCTTCGAGCACGAACCATGGGTCGGTGTCATAGGCGATGTCTACGAACGCGACGACGTCGATGACCATGTCGCCGCTGCTCGCGAGATTCAGGCCAGCTACCCCGAGGCCGAGCTCATTATCGTCCCGAAGTCACGATCGGTGATCGACGCGGTTCCCGATGACATCGTCCTCGGATATTCGCGTGGCTACGCCGACCGGTTGGCCCACGAGTTCTCCGAGCCGACCGATTGGCGCGGTCGTCACGTCCACATCCTCGGCGGGAGCCCACCCAAGCAACTCGAGGCCATCCAGCAGCTGACCCGACCGACGCTCTCTGCCGATCCACCAGCCGACATCGTGGGCGTCGACTGGAACGGACTCCATCGCGGCGCACAGTTCGGCGAGTTCTGGACGGCCGACGGCTGGGACGACAGCGGTCGCGACGCCGATCACGTCACCGTTCGGAAGACGGTGCGCCATAGTCTCGCTCGAATACGTGAGTTCTGGAAGTCCCACGGGATCTGGCCCGAGACGACACCACAGGACGCGGGGTTACACATCGAGTACGGGGGGCCGAGCCCAGCCGATCTCGAGGAAGCCGCCTGCACCGAATGCGAGGCAAACGTCTGGCGAACACGTCGCGGCCCTTTCGTCGCTGAATACGACACTGGCGCAGTCTGTGGATACTGCAGCTACGAGTGCTACTTCAGCCACCGTCACCGGAACAACCTGGAGGAGATCGCCGGCGAGCAGAGCGTCTACCTCCCCCCGGCGTGACTTCGCGACCTGTTTTTCGTGCCCCCAGAGAGGGCGAGGGCTCCTTCGAAAGCTCTCAGAGGTGACTTCCAGTGAGTCAACAACAGAGTCCCGACACCGTCTCGATCGACGAGATCCCGGTCGATATCGACAACACGCAATCAGCGGAGGTCGATCCCGCCGACGTCCCCGACGAAATCGAATCCATCACCCGTGGACTCGCCGGTGAGCAGCCGCCGACGAATCCGCTGGTCGTGCTGAAAGCGGCCCGATGGTGGTACATTCACGGCAAGGGCGGCACGGACCCCGCCTTCCAATGGGCTATCGAGTGGGCACGTCACCTTGCGACCGATACGCCTAGCGACGTCGAGCGGTTCGACGAGTTCCTCGAGTACCTCGTCACAGTCGGCTTCGCGGACGAACGCCACGAGCTCCGCTGACCGACAGAGCGGTTTTTTGAACGCCCCTGAGGGGTGCGGCGCGGTCTGAACAGACGCAGTCGCCGTGAACTTGATTCGGTGAATACAATGGCTACGACCAGTGACTCGTCGGTCTCCTTTGACCAGACCGACACGCGATCAGACGAGATGAACAGCACTATCGAACAGTGGATCGACGACCTCGTCGCCGGCGTCGACGACGCGCAGGCCAGCGCGGAGTTCCAGGAGTGGCTTGACGTCCAGAGTCGCTTCCACGACTACTCCTACCGGAACACGCTCCTCATCAAGCGGCAGTGTCCCGAGGCAACGCGGGTGGCGGGCTACCGGACGTGGCAGGAGGAGTTCGACCGCCACGTCACGGAGGGCGAATCGGCTATCTGGATCTGGGCACCAATCATCACGAACCAGTGTCCGGAGTGCGAGAACTCGCCGAGCTACCACAAGAGCAGCGACTGTGAGTACGACGAGACGCCACCCGAGGAGTGGTCCGAGGGCCTGGTCGGGTTCAAGCCCGCACCGGTGTTTGACATCTCCCAGACCGAGGGCGAACCGCTCCCCGACCTCGACACTGAGGCGACTGGGGACGCTGGCGACCTCGTTGGTCAACTGACCGACGCCTCGGATGAACTCGGCGTGACGGTGCAGATCATTCCAGCAGACGAGTGGACCCACGGTGAGGCAAAGGGCATTTGCGAGCAACTGAGTCTCGTCGATATGCAGCCGCGTGTCGAGGTACGGGGTCGGAAGAACGACGCTGATCTCGCCCGGACACTGATTCACGAGTACGCGCACGCCCTGCTCCACTTTGACGTCGACGACGACACCGAGCGGTCGAAACGCGAAGTCGAGGCCGAAGCCGTCGCGTACGTCGTCGGGCGGTACTGCGGACTCGATACCAGCGGCTCGGCGTTCTACCTCGCAGCCTGGGAGTCGGACGATCCCGAGGTTGTTCGCGAGCGGCTTGGACGGATCAGTACGTCGGCGCAGGAAGTCATCGACACACTCGAAGCGAGAGAGTAACTCTTAACCAACGTTCTTCCCCGTGATCTCCTTCCGTTAGTTAACCGGGTTGGGCCCGTCAGCGAGCGGTGGTACAACACTCAAGTCGGTACGGTTGTATATTCTATGTACGAAACGCAGGTGTGGGAACCATAGAACAAACGCAAAGTAATCGGCAGGGGCTCTCAACTCGGGAAAGTCGGCTCCTCTCGCGGCTTGCCGCTGAGGGCCACCAGATCATCTCGGTCGACGACATCGAGACGACCCTGGAGGTCGCTCCGAACGCCGCCCGGGAGATCGCGTCCCGACTCACGGAGAAGGGATGGCTCGACCGACTCTTCCCGGGAACATACCTCATCGTCCCGCTCGCGGCCGGCGAGAAGTCCATGTACACGACCCATGAGTACCTCATCGCCGCCCACGTCGCCGAGCCAATGTACATCGGCTACTACAGCGCGCTCAGCCACCACGGGCTGACCGAACAGGTTCCCCGGACAGTCTACGTCGTGACACCAACCCGGGCCCAGAGCCGGGAGATTCACGGCGTGCCCTACCGCGTCACGACGGTCACCGGCCGGAAGTTCTTCGGCACGACGCCGACCTCCATCGAGGGGACCACCATCCAGGTCAGCGACTTGGAGAAGACCCTCGTCGATTGTGCTGACCATCCCGGGTTCTGTGGCGGCATCCGCGAGCTCGCGTGCGCAATGCGCGCCGCCGACGAACAAGGCTGTTCCTGGGAAACCGTCGGCGAGTATCTCGAGCGCCTCGACAACGGCGCCGCGACCAAGCGGATCGTCTACCTCGCCGACCAGCTTGGCATCGGCCTTCCCACCCGAGAGGGGCTCGTCGCGTCGTTCACGAGTGGCTATTCCCTGCTGGACCCCACGCGTCCCGAGACCGGGTCGACAGCCAGCACGTACCGGGTCCGCATCAATATCGAGCTGGACACGCTGGCGCCGACGGAGTCCTAGCTGAATCGGCTAACTCGCAGCGCAAAGCAGCCTGCTGCGTGACGCCGCCATCTATTTATAGGTCGTTGCACAAAATCAGATAGTGTCTGAAATGGCGAAACAGGATATAACGGTCTGTATCGATGCGTATCCCGACCCGGACACCGATGTCTTTCGCATCGGCGCCGCGGACGACATCCTCCGCCTGCTCGTCGACGCCCACGACACGGAGTTCTCGATCCCTGAACTCGTCGACGCCACGGGTGTTACTCGGTCGACGGTCTGGCGGGCCGTCGATCTCCTCGACAGTATCGACGCCATCCAGATTCGAGAAACGCCTCAACGCAACTACATCGCGATCAACCCAGACCGTCTCCAGAAGGACGACCCGATCCTTGGCATCTCTCAATCAGAATTCCACGCGCCGATCCGAGCATTCGTCGACCGCGTCCAAGCCACGACCGCCGACGCCGACGACATCAACGACCTCCTTGGGATCGTCATCTTTGGAAGCGTCGCTCGGGGGGAGGCAGACCGACAGAGCGATATCGATTGCTTCGTGGTCGTCGATGGCAACCGGACGACAGCCCGCCGGCAGATAACCGACGTCGTCGCCGATCTCCAGTCCGAGCGGTTCGACGGTGACCGATTCGTGTTCGAACCGTACGTCGAATCTGCAGAGAGCGCTGGGAGAGCCGGATCGAAGCTCCACGAGATCTTCACCGAGGGGATTACAGTATACGGGAGCGACCGCCTCGACGAGATCCGCAAGGAGGTCGTCGCCGATGAGTAGTACGCGCATCGAAGCCCTCATCGACGAGGTGCAAGCAGCATTCGACCGCCGTCCGACGGACATCGAAGCCGGGCTCGATGTCGAGGACGCCGCCCTGCTCCAGCTACGGAAGGCCTGTCGCTTGCTCGCCGGCGCCGAGGCCCTCCGGGATGCCAGCTACTATACGCTCGTCATTGAGGCGTCGTTTGTCGCAATTGAACGCACCGTCGAATTTCGGCTCCTCGAGCGCGGCACGATGCAGCCGGATGATCTCCCCGGTACCCACCCTGGTGTCTATCGGGAGGCTGCAGCAGCCGGTGTCTTCGGGGAGTCGATGGCCGCGGACCTCGCGGATCTCTGGCGCGACCACCGCGCAAAGACCTACTATCAGGACGGCCTTGCCTCCGCAGGGCGTGCCGACGCGATGTACGAACTCGCCACTGAACTTCACGCATACGTAACTGGCCGGTCTCGACAGGGCCACGAGTGTATCTGCGGAGAGACAACGTAGCGAATTCGTCACTGCCAGAAGACCGCAGTAGGGCGAGTCTAGTTAACCAACGCAGAGAGGTGATACGATGAATCTGTTGGTTAAGTTTTTCTGCGCCCGCCGAGGGGCGGAGGCGCATTCTGACCTCCGTCGAATCATGACTGACCGCTATCTCATAACGGTCCTCGAGGAAGCCGAGTACGTCGCTGAACAACACCACCAGGTCGCTCGCACGGCGGACAACCAGGTCCACGAGTACCTTCGATACGCTGTCCTTCGGATACTCGAAGGGCAGGCAGACCACTTACCGACGGACTGGACGCCGATCGACGGCGTCACTGTCGGCTACGGCACCGACGAGGCGATGTTCGACAGTTGGGACTCCAGCGAGGACTGGTGGGAGACTGTCCCACCGCAGGAATCGTGTACCCGCTTCCGGGTGTTCTTCCCGGACGACCATCAGACCGTCCCACGGACCATCGTCGACGTGATGGCCGCGCTCGGTGCCTGGCGAGTCTGGAGCGGGAGCGCAGCCGCGTGTGGCTCCTACGACCATCGCGAGCGCCGCGAAGTCCACTACCTGTGGCCGGAAGGCCATCCGGTCGAGGAAGTGCTCCACGAGCGGCTCAGTAGCCCTGCGGAAGCCGTCGCTCCAGACGGTGGTCGGACTGGCGACGTCCGCGACCGTCTGGTCGTCGACGATGATCCACAGCCACAGGATGACCTCGAGCCACGCACGAAGCGTGCCATCGACGAAGCGATGGACGTCTCGCTCCTCTCGAAAGGTGGTCGCTACGAGGTCCAGTCCGCGTCCGGTAATCGGTACGAAGTCGACGTCGTCGACGAGTCGTGTACTTGTCCCGACTGGCAGCAGCGCTCACCTGAGGGTGGCTGCAAGCATCTACGTCGCGTTGACCACGAGATCAAACGAGGCCGCGTTCCCCGACCAGACGGCCGCCTTCCCTCCCCGTAGTCGTGACCGGACTACTCCACAGGACGGACTGTGTCGCCATCTCGACGAACCCGGTCGAGCGTTGGTAGCCCATAAGTGGGGTTAAGAGCCCATCCCCGATTCGCTGGAACACGTCCTCGATGTACTCGCGTCCAAAGGTTGGTCTCATTGGGGGAGGTCCACCTCGTAATCAGCTGCCAGCTCCTGGAACTCGGACCACTCGGGGAGACGGCCGTCCTGGATCTCGCCGTGTGTCTCGAGGTACTGGAGTAGCGCATCAATCTCGTCTTCGAGTCCGTACTTCACCGCTTGCTCGCGAAGGTCGTCTTCGTCGTCGGCTTCCTCAACGACCGCGACCGTGTCTCCGTCGAAATCGGGTTCGTCGACACGCGTGAGCATTTTGGTACTCCGCCGATCCGCTAACCGCTCTAGTGCTTCATTTGCGAGGTCGAGAATAGGCTGACGTGACCGGAAGTTCTGTTCTAGCGGTTCGTCTTCGAGATCGGGCCCGAAGACGTCGTCGAGTTCGTCAGTGATGTTCGCGACGTTCGCGCCGCGCCATTCGTAGATTGCTTGATCGTCATCGCCCACGACAAATAGGCAATCCTCTGAGACAAGGGACGTAATGAGGTCGAACTGGAGACGATCAGTGTCCTGGAACTCGTCACAGAAAACGTAGTCCCATCGGTCGCCCAGACCCTCTCCGACGTCAGTCTCGAGCAGCTCTACTGTCTTAACCACGAGACCATCGAAGTCAAGCAGATTTCGCCGGTCGAGCTCTCGCTCGTATGTCTCATACCCTGCGTTCAAATCCAGGGCAGTTTTGCACTCGTCGAGAGCGTTTCGGAGGTAGTCTGTCAGTTCGAGCTTCAGGTCGTTTGGTATCCCGCTCGGAGCACTACTGTACCCTCCAAGGAGATATTTCGGCAGCTTGTGTGCATCCTCGGGAAGCGACCGCTCACCAGCCTCATACTCCTCAAACGCCACTTCGAGTGCGTCACAGAGGTCAACGAGTCGGTCGAGGAAGTCTTTGATGCTCGCCTCTAATCCTTCATCGCGGAGGGTATCCCGTTCTGCGACGAGGTCGGCTCGTGTATCCTGGATGCCGTCGAGAACGGTCGAAACTGAACGACCACCAAGATGGTCACTTGCAATCTCCTCAACACGGTCTGGCACAGCATCGAGCTCATAGACTTGTTCCGGTGACCCGAGATACTCTTCGATCTCTGCGGGCGAAATCCCACTTCGCTTCATCGACCCGATAAACGAGAGGAGTTTCGATGCGACGCCGCTCACGTATGAATCTGGGCCGTAGACGTTGGGTTTGACGGCACGGTAGTCGATTTCGTCGAGGACATCAAGCACGATGACGTACTTTTCAGCATCCGTTGCGATCTCGAAGTCTGGATCTAATCCCGCATCATAGGCATAGTCCGTCAGTATCTCGTTGCAGATAGAGTGGTACGTATACGCGTCGACGTCATACCCTGCGGGTCCGAGTTTTGCGTTGAGTTTCTCACGCATCGAATCAGCGGCGTTGTTGGTGAAGGTCAACGCGAGAATCCGATCCGGAGAAACTCCGTGTTCGTCAATGAGGTTCTCGATTTTCCGGACCATCGTGAACGTCTTTCCGGTCCCCGCACCTGCGAGGACCCGCATGGGATACCGCTCCGACTCGATAATCGTCCGCTGCTGTGGCTTCGGATCCTCATCGTCCTCGATGGTTGGGAGCCAATCAGGCACGTCGTCGCTCATCGCTTCACCTCCTCTGCGAGAGATTCTGTGCACATCTCTCGGTACTTGCAGTCGGGACAGGCCTCATCGTGAATGAGTGGGAACGGATCTGGGTCGTGAGAGCCGCTCGTGATCCCTTCGTGTGCACGTTGTAGGAGATCCCATATCGTGTCATGATACTCTTCGTAGATGTCCGTGGTATCGCGTGGATAGCCTCGTACAGAGATTTCATATCCGTCTGGTGTACTTTCGAACGACGTGTGATTCAGGAGACCGTAGAAACTGAATCGAATATTCATCCCGTCCTCGTAGAGGTCAGATTGTTTGATGCCCTCGATGTATGTGGCCGCCTGGAATACGTTCTTGACTCTCTTCGGGTCGTGATCCGTTCCGTCTAGATGGTCCTCAAGGACGCTAGCAGTATTGGACGTAATTACGTCCCTGAGCTTCCGCTTGTAATCGATGACGTGGATCCCTTCGTCCGTCCGGAGAATATTATCGGCTCTCCCACGCAATCCGAGGCCGTTCTCGACGCAATCGAGCCACTTCTCCGTCGCAACGGATTGACGAGCGTGATCGATGCCGTGGCCACCATCAGGGTCAAAGAAGGTCTTGATTGCCTCTAGATTTTCGAGGCGCTGGTATTCCTGGTGAGCGTTTGACGCGTACTCGTCCGGAGAGATATGCTCTCTCCATTGCTCAGGGAATGCCTCTACTGCCCGATCGTAGATGAGCTGGGCGTCATCTTCTGGGCTAGTTGCTTCGCAGACTACCTCGATCGTTCCGTGATAGGCCCGCCCCTGGTTCAGGTACAACCGTGTCTTCTCTGGGGCGTTGACCTTCTGAACGTACTCATAATCGAACTTCCGCTGGCAGTCTGCGTAGGTCGCGAGACGCGACGGCGAGAGGAAGGTAACGTCAGTCACGTCGAACCCCTCCAGCAGCAAATTCGATACGTGCTTGCAGTGCATCACGAAGCTGCTCGCCGCGGTCCCCGCTTTCACTGAGGAGGTGCTGAATCTCCGAAAGCTCGGCTTCGACCTCGTCGAGAGAGACCGTCACGTCTTGGCTGTGAGAGCGACGGACGTCTGCGAGAGCGTTGTCGACCCGAGAGAGCAGATATTCTTCCGCTCTTCGCTCGCTCCTGATCTCTGATTCTGTCGTCTCTTTCACCCACGGCAACTGCCGATACGCGTCCGTGAGAAACCTCGACGGCTGAGCACGTTCTTCCAGTGCGGTGTCTTTGTGATTGTACAGACAGAAGTACAGGCGATCGCCAGCAGCAGTTGCTCCGATGGCGAGCCGCCGCCGTGCATGCTCTGCATGGTATCGTCGGAACGGGCGGCTTGACGCTGTCGAGGAGGTCGGGAAGGTGTTGGTGACATCTTCTGTGTCGACCTGTGTTACGCCCGGATAGTCCGGCATCTCTGAGAGGCGTTCTTGGGGGAATAACCGAGTCAGGGAAGGTGATCCAGGGTACTCTTCGTCGACGATGTCCAGCAAGAAGACTGCTCGGAAGGACCCGTTTTTGATCGCCTGTAAGTGATCGACTCGGACACCTCCGTCAAGTTCGGTCGAACTTGTTTGGTTCTGTTGAGGAGCATACTCGTGGGCGCGTTCAAGCATCGTCGCGAACGACTCCCAGGTCGTTTCGATGAACGGCGTGTCTTCTACGAACTCCGCCATCGCGAACGCCCGCTGAACGTTCCCAAATTGGGCACGAACGTTCAGTGGAGACGTCTCCTCAGCGATTCGAACCTTCATGTTCGACTCGGTCGCCCACCGTCGGAGCGGACTTGAGAGCCCCTTCATCTGCTCGATAGAGGCCAGAATCGATTCGTCTAAAACCGAGGCTTCCAGCAGCTCTGTTTGAGCATCGTCATCATCGGCTGCCAGATAACGAACAACCTGCAGTAGCTCTCGGATAGCGGGATCATCGCCGAACCCCGTGACAGTCGAGGACTCTGTCGGAACCCCTGTCTGCTGGAAGGCACGAAGCGTCTCGATTACTGCGGAACCGCTCTGCTTCAGTGCGACGGCGAAATCCTCGTACTCCCAGTTCTCTCTATCTCGAAGCCGCTCGATTTCATCAGCGACATTCTTGATCTGTTCGTCGGCGCTCTCTGTCGGGATGACGTTCACCTCCCCCGCTTCGGGATCTTCGTGAACGGTTTCAGTCGCCAAGTACGCACCCGTCGCAGCCGGTCGGGATGGGGGTACTGTCCTTGCAGTAGACTCTGTCCTCGAAAATGAGACGTAGTCAGTAATTGGTCCCGGCTCGATCCATGTCCGCCGAACACTCGCGTTCTCTTCTGCTACACATACGAGCTCCAACCCATCCGCCACGGTAGCAAGATAGCGACGGTCAAGCGGCAGGAACTCCTCAAACTCGACGGCGAGGACTGCCTCGACATCGACTACGTCATCTCGTTTCTCGGTCTCCGACAGCGCCGCATTCGCCTCAGTGATTAGCTGGCCCCGTTCTAGGTGGTTATGGCCGTCGAGCCATTCGTGGAACGCTTCGACGAGTTCCGCAACTTCAACTAGCTCTGGCGTCTTCTCGAAGGAAACATCCTGCCACGTGGCAGTTTCCATGAGCTGGGCGATATCACTCAGGAAGGAGGGTTGTTCGGCTGCACGCTGGAAATGCTCACTGTCCCACTCTTGCTCTTCGAGGAACCGATGGACGAGCTCGCGCCGCATCGCGTCTGAGAGAATCGCTCGGTTATCGGTCTGGTTCACGACGTCGGTCGCTTGCACGACCAGGGACGTGACACGTGGAACAGCTGATCCGGGAGCTATGTTTTTGAGTTCCTCCCGAAACGTCTCCATGCTCGTCGGAGATCCAGTGATGACGAGGATGTCTTCTGGATTATATTCCTTGAGAAAGGCCTGATATTGCTCAGTTACTGTTGATCTAGGCTCACCAGTGCCGAATGGAACAGTAATGAGCGTCCCATCGAAATGCTGGACCTCAGACACGCTTATCGTCCCCCGCAGCCACCAGTTGTTCCTCCGTGGATCGGAGGCTAGCCCAGAATCTCCTTGACTGAGAGCCTGCTGCTGATTTGCAGGGTAAGTCGAAAACGAATCTAGCCAAACGGGGACATATCATATTGAGGGTCCTCACAGCCCATCTACAAGAACGTTGGTGCTACGCTAAAACTGAAATTTGCCTCATCAGGATGCTACATATTTATACTATGCCGGGGTCAAGTTCCTCTATGACAGACCCATCTGACGGTTCTGATTTCATCGCAGACGCTGAATGGCATAACGAATGGTGGGATACAGGCAATGGTTCGCTATCTGAGTTAGAGCAAACCGCTTCTCTAGACCCCAGATCAGACTTACTCAAAGTACTGCAGTCCATTGATGACGAGCGAGAAGACGGTACTGAGTGTCTCGTGTATCCCATTTACGGACCGACCGGAATCGGCAAAACAACGCTTCTTCAGCAATTCATCGCTGCAATCCTTGATTCAGACACCGTTGACTTCTCTCCCAGCCATCGTGATTTAGATATCGTCGGCTCCGTTGATTCACGCCAGATCCTCTATGTCCCTCTTGAGGATTCTCTCTACCATCTCGAACCTTCAAGCAGTGCTGTGGAAAAACTCGAAAACGTTATCGACTATTTCCGCTCTCACGTCGCTCCACGTCGAGGTCGTAAGTACATCATCCTCGACAATATCGGGGCTCTGCGACTCGATGAAGATGAACAGAGTGCTCTTCTAGACTTGGTCGATGATGATACCTATCTACTGCTGACCGGAATTGTAGAATCCCAGGTCGACTTGAGTGGGATCTCGGCTTCGAGCGAGCCCAAAATCAAGTATCCTCGTGCGATGCTACCGATGAAGTTCATCGACACCATCAAGCAAGGGGCATATGATGACTCTGCGTTACTCGAGACAGACCCTGATTTTGCTCTTCGTGTGGAGTCCCATCAAACGAGGAGTATGGACGGTGAGGCCCTGATAAAGGATGTCCGGAGTAATTTGTCTGAATCGGAAAACTTGGATGACGCGGTCGCGTCGTTGAATCAGCTTTACTTTGAAGCCTTCTCCGACGTTGAGCGAGATGGCCTGTATGAGGCCGCTCGTGAGTACCTGCAGAAAGGTGGAATCTTCCTACGTGCTACGGAAACCCCGGTCAAAAACGAACTCATCCGATCACATCTCCTCCTGTATCTCTATAAGGAACTCGCAGAGTATGAATCGATTCAACGACCTGAGAACCTCCATCGAATCGCTTCATTAGCTGCGAGCCAAGCTGGGAATGAGCTTCGATATACGGACATCAGTGATCAGTTGGAAGTCGATCGACGGACTGTCGATTCGTACCTGTCCGTCCTGGATGACGGACTCTCCGTTTCGGAATCTCACGATTTCTCACTTCAACGCCACCGCCGTACTCGGCTCTACCTTCGGAATCCGCGCCATGTTGTACTTCTGTCCCAACGCCAGGAACACCACGGATTCGAAACATACGAGAAGACCGGGTCTCTCAATCACGAGTTCGAATACAAGCTAGCTCGAACCGTCGCCTTTGACCATGCGAAAAGACTGGCATGGAGGGTTGGTGGCTCAGGTGACGAGGACCCTCAGGTCGAATACTTCGAGACTGAATCAGGGACGGTCGACTACATCCTCCACAATGAGGATGGGGTAGTTGCCCCGTTCGTTCTCTCCTATCATCCACACGCAGGGAATGCTGATGAAATCGCAGTAGAGTTCGATCCGACTGTCGGAAAGCATCCGAGACCTGGTGGAGAGGAGCTTCTCGACATCGATTACGAAGCCCCCTACAGGTTCATCATTGCGGATAGCCTGCCAAAAGAAGTGACGCAGTCGGGTTCACTCGTTGTGGAACGGGATGGCGTCAACCTTTGTTACATTCCCTACTGGCTGTTCCTCCTCGTCTGCTAACCATGAGATGCACCACTCCCAAACCGAACGGGAATTTTTACAACGGCTGGTCAGGAACACCGCAACATAGCCTCATACGGATGGCCAAATACGAGACGGGAAGCGGAGTTGAAGCACGACCATCCGACAGGAACATTGGAATTGCGGCCCTCGGTGCATGGCAGTCTGATCGCCCCCTCCAGTCACGAACCTAATCATGTCTACGCAAACCACACGAGACGGAAATCGAGAACAGCTTCAGGAACTGCTACGGGATCTCTTCCAGTTCGACGCTGCCGATCTCGACTTTGGTGTCTACCGCATTCTGAACCAGCGTCGAGATCGAATTGAGCAGTTCATCGAGGACGATCTCCTCGACGCCGTCGACGAGAGTCTGGAATCTCTGGCTGATGCAAAGCGCGCCGAGATTGAGGAAGAACTCGAAGAGAAAGCCACAGAACTTCGTCAGGACTGGGACGACGATATCTTCAACCCCGATGGGTCACTGAAG
Source organism: Halobacterium sp. DL1 (assembly GCA_000230955.3). Taxonomy (NCBI): domain Archaea; kingdom Methanobacteriati; phylum Methanobacteriota; class Halobacteria; order Halobacteriales; family Halobacteriaceae; genus Halobacterium; species Halobacterium sp. DL1. The sequence goes on from CP007061.1 coordinate 253,693, forward strand.
GACCAGTACGCGAATCTCGGACAGAAAGACCTCGAAGAGTACCAGGACCTCTGGGAGACTCAGGAAGACGTCGCCGTCGCTGAGGAGACGGAAGCCCGTATCTTCAACGACCTGTACCGGTTCTTCTCTCGGTACTACGAGGACGGAGACTTCCACACCAAGCGCCGGATCTCTTCGAAGGATTCGAAGTACTACGTCCCGTACAACGGCGAGGAGACGTACTTCCACTGGGCGAACAACGACCAGTACTACGTCAAAACGGGCGAGCACTTCACCGATTACCGATTCGATGCTGACGAGTGGACCGTTGAGTTCCGCTTAGAGGAGGCGGATGTGCCGCAGGACAACGTCAAGGGAGACAGCCGGTACTTCGTACTCGGTCGTGGCGACCCGGTTTCGACGGACTCTGACGAGCAGACGGTGACGATTCGCTTCCAGTACCGACAGATCACCGAAGACGAGGCCGACGACTACGTCGAGGCGTACAACGAGGCGACAGGCGACGACAGAAGCTCCTTCGCGCACATGACGCCTGCGATGCGGTGTGACGCTCTCGAAGGACGCACCCTAGGCCACGTCGAAGACGCAGGAACCGAACGCATCCTCACCGCAGAGAAAGACGACGACGCCACCTCTACGGTACTGAAAAGCCACCTCACTCGGTACGTCTCGGAGAACTCTATGGACTACTTCGTCCACAAGGATCTGGAAAAATTCCTTGAGGGCGAACTCGATTTCTTCCTCCAGAACGAGGTGCTCGACGTCGACGAACTGATCAAGGCCAACGACGGGTCATCACCGCCGGTGCTTCGAGCCCGGACAGTGCGCGATATCGCAGAACGCATCATCTCGTTCCTCGCACAGATAGAGGACTTCCAGAAGCGGCTCTTCGAGAAGAAGAAGTTCGTTGTCCAGACCGACTACATGGTCACGCTCGATCAGGTTCCTGACGATTTGTACGACGAGATTCTTGAAAACGACGAGCAGCTTGAACAGTGGCGTGAGATATATAATACAGATCAGTGGGATACGACCCTGAAATGGCAGGGAAAATTCAACGAAGCCTTCCTAAAGAACCATACGTCGGTAATGGTCGACACAGGTCTGTTCGACGAAGAGTTCAAACTAAAGTTGCTGTCTTCGTTTGACGATCTCGAAGAAGCAACAAATGGTGTACTAGTCAATGGTGAAAACTTTCAGGCATTGAATTTACTATCCGAAAAATTCAATGACAAGGTCAGTTGCAGCTATATTGACCCTCCATACAATACGGGGAATGATGGATTCCTGTATAAAGACAATTACCAGCATTCCAGCTGGCTTTCGATGATGAGTGACCGCCTGGAAAGAGTCCACTCAATTCTCCCAAAAGACAGTTCGATATTTATCAGTAATGATGACAGCGAAAACAATCGGTTGAACCTTCTATTGAATCATGTGTTTGGTTCCCAGAATTTTGTCGCGGATGTGATCTGGGAGAAGGTCTATTCACCCAAAAACTCTGCCAAGTATTTCTCTGAAGATCATGACTATATTACAGTTTACTCTAAAGATAAAGAAACATGGCGGCCCAACTTGCTACCACGGAGTGATGACCAAAATAAGCGGTATAAGAATCCAGATGATGATCCACGAGGAGAATGGAAGCCTAGCGATCTGACTGCCCGTAATCCATACAGTGAAGGCCAGTATGAGGTTGAGAGTCCGTCGGGCAAAATATTCTCTCCACCAACGGGCCGTTACTGGTCTATCAGTAAGAAGAAGTTTGAGAAATTAGATGAAGACAATCGGATTTGGTGGGGCGAAAGTGGAGGTAATATGCCTCATCTGAAGCGGTTCCTTTCTGAAGTACAGGAAGGAATGGTGCCACAGACTCTGTGGAGCTATGGCGAAGTAGGACATACTCAGCGCGCTAAGAAAGAGCTTCTAGAATTCGTTGACTTTGAGAAAACAGAGGATGTTCTGAACTCAGTTAAGCCTACCTCACTTCTGAAGAGAGTTCTTAGGATTGGAACCGACGATGATGCAACCGAATGGGTGATGGATTTCTTCGCAGGGTCCGGTCCTACTGCCCATGCCGCGATTGATCTGAATCGAGAGGAGAACAGTGACCGACGTTACGTGTTGGTGGAGATGGGAGAATACTTTGACACAATGATTCTCCCCCGTATTCAGCGTGCTGTCCTTTCGTCTGAATGGAAAGGGGGGACGCCAGGTGCTCAGGATGGCGTCACACACCTGATAAAGTATCATCGGGCAGAGTCGTATGAAGATGCGCTCAACAATATAATGTTAAGTGAACCGAATAGCTCCCAACAAACTCTGGTTGATGATTCAATTGAAGACTACACTCAGGGATATATGCTGGAATTTGAGTCTCGCGAGAGTCCTTCACTCCTCCCGGAAGGAACCTTCGACAATCCATTCAATCATGAACTCTGGATCGAACAGAATGGTAAGAGCCGAGAGTTGACTAAAGTCGATCTCATAGAGACATTCCACTATCTGATTGGAGCCGATGTCCGCCAGTATTGGCGTGAAACCCACCAGGATCGAAAGTACGTGGTCACCAATTGTGATGTTGATACAGAAACCGGTGGCGAAAAAATCCTCACCGTGTGGAGGCAGACAGAAGATATCGATCTTGATAAAGAGAAGGAATGGTTCGACGACGGGTTCGATAGTGAATCGTACGACCGCGTCTACGTGAACGGCGAGAGCCAGATCGCGCAGGCAGAACCCCTCGAAATTACGTTCCGAGAGAAGATGGAGGAGAGTCCCAATGTCGCGTAGTGCACTCGAGAAGCTCCGGAAGCGAATGGCACTAACTGCCTACTTCCGTGATTTCTTCGGCGTCGACGACCCGAACGACCCTGACTCAGTCCGTCAGTACTACGAGGAACTAGACAACCAGGAAGAGGGATACGATGACGAGGGGCGTAGCGATGTCTATCGGTTCGTTTCGTTCAAATCCGATAGTGAGGTTCTGACGCCCGAACAGCTGCTTCAGTACGACGAGAACGTCAGAATGCACACTGAAGCACTCAACGAACGGCGATCAGACCCAATCACGCTGAAGCCGTTCCAGGTACTGGCGTGTCTGATGACGGAAGCGTATCTCGATAGAGTGGTGAACAATCGAGAAGCGTTTCTAGCCAACCTCAACGAGTTTGTCAACGAGCAGAACGAGGAAAAGGGACGGATCAAGTTCCCCGAGTTCGACGACAGCGACCTCGACAAACTGGCATTCTGGATGGCAACGGGCAGTGGGAAGACACTGCTCATGCATATCAACTACTACCAGTATCTCGATTATGTCGAGGACTCGGACGCCCTTCCTGAGAACATTCTTCTCGTAACCCCTAACGAGGGCCTCTCAGAACAGCACATCGAGGACCTGCGCGAGAGCAGCATTCCGTGTCACCACTTCAACGCCGAAACCATCGAACTGCAGGGTGTTGGAGAAAACCCGGTCAAGGTCATTGAGATTCAGAAACTGGTCGAAGAGAAGAGTGGTGAGGGCCTCAGCGTCGAGGTAGAGTCGTTTGGTCACAACAACCTCGTCCTCGTCGACGAAGGTCACAAGGGCTCTAGAAAGGGCCAGACGTGGCGGATGCTTCGCGAGAGTCTTGCCGAGGATGGATTTACCTTTGAGTACAGTGCGACATTCGGGCAGGCACTCTCGAAGGCAAGCGTCGATGTTGAGGAGGAGTATGGGAAATCGATCCTTTTCGACTATTCGTATCCTCGATTCTACGATGACGGATACGGGAAGGACTACCACATCGTGAATCTGGAGAGCGAAGTTGACACCGACCTCCGTGATCGGTACCTACTCGCCAATCTTCTCACCTACTACGAGCAGATCTATGTGTTCAATCAGGACCCGGAGACGGTTCGGAACACGTACAACATCAAATTCCCACTCCTCGTCTTCATCGGCCACACGGTAAACGCCACGACGAAGTCGCAAGTCAGTAAAAACGAAGACCGGACGCTTACTGACGTCGAGAAGTCGTTGAACTTCATGGCCAGAGTCCTTCGGAACGAGGATAATTGGGTGCCGAAGGCTATCGACCGTGTTCTGCAGAAGGATGCTGGGTTGGTCGACGACGATGAAATCGATCCGTTTGGAGACGCGCTTGAAGCACTCCGCGAGACCAATCTCGACGGCGAAGAGGTATACAACCAGCTGCTGGAGGAGATGTTCCACGTTCGTGCGTCATCTGGTCTAGACCTCGTCAACATCGAAAACGCAGACGGAGAGATTGGGCTTCGAGCGAGCGGGACAGATGACTACTTCGGCGTGATCAACATCGGTGGGGACCGGGTCTTCCTCGACCGAATCGAAGGTGCGTACGACCATATCTCCGTCGAATCGGACCAATTCAAGAAGTCGCTCTTCCGCTCGATCAACAAGCGTGACTCACCGATCAACGTCCTCATGGGGTCGCGCAAATTCATCGAGGGGTGGGACTCCTGGCGTGTTTCCACAATGGGCCTGATGAACTTCGGGCGTGGAGAGGGGTCCCAGGTCATCCAGCTGTTCGGGAGAGGAGTTCGACTTCTGGGGAAAGACCGAACACTCAAGCGGTCTTCGGAACTTGAAGTCGACCCGCCGTCGAACCTTTCGCTTCTGGAGAGGCTGAACGTTTTCGGCGTTCGTGCCGACTACATGGCGCAGTTCCGGGACTACCTCTCTGATGAAGGAATCGACACGGATCCGCGTGATGTGGTGGAGATTGAGACACGGACTCAAGACCACTTCCAAAATCAGGGGTTGCTCGTCGTGCGTCCGCAGGTCGAGTCGGAGTACGTCGATGAGGTCAACCTCGAACTTGAAGGAACAGGCGATATCACTCCCGAAATCGACATCATGCCCCAAGTTGGGATATTGTCGTCCCGTGATGAATCCGCTAATGAGTTCGACGAGAACGAGCCTCGGACAATCCCAGAGGAGTATCTCGACCTGCTAGACTGGCACGAAATCTATCGGAAGGTCTGGCAATTCCGTAAGGAAAAGGGATACCGGAACCTCGTCTGTGAGAAGAAAACACTGCAAGAGATACTCTCCAACGAGTATTATACGCTGTACTGCCCGCAGTCGATGCTGGAGGTTGAGCAATTCGACGACCTCGAGCAAGTACAGCAAATTGCCGTGATGATCCTCCGGAAGTACATCAAAGAGTTCTATTCAGACCGCCAGAGCAGCTGGGAACAGAGCCAGCTGTCCTATGTGCCGATGGACGAGGAACTGACTCGTGAGCAGGGGAACTTCTTCGAGAAGTACACCCTATCAGTCAAAACGAGCGCCGAGGGCTTCCTGAGCGAACTACAGGATGCAGTCGAGGATGACTCGCTGTATACAAACGCTGATGGGAAGCCGAATCGAGTCCATTTCGACCGCCATCTGTATCTCCCGCTCATCGCCGAGGAGACGAACGTTGACGAGGAGGACATCGACTACTCGCCACCGCCGCTGAACAAAGGCGAGAAGCAGTTCGTGACGAACTTAAAGAGCTATTTCGAATCCAACGATGGCCAGAAAGTTCTCGATTCATGGGAGGTGTACCTGCTCAGAAACCAATCCCGGGGGAAAGGTGTCGGGTTGCTCAGCGATGGGAACCGATTCTTCCCCGACTTCATTATGTGGCTGCAGAACGAAGACGCCCAGCATATCGTCTTCTTGGAACCGCACGGAATGGTTCGTGAGGGGGAGCCACTCGAAGACCATCGCGTCAAGTTCTACGAGGGGATTGATTCGTACGAGAATGAGCTGGCAGAGCGAACGGGTAAAGACCACGTCTCGCTCCACTCGTACGTCATCTCCCAGACGAGCCTAAACGACCTCCGAGCTCTGTCGCGGGTGGACACTCGCGAAGAGTTCCACGATGTGGGGCTCTTCTTCCAAAACGAGGTTAGCCAAATCGTTGAAGATGTACTTGAGAGTGCGTCTGCAGAAGCCCAAGAAACGGCCGCTGAATAACGAGAACAGGGTTTATCTCATTGGACGACATTCCACAACCCTCCCCTGAGCCGTATTCGGTGTCCGATGTAGTACGCATCTATATCGGTCCCGATGATCCGGATAGCCGATACCACGGAATGTGTTGCAAGGTCACTGAAGTATTGGTGGACAACTTGGATTCCCAAACTGGCCGACCCTTAGATGCGTACTCGTATACCCTCCAAGCAGCGGAGTCAGGAGATGAACTCCCGATCTCGTTTCGCCATCAAGATTTGGTTCCGGAAAAGTAGTTCAGGTAACGCCTAACAGTAGACCCCTTTATCAAGCAACAGGAACCGGCAGCTTGTCGAAGTCGGCTGGAGCTGAATTTTCAAAGAACGTCTGTGAGGAGAGACGTATTCGGACGACCGGCGACAACTTGGGCAGTTATCAGAATTGAACTGATGAACTTGCAACTATCTATTAACCAACAACGGAAGAGGCACTGTCAGTTCGTTGGTTAACATCCGAACACTGCTCATTCATTCGTCTCGTTGAGTTCTTCGTATTCTGCTTCACCGTTGAGGATTTGCTCGCCGAACTCAGTGAGGCGGTATGCGGGCTCCTCTTCGTGGCGCTCAGCGAGTTCATGATCAACAAATACTGGACAGCGTTGAGAGATCCATTGGCGACTAAAGTCCGTATTGATCTCGAGATTTTTTGCCGTGTGCCAGCCATCGTACTCGCCTAGTTCTTCGAGAATGTATGGGTCGGCAGGTACTGCCCAATTAACTTCCCGATACATGTGGATACCTGCACTGTCGTCCGAAAAGATGTATATATCCCCCGATGCGTTTCTCACCTATCCTATCAGATGCTAGAAGATACAAAGCGTTTCTTAAGAATACGTTCGTATGTTCAGATTCATATACCCGGTCTGTTTCTGATAGAACTGAACGCTGATTCCACGCATCCGCTACGAGCTCGTGATCTATCGGACGATGGAACAGCTAACCATAGACACGTATGCAAGGATCAGATACCGACTCCTCACAAGAAAAGCCGAAAACCACTGCACGGAATACTGTTGGAATGAAGCTCCCTCTCACCATCGCAGCCCTCTCCCTCATCGCAGTTGAACCAGCGCTCGCTCAACAAACGTCACAGAGCGCGGTATGCAGCGCTGACAATCTCCCTGGAATGATTGAGGGCTTCTTTCAGCTAACCACTGGGCTGGGCATTGTCGGTCTCGCGGTCGTCTGGCAAGCTGACTCCCTCATCGAGATGTTCACGCTCAATCCAGACCAGAAGAAGGGACTCAAGCGCCACAAGCGCTCGGCAATGAAGTCCGCTGTGGTTCTCGTTATCCTCGGCCCGCTGTACACCGTCGCCGGATCGATGATGGGCCTCCCACTGGCGCAGTGTGTTGACCTCGTCCCCTGGTAAGCAGTTTACTCCCCTCTCATCGTGAGACCCCTACAACAACGCGAACTAACCGTACTCATCGCAGCCCTCTGCGTGACTAGCCTAGTCACGGGTATCGTCTCGGCGAATCCGCCGCGACCAGGTACGGAAGATAACGGACTCACTGAGAACGAGTCAGCGACACTCTGGTCTCGCGATGCGGACAATTACATCAGTCAAGAGGAGTACCGCCAGCGCTACGGTGACGAGCGGACGTCAATCCACCAGCTTGCGAACGGGACGGATATTACGTTCAAACGCCCGCCCGAGACAGCCGCGACGTGGACTCGAAACGATTTCACGGACCTCGAAGTCGGTGGGTCGGATACGTCCGTCCATCCACCCCACGCGTCCCTTGAGGACGGTGTATTCATCGAGGACGCTCACGCAACAGTGTTCGCAGTTCAGCCGTCAACTCGGGGCCACCTCGAATCCGGTGAAACGCCACTGTACATCGCCCCGAATGGCACGATGCGTGGGTTCGTCGATTACCGCGTTCGTATCCCAAACGGGAGCTCTTCGGGGAACAGGACTATCCAGTGGTCGCTCACGGATCACGAGATCGAGGAAATTCGGTTGCAAAAGGACGGGGAGACCATCGCGAGGACCGATGGGTCGCACACGCCGGCTATCGACTACCAGATCGACGACGATTGGAGCGCAACCCTCTCCCTCGAAGCAGAGATTCACGTCCGGCTGAAGAAGACGATCAGGACCGACGTTGTCAACGGGACCAATGTTGATGTCGTCTACCGTGAGGAGACGCGAAACGTCTCGGACTCAATTGACGTTGAGGTCTACGACCTCTCCGCGTACCCCTATTACGCCGAATATCCGAACGAGGATTCCGGCGTTGCCATCTTCCAGTCCCGTCCCTGGCAGGGGTACACGCTTACTGAGGACGGTGACGCGAGAGTTCGTGGTGTCTGGCGATTCTACACTGCCCGAGACACCAATTGGGACGCGCTTGTGCGGTCCAACCGTACCGCTAGTACCGAAGTAGAGTCCGACGCGATCCCCGTGTTCGTCCACGCGTATCCCTCCCGGATTGGACCGCGGGCAGAACCTGTTCGGGACGGCCCGGAGATTGTCGACACGTGGGGGACTGACCGACCCTCTCCGGTGGGAACCATCGGCAAGAACGTCAACATCGAGGTCATAAATCAGTCCTACACGACGACGTATGGTGTCGCCGTTCGAGCTGAGGCTATCGATCGGGAAGCCCTCCACGTTGCAGGTATCGTTCGAGGAGTCAACGCGTCGATCGTCGAGCCTGCCGCGGGTTCTGAACGACAGCTCCGTCGTAGTAACCTTACGGCGGAGGTTCTTCGACAGAATCAGTCACAGGCCACGCTCCGAATTGAGCTCCGTGATAACGAAACTGGCGCACCTATCATCCTCGACGACAGCAGTCGCTGGTATCCGATTGGGGGAACCGCCCGCAATGGATACATCACCATCGCCGACCAGCAAGTCGAGACCAATGCGTCCGGGGTAGCCATTGTAACCGTCGACGATCCTGGGATCTACACAGCTCGATATCACCCAGGCTCGTGGCTTGGGCATAACCCAGCCTACGTGAGTGATACGGCGACTGCCCGTTGGCATCCACTCGGAACCATCGACGGCTGGTTCGCGTTCCTATTCGAGATTTTCTGGCAGTTCATCCCCTTCTTCGTGATGTTCTACGCTGGACATCGTCTCCTCCGAATGCTCGGTCCAGAAGACCTCTTCCAACGAGATCCATGATACGAAACAACCCAACCATCAGCAGACGAAACGTCCTCCGAACAGCCGCAGGTGCAGCGCTTGTAAGCGTTGCAGGCTGTCTGAACACCGATGGAGACTCTGGCACGCCCGGTGACGGAACTGGCTCTCCAGACGGGCAAGGCCAACTGCAACGAGTCGCTGTCGAAGGGACCACACTTGTTGTCGAACTCTCCGCTGAAGCTGATGTCGATCAGGTCAACCTCATCCAGCCGAACGGAGAGCTTTTCGGAACCCGTGACGTGGCCGCAGGGGCCCAACGGGTCTCGTTCGAGATTGGAACCGCATACGAGCCTGGTGAGTATCGGGTAGTCGCACTGAAAGGCGAGGAGACGGTCACAGAGAGTACGACGGATATCGTACCGGAGATTCAGATTCAGGACGTTGGACTCTACCGAAATAATCCTGACAAGCCGTGGGACGAGGTCTACGGTGAGAGCAAAACTGATTCGAAGAAGAACGGAGAGGCATTTGTTACCGTTCAGAACTCCGGAAGTGGACCGGATACGGTCGTCGAGATGCGATTTTCTGGAGACGTCCCTAACCCTGTCGAAGACCCCCGTGGAAGTGGAATCTACGAGAAAGAGAGCGTCGTAGTTTCGGCAGGTGAGACAGCCGACCTCTTCAGCGACTCGTTCCCGTTTGGTTCAGAAATCGGGGGCGAGGGAATGGGCTGTTCGACTGACGGCAATAGTGGACAGTTCACCATCATACTAGAGACTCGAGTTGCAGGTCAGCAAGTCACGAAGACGTACAACGTAGAATACACCGGCGCTGACGAGATGCAAAACTGCGAAATCACGATCAGTGAGGCTTGACCATGGTTGACCTCATCGACGTTGTGTTGGAGGGGTTCAAAGACGTCGTTGACTGGGTTGTCGGCCTTTTCATGGATGGTCTAACAACAGGATACAATACTCTCACCGAGGAGATGTTCGGGACTCCTACCCCTCAGACAAACGGACCATTCGTTTTCGGGGAGCCGACGAATGCGCCCTGGTCAGCGATTCAAGATGCACTCGTCGGTGGCGAGATAATGCTCATCGCGTTGCTTCTACTCGTAATGAGCGTACAAGGACGTCACACCATTCAAATATTCAACATCGGCAGCGCATACGAGGCGAGGAAGACCAAGAAAACCGCGTGGGTTGGTGCGTTTCTGATAATCGTCTGGTATTGGGTCGGTGTCCTTTCGCTCTACATTGTCGATGGTTTCTCAATTGCTCTGATGCCCGGTATGGCTTCGCTTCGAAATGCTATGTTGGGGTTCCTCAGTGTAACACTGACCAACCCGGGGTTATCGCTGTTATTTGCGCTAATCGGAGGTATCTCGATGTGGGCATTGGAGGCTCTGTTTTACATCCGTGAGATTCTCCTCTACGTATATCTCTACGGAATGCCGATTGCGATTGCTATCGGATATGGAAATATCCCCGTTGTGTCTGATATTGCGATGGGATTCTGTAGGCGGTTTGTCCCCCTTGCCGTCCTTCCGCTGCCAGCCGCGATAGTGTTCAAAGGATATGATCTGATATACAGCGGCGGAACCCTCACACCACAGACTGCATTCCTCAAGTTCCTGGTCGCTGCCTCACTCCCTCTGGTTGCGCTATACATCACTTGGAAGACGTTCAAGTACGCGACTCCGCTGACAGCCAGGGTTGTCGGAGGTGCAACGAAAAGTGCTGCTCTCATCGGCGGTGTCGCGGCTGGCGCCTACGTTGGCGGCGCGGGTGTGGCGACGACAGCAGCACGGTGGGGACCGAAAGCAGCAGCTGGCCAAGCCATCGCACAGAAAGCTGCTGCTCGAGGCGGACACGGAACTGAGGATGGAGCCCCATCGTACCGTCGAACCGAGAATGACCCCGGTGGGGCCACTGCAGACGCATCGAGTGACAAACGCGGAATGGAGTACGATCGAGGTATTCACTAATGTCTACAGATCCAGACGCGGCAGCACGGCGTATCATGAACCAGTTTGGCGAGGAGAGTCGCATCCCTTACCTCAACATCGAAGAAGGGGACGTCGGCGTGCTCATCGCCTTCCCGATCATCGGGCTCTTCATCGCGAGTCTCACCGGAGTCGAATCGCTTGCCCTCCCGTTCGTGGCTGGCGGGCTCGGGTTCGGTGTTGCGGTCATCTACGTCTCTCCCGACCACCTGAACGCGTGGACATGGACGAAGGACGTCTATCGATACGCCAAGCGTCCGCGAGTCACATTCAGTGCCCCAGAAGCAGCCAACAGTACCACGAACGAGACAGAGCGAAACAAGGGCGGGCTCGCAAACTACACGCCATTCAAACCGGACGAGCGAACGCAGGATCTGACGAACATCAAGCGGGCGTGGCCCGGTGCTGGCGCGATCCAACGGACGGACGGCACGATGGAGGCTTTCATCGAGATCGACCCGGGGAACATGGACTTCGGGATGTCCAACGACTGGGCCCAGCTTCAGAACGCGGGTGAAGACTTCGCCAACAAGGAACTCGACTCGAAGCTCAAATTCCACGCAACGACCCGTTCATTCCCGGTCGAGCAAATCACAGAGACTATCGAAGAACGGCTTACCGACGAAGACGTCACGGAGAATCCGATTTTCCGGGAACTCCTCGAGGAATATCGAGAAACACGCCCCAGAGAGATGCGTGACCGAGGCATCCAACAGATGCGGTACTACCTTGGCGTCGAGGTTACTCCGCTCGAAGTCTACGACAGATACCGAGACGAAGGCACACCTGCGGAGAAACTGACCAAGTTCCCCGTCATCGGGTTCCTGTTCAATCCCTTCGTGACGCGACGTGAGGACCTCACCGATGTCGAACGTCGCGCTCAGATGTTCGAGAAGCTCGACAGCCGCGTCAACGACGTTCGCGCTGAGTTCATCCAGCAGGCGTCTGGCTGGTCTGCTCGCCGGCTCAGTACGGTCGAACTGTTCGTTCTGAATATGGACTTCTGGAATGGACGAGAGCACGACTACGACGAAGCAGACCGCGTCATTCGCGAGCAACCGATCATCGGCCACTCACGCCGGGAGGATGAGACCAATGCGTAACGTCGCTCTCCAAGCGAGCGGCGGGCCTCTCGCCCAGCTTACAGAGTGGCTACTGAATCCAACGTCACCCGAAGGCGTAGCGGTTTACTTCCTGTTGGTTGTGGCCCTCGGAATCGTCGGTAAACTCCTCTGGACCCGTCACACTGCCGACGACGAACCAGAAGTCGATTTCTCAGACGTCCTCGACGAGGAGACACTCGAAGAGGGTCACGCAGAAGGCCAGCTCCTCGACGACATTTCCGAGTCTCACAAGACGGTGACTGCGCCAGCAGCCATCGAGTGGGAGACACGAGCCGCACGCGTTGGCGAGCAGTGGACGACGACGCTCTACATCGCTGACTACGCCGACTACCCGAACGATGGCTATCTGAGCGACCTTTTCGAGCTGACCGACGTCGAATTCGACCTCACAGCGCACATCACGCCGAAGAATCAGCAGCGAGCGCGGAACGAACTGCAAGACATCGCTGACGACCTTCAGGTCGACGCCGATCTAGAACAGAGTGTCCGCAGTGCGTACCTCCAGGAGCGAGCAAACGAGGCCGCTGCGACGTACAAGGCTGTCGAGAGCGGCGCAAACGTCTTCGACCAGGGGATGTTCGTCACGGTTCGTGCCGACAACAAGGACGACCTCAGGGACTCGGTTCAGAAGGTCAAGAGCGCCCTTCGCGACGACCCGGCAAACCTCACGCCAAAGACCGCTATCTGTCGGCAGGACCTCGCGCTGCAGTCGGCCGCTCCCATCGGAGACAACGTGTTCGGCCGCGAATCTATCTCTCTCGGAGGAGCCGTTGGCGCACTGCTCTCGTCACCCCATAACGCGACTATCCTCGAAGAGGGCGGGGTCGAGTTCGGTATCCACAAGGACAACCAGAGCCCGGTCGTCATCGACCCGTTCGCCCGTGACAACGGATATGCGATGTTCACCGTCGGCGATACTGGGTCTGGGAAATCGTTCGGCTCGAAACAGAACTTCATCCGCTCGATCGAGCAGAGCAAGGACCGCATCGGCATCATCCTCGAACCACTCAACAACTGGGCAGGCGTCTCTGAAGCACTCGGTGCGAAACGTATCACCGTCGGTGGGACCCTCGGTCTGAATCCCTTGGAGATTCGCCAGACACCCGAGCACGTCCAGCGGGCAATGGGTGAGGACGCGAGCCCGTTCAACGAGAAGCTCGACGACGCGATGAGCTTCCTGACGAACTTCTTCGCACTGCGGGGTATCTCGCTTGGCGACCGGAGGACGACACTCGAGCTCGGCCTCAAGCGCGCCTACAAGCGCAACGACATCACCGACGATATCTCGACGCACAGTAACCCCAGCCCGACCATCCGGGATATGATGGACGTCTTCGAGGACATGGTCGACGACCCCGAGGAGTTCGTCGTTCGTTCCGACGAAGAATCCGGGAAGATTCGCGAGGACGCGACGTGGCTTCTGGACCAGCTTCGCCCCTTCGAGGAGGAGGGTCGCCACGCCAATCTTGGGAAGTCCTCAGAATTCGATATTCGCAACGAGAAGGTCATCTACCTCGATCTTGCACAACAGGAGGGCAGTGTCGACAGCAGTACAGCGCTGACGATGCAGTTGCTCATCTCACTCGTGTACGAGCGGGCGAAAGAGACGGACAAGGAGGTCGTGTTCGTCATCGACGAAGCGCGCTATATCATGCAGGACGCTGCGAGTCTGGCGTTCCTCGAAACGGTGTTTCGCCATCACCGCCACCATGACCTCTCGATCCGGCTCGTCACCCAGACCGTCGACGAGTTCTTCGAGCACGCCGAGTCCGAAGCCATCCTCGACCAGTGTGCCGTCAAGCAGTTCCATCGGCTGGACGGGATGGACGACCAATGGGCCAACGAGTTCGGTCTGAACTACGCCCAGATGCGTTACGTGCAGGACGCGGTTCCCGGCAACGAGGACGCTGGGTTCTCCGAGGCGCTCGTCGGCGTCGACGGTGAGTGGCGCGGCATCAAGGTTGAGGCGATGCCCAAGGAGAAGCAAGTCATCGACTTCGACCCCACCGAGCGGCGGCGTTCCTCGCTCCCCGGCGCTGGCGAGCAGGCTGTCGATACCGACATACAGGAGTTCCGTGAGGAGCTGGAACAGCAAGCGTCGAACGAAGAGTCGAAAGAGACGGAAGCCGTCTCTGCAAAACCTGACGGCGGTTCGATGGAGGGGGCAGACAATGCGTGAGTATCTCCGAGTCACGCCAACATCAGAAGGCCTCGATCCCGAGGGAATCCCTCGAGTCCTTGAAAGCCTGCACAAACTGACGACGGCGGAGTCAACTGGACTCGCGCAGAAGCTGAACCCACTCCACAGTAAGACACCGCTCCGGTTCGAGTTTCTTGCACTATCTGAGGGAGCGGACGATCCTGTCGAATTCTTCTACGGCGCCGACGAGCATCTCGACACACTCGAAAAACGCCTTCGTTCGATCTATCCCGAGACGTTCGACATCGAACGCGTCGACGTCGACGTCGCTTCACGGCTCATTCAGCCAGTCGAATTCACACCAGCAGAGTTCATTGAATACTACGAAGCAGGGCAGCTACAGTACGAATTTAGTACCGACGAGCAGCACGAGCTTGGCAGCGAGGAGCGTGACCAAGACCAGACACCAACGACCGAAGCATCCTCCCTTGCAGATGGTGGCGCCACAGTCGACTCGTCCCATGGCCACTTCGTCGAGATTGGGGAGACGGCGCTTGAGCTTGGATCTCCAAATGCAGTTCCGGACGAGGAGCCACTGACGACACTCGAAAAGCCAACCGAGATGGCCGAGGGAACGATACTCGCTCGGCCCACCGTCGACGCCGTCTCGCCAGTCGGCGTCCGCTGGTCTGGTTCAGCCACCAGAAAGAAAGACTGGATGACGTCGTTGACGCCCTTCGCATTCGGGGACGAAGACGACGGATTGGCTGCTATCGACCAGCCCGGTGCGACTCTCGCGTCACTCGTCGACCACCTGATGGAGGCGGCGTCACCAGTAGCGTTTCAGGTTGTGTTCCAGCGACGGACAAGCTGGCAGTCCGACGCCGAGATCAGAAAAGAAGATCTTGTCGACGGACGGGACACCTTCTTCCAGGAGATCGTTGGCTCCTTCCTCGAGGTCGAAGATCAGCGGGCCAATCACGACGAGAAACAGCTCAGCGAGTCAGTCGCCAAGCGTATCGAGTATATCGACGCGAAGAATCCCAAGCGGTCATTCACTGCCAACATCAGAGCAGTCGGCGTTCCGACCTGTGACGAAGCCCGCGACGACCTCGCGGCCCAGATGAACTCGCTTCGTCCCGTGTTCGACCCGATCGACGGCCCCTATTACGAAGTCGAGGGAGAACGACTCCGTGCTGGCGGCTTTCGAGAAAAGACGAAGGAGAAGAATGCTCAGACAGCCCTCCAGCAGTTACTTGACCGAGAGATTACGGCGGGCCGAGGCAAGACCCGACCGGATTTCGTCCTCAGCGGGGCGGAACTCGCGAACTTTGTGCTCGTCCCATCCTCCGAGCAACTCACAGTAGAGGGAACACGCGGCACCCGCGCTGAACAGCAAAGCCGGAACCCACTTCCGTGGCCCAATCCAGACCTGGTTCAACAGTTCCAAGAGGGAATGGCGATCGGGTATGCACTCGATGAGAACGGATCTCCCCAACCGGACCCGATTCGGATTCCACCGAATCTCCTAACGACGCACTACGGCCGGTTCGCCTCGACCGGCGGCGGGAAATCGAAGGCGATCATCAACGACGCGCTATCCCTCCGGGAAACGACCGGCGGACCCGTCGTGATCGTCGATCCGAAAGGCGACGGCATGTGCGCGAATTACCTTCGCTGCCACTACGAGCGCTTCAACGGGGTGGACGACGTCTACCAGTTCCGCGTCCCAGAGACAGTTCCTGCGTTCTCCTTCTTCGACATCCGGCCTGCGCTCAAGGCCGGACGGAACCGTGAAGACGCGATTCAGGACAAGGTCGACCACTTCCACGACATCATGCGGATGGTCATGGGCCGCGAACAGTACGGACAGGCATTCGTCGCGAACGAGATCCTCAGCTACCTAATCAAGGCGCTCTTCGACGAGGAATACGGTAGTGACGCCTTCGGCCTCGATGAGCTCTTTGCGGCTGCACTCCAGATGCAACGCGAGCGGACAGTCCCTCCGGTCGCTGCTGAGAACCAAAATGTCGAGGAGTCGCTGACGCGCCACTTCGAGAAGGATGACCGTCGATTCCAGGTGTCGATGGACGCCGTCGGAAACCGTCTCGACAAACTCAGAGAAGACGCGCACCTGCGGCGTATCTTTAGCCACGTTCCGGAACAGGGCGATGACGGCGAATACACCGACAACCGATTCGACTTCCGCGAGTTCCTCGACGAAGATGCCACGATCCTGTTCGACCTGGGTGATCTCCGTCCGGAGGCACAGCGAGCAATCACACTTCTCCTGTTGAGTAACCTCTGGGACGCGGTGCAGGTGCGTCGACGTGATGGGAAGACAGACTACGAGAACCTCACCAACCTCATCATCGAGGAGGCAGCTCCCGTCGCCTCAACGAAACTCGTTTCCGAGCAGCTGCTTCCCCAAGGTCGGTCCTTTGGCCTGAGCATGGGACTGGTGATGCAGTTTCCCGAGCAAGTCAGGAATCGAAGCGAGCGCGCCTACAACGAGGTCCTCAACAACATCAAGACGAAGCTCATCGGGAACATCTCCATCGAGCGCGACCTCGCCGAGTCACTGGCCCACGAAGACTTGAGTCCGACTGACCTTCGGAATCGGATCAACACGCTCCCCAGCGGGGAATGGATCGCACAACTCCCGAGCCCGTCATTCGGGGAGACGGGTCCAGCCCCGTTCTCGGTGAAGCCCCTCCCGATAGCGTCGGGGCATCCAGAAAGCGACGAGCCGCTCTCTGTCGAACAGGAGGACCACTTCGAGACCGTGGCCCTCCCCCGACTGTCCGAGCGTACACAGACCCAGTACGGGCTTGCTGAGACCACTAGCGAATCAGCGGCCGGAGAGAACGAGGGATGGGGAAGCAGACCGACGGATGAACAGTCGACATCCACAGAATCGGCTAGCTCTGTGGACACGACACAGTCGTCGTTCATCGGACAGGCAACCAGTGATTCAGCAGCCGACGAAGAAAACGAAGGAAACGAAGGGGAAGACAGGGACACCACCAACCCGCTCTTTGGAGATCCTGAGTCAGAAGAGCTAGTCGGTGAAGAAGAGGAGACAGCTGTCAACGAGAACGGATTGTCACCAGTACAGGCTGGTGGAGTAACCGTCCCAGATGACGAGCTTCGACGGCGCGGGCTTACTCACGACGACATCCGCTTCCTGACCCGCATCCTCGACGTAATGAATCGTGACGCACCGAATCATGGACTCTTGGATTCAATGAGTGCGTTCAAGAACGACTTTGACGACCTGGACGTGCACCGGCTCGTCGAGCAAGACCTGCTGGAGGAAGGACGAGCGTGCGGTCGGAAGTACTACACCGTACTCCCGGCAGGGCGAGAACTCCTCGGTCAGAAGCTCAAGGTCGGCCCTGGTCAGGGAGATGTCGGCGAGAAGACGCCGCACAAGGTTGGTGTGAAGCTGCTCGAACTGTGGTTAGACTCCCGCGACGACGTCGCAAAGGTCGAATCCTACTATGAGTACGATCAGGAGACGGTGTTCGATGTTGTCGGTCTCGATGCTGACGGGGATCTCGTGTGGGTCGGTGAAGCTGAACTCGCGAGTAATAACAAACACGCGCCGGTCGACGACTACGACAAGCAGAGTGCGGTGGATGCGAACGCTGTCTGGGCGTTCAACAGACGCGAGACAGCCGTCGAAGTGCTGGACTGTCTCTCTGAGGCTGATCGAATTGAGAGCAGTGTGAATGGGCGTGCAGCCCGGTCGTTCTCGGACATTCGAGAGGCCGTTGAATCGTTCGATGCAGCTGGGCTGACGACGATTCGGAGCTTCAATAAACTCGACCAGGAGTTCAATTCATGAGTTGGCGACAAGCGACTCGCGAAGAGATCTACCGGTACTACACCGAGGAGTTTCCCTCATACCGTGACGAACTTCCGTCGTTCATCACAGCGAAGGGGCCGAAACAGTACGCACTCGCGTTTCGGGAACCCCACCCGGTACGGAAAGACGGAATCCCAGACAAGGACTTCATTCGGCGAGATACGTGGCAGACGAACACCGCTGGTGAGCAGACCACTGCAGCGTTTCAGGAGTTCGACGACATCCTCGAGTTCATCCGGCATCCAGCACGGAATGATCCACTCGGTCGGAGTAACTTTGCGCTCGCAGATCCCGACCTGCTTGACAAACCAGACCCGTGTCCTGATGCAGTCTATTACGCCCTTGATCACTGGGAACGGCCGTGGGTCCTCCTCGTCGACATCGACGCGAAAGATATCGCCAGGAACCGAGCAGCGGAAACGGTCTTGGAGGGCGTCGCCGACCGGGACGACGATGCGCTCCTCAACGCCGCAGGAATCCTCGACGCCGCTCCCGAGGGGTATCCGTATGCCTTTGAGGATATCGAACGGGCCATCGAGTACGGCTTCGAGGTGCGAGATATTTTCGAGGACGACTTCAACGCCGAAGAGACGATGGTGGTGTACAGCGGTCAGGGCGTTCACGTCTACCTCCTCGATACAGACCCCGATCATCGGTACGATGCCAAGAGTCGAGAAGTGCTGAACGACCTTCTGCAGGATACCTACGAGATCCCCATCGACCCAGTGGTTACCGCCGACCGTCGTCGAGTCGCCCGACTCCCGTACTCGTTGCACGCTGATGTCTGTAGCATCGTCACGCCAATTGAGAGTCCGACCTTCGACGTTCAGTCTGCGACACCGGAGGTGCTCAAGCGATGACCCGGTCGACGCCTGTCGAGGACGAGAGTACCGCCTATCGCGTTGCGACGCTCCCACTCGAATACGGCACGGCACGCATCAATCAGCTGTTCACGCGCGGCTACAACCGCTATATCGTCGACGATGAAGACCAACCGGAAGATTTGTTGAACGATCTCGAGCGATTCGGGACGGCGGCGTTCAAAGAAGACGTCAGGGCCAACGCCGCAGAGGAACCCTTCGTCGACGAACCTGGAACACTCGCCGTTCTCGCGACGTTGAGCGCAGTCTGCGTCAAGGCGCACCCGAAGTTCGAGCACGCCCCACCGCGAACGGTGCAGGTCCTCTACGATATTCGCGAGCTCTACGTCAACAATCTCGCCTCTCTCCTTCGAGAATTCGGTGACGGGAGTCTCCAACAGGATATCGCAGAGGTGCTGTACGCGAAAGACCCTGGAGAGGACGGACCACACCCCGGTCGCGTTTGTACGGGGATCAAAGAGATGCCCGAGTTCGGTGACGGATTGTATCTCGAAATCCCGATGGCCGCAGCATCGAGGAAGTGCCTCGTTCACGCCGATACTGAGACCGGAGAAGCCGGGGAACTGCTCACTCGCGTCAAGAACAACTGCCTCTATGTGCCCGTCGGTGATTTCGACACGAAGTATCGCGAGTACGCCAGACGTGCGTTCAAGAAGCTCCTGCGGGTCCAGGAGGAGAACCTCTCTGAAGACCAGCTGACGTGGCTAACGACGAATGAGTCGGCCATCACAGAGCGTATCGATCGCTTCATCGAGACGGGACACCACGAACGAATCTGGAGAGATTGGAACCCCGGTGAACGGACCATCCGTGTGCTCCGGGACGCGATTCGAGACGCTCCAGACGAGGTCGTCTCACTAGGGGAGTTCCACTCGGCGAAGGAGCTGTTTGAAGCAGTGGAGGCGTACGATCCAGAAGCGGGCTGGAAGCGAGACGTGTGTAATCGCATCTCAAGTCCTCGAAGTCTCGGGAATCTCCTTGCATCTCAACGCGATCACCGGAATCTCACTATCCGACAGCACGGAAATACGAACCACTACCGGATTCAGGAGTCTTCGCGTGGCGTCCAGCCCCTCGACGTCGAGGCAATCGAAGACCTATTCGAACTCCCCTGTATGGCGAATATGGCCGAACGCCTCCACGAGAAAAAGCCAGTCCGAAAGGACCTGTACAACTTCGCCCGGATGGTGATGTGGCTTCCCCAGTACCAGGATAGTGAACTCGAAACGATTGTCACAGACCTCAAGGACGTCTTCTCGCGATGGCCTTGGTACGACGAGCAGGTCACCGATTACCAGATTCGCTACGAGTTCTCGAATACGATTTGGGGCGACACCCCGCTTCCGATGAACTGCGACAACGACGATATACAGCGGTACTGCATCGGTCAGGAGCAGTGCCCCTACTCGATCTGGGGGAGCCTTCCATTCCCGGATGAGATGTATGACCAATTGGATAAAGACGGCTCTACGGGGGAAGAATTCTAATCCTTCTGGGGGAATCATCAGGAGTTAGGACTGACGAAGCCTGTATTGAAGTTCTCAGTGTATAAAATCAGGGGACGAAATTGATCATGCAGTCCTTCCCGCAAGGCGCTGGCTAGTCTCTCCGTGACACACGAGGTGCCAATATTTCGTCGGGGCGACTCTTTTTACACTGTGACGAGTTGGAGTGAGCAGGGTATGACAGGATCTGAATTCCTCGATGTCGGCAATCTATTTCTAGCAGAACCCATTCAGATTTCGAAAGGGCAAGTCAAAGTGAATGCGTCACGTTGGCCTGAAGCTAAAACCATTTCTGTAACGCATCACGAGGACGGCGCTCTCACTAATTCTTTCATCGCGGAGGTCACGACCATATCGAACGGGAAAATCCGAGCAGAGAAAGTTTCACCCCAGGGACAGCGTTTGGTTCTCCCTGGCGATGAACTCTCTGTAACAATCGACACCATCACATCAAGGGATACGCTTGTTGCAGACGTCTCTGCAGCAGCCAATATCAACTGCGTTTACCCCATATCTCATCGCAATCTAGGTGCTGCCTTACAGGTTCAGATTTTTCAGATTTCTAACTCAACTGCCTATGCAGATGTGGTATCAATACTTGACCCAGGTGTTAATGTCAACGACCGCGTTGATGTTCAACTTACACGTGGATCTTCGATTGCTGAGTTTATTGACGATAATCTTGCACCATTTGGGTGCAGGCTGGACAGGGAACCTACAGCGGGTGGCCCTGGAGTCGCTCGTGTGACTGGATATTCAACCCAAGGTACCGAATGTGATCTGGAGGAAACGGTGTGCCAGCTTCAAATCGGTGATCGATACGAAATGATGGTCAACCGAGGGATAAGTGAGGCCATTCCTTCATGGGATGAGGCTATCGGAGTAGAATCCGTAGCTTTGAATGAACCGTCAGCTGCTTCCACAACAGCGACGGTTGAGCTTACGGAAGTAGAAGATTCTGTTACTGGAAAAGTTACCGAGTACCAGAATGTGCCGGAGGTAGGCACTTACCATCGGCTTCCGGTAGAACGTAGCCAAAAGACTGTATTTCTCGATGGAATCCCAATCCAATTAGTGTCTAAATCGGAGGTCACGGGAGAAGCAACAATCGAAGTGACTGGCGGTGAGGTGCCGCGTGCTGGCCGAATCACCGAATACCACGGTCTTCCTGACGTAGGGACCTCCAAAATGGTAACAATGCGTCAGGGACAGGATTTCGTGATTATTGACGGCGTTCCAATTGAACTGGAATCACAATCTGAAATCAATGGGAAAGTATCTCTAGAAATCGTTGAAGGAGGCCTTCCGTTCATCGGACAGATTACTGAGTATCACGGACTACCAGATGTCGGAGAGATAATTGACTGTCGTGTCGATCGTGGGACATCGCAAGTTACTATCGATGGTGTCCCGGTCCAGTTCTCACCACCAAGCTTAGTTGGAGAATTAAAATCTCGACTTAGAGTCCTTGATGTAGGTCCCCCAGTACGGGCAGAGCTAATCGATTACCCCACCCTTCAGGAAGGAGAAACTGTTAGGGCAAAAGTAGATAGTAATAATTTCACCGTTGCTCATGCCGACAAAGGAAATTACAGAATAGACCTAGTTGAACAGGCAAAGAAAGCGGCCGATGTAAGAGTGAGGCTAGTTTCCGTGACCGCGAAACAAATCCTCGGCAAAGTGAATGGATACCTGAGTCTGGGTTCAACTGGTCAAAACATCGGTCGAAGTCACACTGGCAATTCACCGTTCACATCAGGAGATTCGAAGAACAAAGAGATCACCGGAAAGAAACTATAGGTCGCGAACATGGATTTCTTCTCTTGGAGATATACTTACGGACGGTATCTATATCGGACTGTGTCCGAATTCCCACATTAAATTAGAGTCAATCCAGATAGCTCAACTGGTGACATTAGAGACCTCCGTCGCGCAGTTTTTAGACCCTGAACTACTGATTTTGGTTAAAATCGGAGGAGAATACACGAATATCGACACTGTTTCGAACGCTCATTGTCAGCAACGGTTTATCAATATCAACTACCACGTTACCCTCAGACAGTGGATTTCGAGGTTTTCACTACCCCGTCGAACACAATTCTATCCAATTACCGATCTTTGAACTCGTCGAGGACATTAGTAACGACTGAGAACAGCCCGACGGAACTCTTACCAAATCTAAGCCTGTTTCAGTTCACTCTGCACCTCCAAAACCATCCAAAGGAAGGCTAGGGTACACAGGTGCAAACGCCGCTGGCTCTCTCCGGCAGAGGGGCCATCAAACGACGAGTGTCTTTAACCGATATATCAGGATTCACTCATTGGCTGACGATGCGATCCGCGGTGGAGTTTGTCGCCCCCGAGAGGGGCGAGGCAGCTATCATAGGCACCCACTCAACAACCATGTCTTCCGAACACGAGCAACACCGATCACGATTCAATGGCGAGTATACTGAGCACCCGAGCGAAGAACCGTGGGCAGCTCTCGAACTGACGCTCCCTCACGGCAGAAGTCCAACTGGGGTCGTCTCATTTGTCGAGTGCGCACTCGTCGAACTCACTCACGAAGAGGTCGGTGCCGAGTTCGTCTCGACGAGTGTGGCGGGCGTGAAGCGGACACAGTTCATCGTCGTCACTCCCATCCCCAACGAACGCGTTCTCGTCCACGAGCCAAGCGACGAAGCATTCGACTCGATTCTCCAACTGGCGGTCTTCCATCGAGGCTGGACCGCCGCTCGCGACGCCGGCGAAGGAGGACAGTGATGCAACAGACGCTTGCTGGCTGTGCCTTCTGCGACGCCCCGCCCGGCGCCGAGGTCGGCGAGGCGCACACCTGGGGAAAAGACGAACGAGTCACACACCCGATCTGCGTCGACTGCGCGATCCAGTCGAATCCCGATCCCGACGATCGTGACCACCACGCCTGCGATAGCTGTGGCCTCGTCGTCGATGCGCTTGCAGCCCTCACACGGCTCCGTATCGAACTCGGCCACCTGGAAGGCCCACTACAGCTGTGTGCGAGATGTAGCCCCGGGGGGCCCGCGACGTACTGGACGCGGGACCTAGGCGACCATCTCGTTAGTGAGCCTTGATACAGAGTCGTAGTCGGTCGGAAAGGGATGAAGAGGGCTCTGTTGAAATACTCAGTCGCGGATAATTTGTTGGGCCGTTCTGAATCAGGGCGCGAAGCGGTCAACGACGAAGGTCGTGATAGGGCTGTTCAAATCGGTAGAGACAAAAGATGCCTGTCGAACTTCACTTTCAGTCCGAGGCCACCATCTTTGACCATCCCTGTGGAATACGATAGTGAGAACAGCACTCACCGGCAGGTGTCAAACTGCCGAAGCAGTATCACAAAACCTATCGGCACCATAGCGGGAATATCCTAATCATGACTCCTCCCACACCAGGCACGAACAACCCCTATAGTGAGGAGGAACCCTATGCAGACGCGCTTCTACGCGGTATTGAGCTCGCAGTAGAGGACGTGTTCGACGATCCTGGTCGAAACATTACGCGAACGGAGCAAGAGAAGCTGTGCTACTTCGCGATTAAGGAGTTCGACCTCCCGGTCACCTATAGCTGGTACCTTGCTGGCGCCTACACGAAGGTTGCCGGCGAGCCCGACAACGCCCCGGGACGGATGACCACCAACACAGGTGGGGTTCGACGCGATCACGGTGAAACCGAGGAAGTGCAACAGTATCGGGACTACTTCGCATCCGAGGTTTTTTTCGACGATTACGACCTGCGGGAAGTTTGGTATACCGGGAAATTCGACTTTCTCCGCGACTTCTACCAGGAATGCGCTCCCGAGGAGTACACCGATCTCTATCTCACGTCTACGGACATCCGGGAGTACCTCGAAACCCTGGATGAGACGATTGAACAGGAAACAACGAACCATTCGCTGTCGGATTTCGGCGGAGGCTCACAGGGAGGGTTGCTGTCTGAATCAGACGAGCAAGAGTTCCGATTGCTCATCTCTGACCTCCATCTCGAGCTTGCGGAAATCGACGATCTGTCCGAGATAGTGGACTTAGTCACTCGTGGAACAGATGTTATTGAGCAGGTGTTTGCGCAGCTCACGACCCTCGAGTCAATATCAAGCGAGCAAGAAACTGTGTTACAGGATCTCGCTCCGTACTTCTACTATGATGTCTGGCGGTATCCGGCGTTGTACATCTCGACGCAAACTGCAGAGGGTCCGAATCGACACCACTTGGTTGAGGAGCACGCAGACCGGTTTACGAGTTTCCACGAAGACCTACTCTCGCGACGGAATCGACTGAGTGAGCGATGTGCTGATGCGGATTTGTACCCGCGAGCTGGCCATCACTCCCAGCGAGTTGACGGAGAACAGATGGCGCATCTGCACGAGATGGCACGAGAGGTTCTGGAGGGTTCTGAATGAGCGAAGCTGCCCGACTCAACCTGGATACATCGGTGATGGTGAATTACGTCTATTCACAACTTCCGAGCGACCTCGAGGAGGATCGCGGCTGTCAGCGACTCATTGATGGTGAGTCGTTCTATACCGTGATTGGTGGGAAGGCCAACGGCGAATTCGATGCGCTCTGTGACCGTCGGTACAACCTCTACGATGACGTGGTCGCCTACCTCCGAGATTCTGATAACGAGATTTTCGATTACGATCCACGTGACCGGGATATTCACGTCAGTCCGAACGACCGGAGTCATTTCCGGGAGGATATCCAGATGAGTTGGTACAATATGGATAAGCGGGAGCAGTTGGCTACCCTGCGTCGCTGCCTTCAGGATATTGAGCTGTATCAGGTTCAGTTACCAGATGAATTGATTGACCGGTGTTTCCCGCAGCAGAGCAACGACCAGTTGTTACGTCGGTTCCGGAGAGACCTCGACATTGGCCATGATTGCGAGATACTCGTCGATGCTGTCGAGATATCTCGCCAGCACTCTGTCTCTACTCTCGTTGCTGTGGATTCGGATCTTAGCAACAGAGAGCACATCGATATTGTGTATGAAATTATTGAGGATGTACTCGGTGTATCGGGGCTACTCCGTATTTCGGAGCCTGACGGTGTAAGCGCTGCTAGCAGCGATTGAGCTTCTGTAGACGGTGCAAGGGAAACAAAATTCGACCGGATTATTTAGTGATATTCGCATGAATAGAACGCACTCACGGTGCTGAACTCATGCCCTGTATGTGTCACGCCCTTCCTGCCAAGGTCTGAAGGTTTCAACAGAGCTGTGTAGACTTGCTCACAGCGTAGTCACAGCCTCACTTCCTCCCCCTTATGGTCAGATCGTCGTTGAGCGACGTTCTACACGCCCATCTGTTACCGCGACGGCGTCCTTCTGTTCCAGACGTCGCAGAATCTCCTGTACGTCCGCTACAGACCAGTCAAGTTCCTGGTGCAGGTCAGTCACCGATTTCGGTTCGTCAAGCGCGTGCAACACCTCCAGTTCCTCGTAGACCCGCTCGGTGATCTCCGCGACAGGGTCGTGCAACGGTGTCGTCACGTTGTGTTGCTCGGTGAGATCGGTCAACGCTTCGTTGACGTACGTCACGAACAATTCTTGATCCAATAGTTCGACCTGCGTGTCGAGTTCGGCTTCGACGACGTCGAACTCGAGGCCGGTCTGCATCAGCGAGAACATATCCTCGATGTCGCCCACCCGACCGGCAACCGCTTTGAACAGGAAGATATCTTCTGGACTCACGAGTTCGACCACGAGATTCCCAGGATCGAGATAGCGTTCGCTCCGCTTACGGATTCCTGGAGACAGAATCAGCTTGCCGATCACCTGCTGGTTGAAAACGTCGATGCGACACCCATCATCGTTCTCGAGGATTCGCTGGGCACCGAGCTCTTCGTACTCTTCGTCCGGTTCCCGGACGATATCGTACCCCAACTCGAGGAGCACTGCCTGGAGCTGACTCAGATCGTCGCCGGAGGAGACGATGAGGTCGATATCTTTGGTCGTTTCCTTGAGTCCGCGAAACGCCATCGACCCACCGCCAATCAAGAAGACGGTGAGTGGATTGTCCAGCTGCTGGCCGATGCGTTCGAGTTCTGAGCGAATGTATGCCCTGTCGAATCGCGCCCTCATAGCGTCACCTCGTACTCGTCAGCCAGTTCCTGGAAGTCCTCCCACTCGGGGAGTTGCGACGTCCGCTGGTCACCGCTGGTGTCGAGATACGTGTAGAGGTCGTCGACGACGTCGTCGACGCCGTACTTGGTGGCTTGGGCTCGGAGCTCGTCCCGGTCGATGTCGGCGTGACTGAGCAGGAGCAGGCAGTATGACTGCGTTCGTGCACCCGAATCGATCACGAGCATGTGGCAGCACAACATCTCTGGGGAGAGGTCGCCCGCCGTCTCCGAATAGAGGTAGTGTCTGCGGTCACGTGCCAACAGCGGGAGGCCGTATCGCTGAAACTGGTCTGGCCCTGTCGGAATGAAGTGTTCCTCAGTGGGTTCAGTCGGCGTCTGGACAAGGAACTCGTCGAGGGACTCCCACAGAATGGTGTACGTGTCGGTCTGTGCTTCAACAGTCTGGCGGTGGAGGTGATGGGCAAGCTCGCGGGCGAATACGCTCAGCGGCTCGAAGCCGCCATTCAGTGCGTACGCCCCGTCGTCAGTTTGGTAGACGATTCCGCGATGTTGAAGCGGGGCAAGCATACGGTGGACGGTACTTCGGTGGACGTCAGCGCAGCCTGCGAGTTCGGTCGCGGTCCGCGGGGTATCGAGGAAGTAGCAGACACGGAGGGCAGCCCCTGACAACAGCTCCGGCCAGTCGATGTGTGAATACTGCTGGGTGAGGTCCGTGAGTAACTCGAGTGCCTTTGCGTCCGACAGTCGAATCCGCTTTGTTTTCCCCTGTCGACGTGTCTCGACGAGGCCAGCCGTTTCGAGCCGCTCGACGAGTTCGGAAGTGTAGCTGAGACTCCGATCGAGATTCGTTGCAAGTTCAGAGACCGTCTGCTCACCGTGGAGGGCTGTAAGGGCGCGAACCTCGCCTTCTGTGAGCATGCTGTTGCATACGAGCGAACTGATATATAAATGACTTCGGTATTTTGCAACACTCGGCTGACTCAGTCGAGACGGGAACGTACAGAGTGAAAGCCCTCGGCCGCTCGGCATCCCGCGACCCACGCTGCGCTCCTCGTGCCTGTGGTGCTTGCGGGGTCGGGGGACGTTCACGGCGCTTCGCGCCGTGTGCTCGGGAGACGGAGTCTCCCGGTGACCGAGACGACCTCGCCCTTTCTGAGTCCACCAGGAGAGCGGCTGTGTCACTGAGCGTCGAGCCCGGTTGAACAGGTTCTTTGTTACGGCACGCCCCGCTCGCCGCTTCCGCCCTCCGCATCGCTCGCGACCGACCATTCCGGGCGTGCGGGCGCTCTCCGCACCGCGAGCGCCCGTTCCGGGCTAAAATGAATCTGGTCTCGACGCCAGCGGGTATCCCCGTCGGTTGCGCCCCTTGCGGGCTTTCGCGTTCCAGCGCTTTGTGCCGCCTGCGCTGTCGCGCGCCACACGGCGGCGCGCGTTCTCGACGACAGTCGCCCTGGACACGGTCCCGCGCATCGGGCCGGACACGAGCGGGCATATCCCGCTGGACGCTTGCTCCGGGCGGGTCGGCGCGCGGTGCTGGTTGGGTGACCTTCCTTTGGCGCTCTCGCTCGCGCCCCAGGGGGCGCTCACGAAGGCGCGAGCGAGAGCGCGCAGATGGTTGAGTTGGTCGTTGTGGACAGCCACGGCTGGAGAGTCGTGGTGTCGGAAGAAGACGCCGAGTGAGCGCCTTCGGAATTGTGGAGAATTCCAATGTCAAGTAAGAACGTTCCCAGTGAAGTAGTTTCGGTCGATGAACAGGCATTCGAAAAATCAGACGAAGCGGCAGTCGATGAAGACGGCTTCGAGGTCGTCGATGAGACGCCGGAGTTCCAGGCAACGGTGCAGATGGAGGTACAGGCAAAGGTCGATGCAAATCACCCGGACGGGATGGTCGACACCAGTGAAGAGCGGATCTACGGTGCGACTCTCGAACAAGAAGAGCGCATTCGGGCGCGAGAGGCTGAACTGGAGCGCATCAGTGCCCAGGCGGAGCTGGGGACGCAAGAAGGTCGGGAGAAGCGGACGCGAGATATCGCAGCGAAGCGGAGCGCTGAGCGGCGTGCAGAGTTCCAGAAGCGGGCGGCGAGC
Organism: Halobacterium sp. DL1; assembly: GCA_000230955.3. Classification (NCBI taxonomy): domain Archaea; kingdom Methanobacteriati; phylum Methanobacteriota; class Halobacteria; order Halobacteriales; family Halobacteriaceae; genus Halobacterium; species Halobacterium sp. DL1. The sequence continues at coordinate 282,526 of CP007061.1, forward strand.
GTGAATCCGATGGCTGACCCGGAGCGAGGCGATCCTCGTGCAGAACTCACGCAGGAGCAGTTAGCGGCGGTGAACAAGCAGTCGATGCGGCTGGCCGAAAAGCTGGATGGCTGGTCGCGAGCAGCGATTGGTCGGCGGCTGGGTGAAGCCGTAGTCGGTGGGAAAGACATGATGAGTGCAGTCATTGGGGTGTTCGAGGAGTTGCAGACGGCGCCGGGACAGGTGGTCCCCATCGGGATGCTCGAGGACGTCAATCGCAAAGAGGTGAGCATCGAGGGCCGAGTCGAGGTGCTCTGGGATGCGGACTCGCCGGCCATCGCGCAAGTCGGGCTAATCGCGGACGACAGTGGGAAAACGAAGGTGACGTCATGGGTTGCGAGTGACCAACCCTGGATCGAAGAGGGCGAGCGCGTGCGGATTCACGGAGCGGCGAAGAACTGGTACAATGGGCGCGTCTCGGTGGCTCTAACCGGCTGGACCACGGTCCACTTCCCCGAGCGCGGTCGGTGGTGGGAAGCGTAGCCAGCGTGCGCGGCCTTCTTTTTTGCTACGTGCCGGACCGACCCAGACCCCACCTCCCCACCCTCCGCTCCGTGCTCGCTACGCTGCGCGCGCAGCCACAACCTTTGCTACGCAGAAATTCTCAACAACCTCGTTAGGCACTCTCATCGTATATACCTATTATCAGGAGAAAATGGCTCCATTAAAATCCTCAGCCGGTGATCGTTCTGGGCGTCCGTGCTGAATATAGAGCGCATGTCTCCCAGCGGGTGGCTAGTGCACGAAAGACTACTCGTCTTCCCCGGAATCTATGACACTCGACTTATGAATTGGAACACTTGTTCCTCCCTTCGCCCCCTGTTCGGCCCCGTCGAACCAGTTGTTTCTATGCTGGAAGATTAGTGAAGTCGTCGTACTCACCGCTCCTCTTGACCTATCGAGTCACCAATCCATTCAACGACACGTAGGAGTTCCACCATCGGCGATGGATCGGACACTTGTTCGATCGTGTGACGGGCGGTCCCGAACCCTGGTGGAAGGAGGTCTGCTGAGACAGTGAGCGGACGCTCGCCATCTGAGGCCCACTGAACTTCCCGGTACATAATGTGATTTGGTGCAATGTCACTGTACTCTGTGGACCGATCATATACAGTCGGACCCTCAACCACGCACGGAGCGATTCCACTAGGGAGATTCACTAAGAGAACATCACCGGGGTCAACTCCTTCAACGAACGTTCGGATGCTCCCAATAGCTTTTCCTGCCTTAATTTTCGTGTCTTCATCGGGATATATCTCCTCATGCATGATGTCCCGAATTATATCCCACTGGATTTGCCCCTTGAGCGTATTTCCATAAGGCTCGTGTACGGTTTCGGGGGTCAGGACACTACCGTCTGTAGCGAGCTCAACACCACCGTTAGTGGCAAGCGCCCAATCCGAGATCGTGACGACACCGTCCTCGAACAGTCGGTCAGCGTAGGCTTCTCGGTCAACGTCATGGTATGCGATATTGAATTTGAATAGTCGGTTGGATGAGACGATATCCCTAATTCGCCGCCATAGGGGCGTCTCCTCGGAAGTGCTCATACAGATACCAAGCGTCCATTGGCCAAATATCCAGCGAACATTAGCCAAGGTCCGAATAGAATCTAGACATAGGCCAAAACCAATTTTACCCTTGGGTTTTTTCTACTTGGCCCCTCACATAGCAGATATGGGACCTACTCCCCACTCCGAGGCGGTTGCAATTGCCTGCGAGAACAAGGCGGTACCCAGCGAATCCCAGGGGCGGTACAACGCAACCGGGCTTTTGGTTGTCGACTACAGCACAGGCCACTCCTTCAACAAAGACGACCACGACGGTAGCGCCTCAACCACAGCGTTCAACGCCGTAAGAGATGCCTCCCGCTACGGTGGAATCGGAACGATCCGAAGCCCTGATTCGGAACTGATCACCGTAGGTCGGTACGGAACTGACGGCATCCGGCTGCTGGACTCTGTTGGAACCAAGGACTACGACCTAAAGGGGCTGCAGTTCGAGGAGTACGCAGTACTCGGACCGGGCGACGACCGGTACGGACGTGTGAAGGACATCTCAGGGACGCTAGGGTCAACCGTTCGTCATCTTCCCGATGACAAAGCGGCTGACCTGCGGGAACTGCTCGCTGAACTTGAAGCTGAAGGGAGAATGCGGCGGCCTGTTCGATAAGCAAGCTACCCCATTACCAACGTATCACCCGGGTCGAAGTCCATCTCGGGACCGAACAACAATTATCTGAGCTCCCACGCCGAGAGCTTGTACTCATATTAGCTGCAACCGCTTCAGTCGTGTACCTGTTCACCGACTACGTGGGCAATGTCCAGTGACCCGCTGGAAAACTCCTGTCTGACCCCGTCCTCTATATCCAGCACGCGATTTCTGTCCACTAGTGACGATTTCAGCAGAGCCGAAAAGTAAGATTAGTGCGTTTCTACCCACATACGCCCCATTGTCGATAGTTCCGTCTCGTGTCTATTTCCGCTATCCCTTCGGGTGACGTACCCCTTTGTATCTAGGTTAGACACATTGTACTGAACTCGACTTCTGAATGATTCGCCATATTCTTCGCCATTCTCCTCGGCCATCGCCTCCGCAAGTTCTGAGGTCGATTCGAACGTACCCTTCCCCTTGAGAAATCGAAGAACATGCTCCTCGAACTCTTTCACGTTGCTACCAGGGGATGACGGAAACTCAACGAACATATGCCCGTCACCATCTAAATCTTCCCGCGTACCCTCTGTCACGCCACTTTCATCGACCCGATCTAGTATGTCGGTAATCGCCTCATAGTGCTGATGTACCCGAAGGTCTTCGTACTCCTTCAGTTCATCAAAGGCCTCGGCCGCATCTTCCAACACATCAAGCATTTCCAAGACCAGATACTCCTTGGGGGCCACGTAGTACGTGTGTACGCGATCTCGGATGTCCTCGAACTCCTCTTGTTTCTCAGCTATCAGTGAGTCAGCAGCTGTCGCAAACGCGAACGACACCGTCCGCGGCATGGAGGAGATATTGACGTAGACTTCGTTCCCCCTCTTGATTTCCTCCAGAATGTAGTCATGCGCTTTGGGATAGAGCGTCTCGTACTCGTACATCTCTTCAAGATTGACTGCCTCAATTTGGACCTCGATGTCGATCAGCTCGAATGTACGCTCCAGTTTCCCGGTCATATTCTTTGCAAGCTGCGCTGCCCGGTCTGTCGGGTCATCGTCGGGCTCGCCTTTGTGGGTGAGGAGGACGACACGGTCAGCCTCCATCTCACCCTTTGATATTGGACGAATAAGGCGGTCAAAATCGAATCCGACTGGTATGAAATGAACCCTATCACTCATAGTTCATAGTCAGCCACCTCCGTGTTAAATCTCTCCGATATTGACCGCCTATCGCCACCATATAGTTTCGGCCCGCCTAGAACATAGACGATTTGTGTCCTATCTGGCCCACCTGTTTGAAAATTCTCCAACAAAGTTTTATATACAGAATTCGTAGAATGGCGGTAGGTGCCAAGTGAACGACCCGCACCATCGCCAATGAATTCGCACTCCATACAGAGAGATTCGCATAGAGGTCAGCAAACCCTGTTAGCCTCCTTGATTGCGCAGTACTCCCAACTTCAGGCGATTCTCCGCCTCGAGCCCAGCGGGAAGTTTCTCGATCTACTGGAGGCGGATCCAACGATTGAACACGTGATGGTGACACTCAGCGAAGCCGAGAGCGTTCTGAGAAATCACGGAGGATTCGATAACATCCTCCAGCCCCACCACAAACTCACAATCGTGGGCACGGAACCCGACCCAACAGTCACGGACAGAGGGCGATGGGCGGAAATAGACCTCTATGCCGAAATCACGCGTGAGGCGCGAATCATCCCGGACTGGTTATGGGTCTACCATCAGATGGAGCCAGAACATCAGTTAGAGAACGTGAGAAAGTACCTCGATCGATTCGAATGGCTCTACCAGACGGCCGAGGAGATGGGACTATCCCACGAACTCATACCTTTGGCTAAAGGGCTTTCTCAACCCCATTTCAAGGAGGCTCGTGAGACCTTCGCCCGACTGGGTATCGATCGGTTCGCCATGTACGGCGTCCAGACACCCAGCAACTACGAATTCCGAGATCGGATACATCAGGCGGCTACCACCCTGAACCCTGAGGGAGTTTTGGTCATCGGTCGAGGGTCACCGAGACAGGTCGAAGTGCTGCCGGAGGTTGTTGATGAGGCTGCTGGGTGGTACTGGAAGCAGGATTGCGGTCTGACGACGGACGGGTATTCACAACAGAGGTTAGCCATGTGGATTTACGAAATCAAACAAGCGCTAGAGACGGAGCGCACCGACGAGCAGTCGCGAATTGGAGACTACCTTCCGGACTCTGAGGTGGTTATCAATGGGTGACGGGACGACAGACGACCTGTACATTGACCCCGAGGACGATGACAGTGGTAGTGCCTCCGGTGACGAAGCGCCAGACGTCGATCCCGACCAGACAGGGGTTGACGAGTACACCGATGAATCGCCGTCAGAGGAAGCACCCTCTGAAGATTCTGCCCCCCAGCCAACGGAGACCACACCGTCCGGAACAGACGGTAATGGAAGCAGTGGGGGTGGAGGTGGAGGCGGTGGCATCATCGGAATCCCCGAAGGTGTGGAGGTAGGTGGCGACTCCCCCGATGAGGCAGGAGAGGACCCCGATTCTTCAGAGCCCGAGAAGTCACAGGATCCCGAGACTCCGGACGAAGAACTGGAACAAGAGGAGTCGGAAGACGAGGATGATGACGACGATGAAGAAGAACAAGAACCGAAGGTTGTGCAATACTCAGACCCATGGGACAACGTGGGGTGGGGGCTGTATCCCATAATACTCAAAATCAAAGAGCGGTACGGACACGAAGTCGATACCGACTATCATCTTGTCCCCGTCCGCGAATTCGTCGACCCCAAAGAGATGGCATCGAAGTGGGAAAGAGACCGTCTTCGTCACAAGATGCCTATAGATACCTCCGTGTGGGAGGAGAATCCCCCGGAATCAACCGAACTCGCAAACCGCGCTTACCTGGCAGCGATGCACCAAGGGCCAAACGCCGCCCAACGATACCTTCGACGGCTTCGGACGGCCACCATGGTCGAAGGGACAAACATCGAGGATAAGGAGATCCTTTTCGAATTAGCGGAGAACGCGGGGCTCGATACCAACCAATTGGAGGAAGCTTGGGACAAAGTAGAGCCTCGTCAGACTAAACGTGATCTCAATCCGCCCTTCACCAAATTCCACGTCGACGGAGAGGAAGTCACTCAATCGGGCTATCTGCATTACGACGACATCGTCGATATTTTCGACCAATCAGGAATCGATAGTGAGGAGCCGCAACCCCTCTCCGGATTCGTTACCGAGCACGGCCCTGTTGCGACTCAAGAAGTCATGACGGTTTACGAGTGGCCGCAGGACCGAGCAGAGGAAGAACTCCAACAGCGGGACGATATTGTGCCTGTTGAGATCGGAGTTGGAACATTTTGGACGCGACACAAACAGGCAAATGAGAGGATCTGAGCCAACCCTGCTCGGTAATTTATCGAGTACTGAAAACCACGTCGTCGGCTCCTGCCGGGAAAATGACTTAGTGAGTGAATGAAACGAAGGACATTCCTTAAAGCGACGGCAGCTACGCCGATTGCGGCTTCAGGGGATGTAACCGCCCTGAAAGAGAGGAGTACAGTAGACGATGTCGCCGACAGCTATTTCGACGCACTCCCGGAGACGAAAACCGAGCGGAACGACACCGTCATTCAATGTGCCAACGAACTGTGCTCCGCACGCAAGGCCATCTCTGGAGAGACCCTCAATGCAGTGGTCGATAGTAGCGAGTCTGTGTCTGACGTCGTCCGTCGTCTCCAGTTTGGAGTTCGCATCCTCAACGAGTACAACATCACCGACAAGATAGACGAGTCTATGATTGAATCGGGACGACGGGATCTCAGCGAATATACCCGTTATCTCCCTCTCATTGGGAGTTTCAACAACCTCTGCAATGCTGCGTGTGTCGTCGAAACTCCTGATCCAAACCCAGAAGCTGTCAAGGAGTTCCTCTTCGCGTCGGCGGCGTTCGGTCTGGAGGTTGTCCTATGGACCATCGGTACTCCGTACAAGATGGCATGGAGAGGAACACGCTTCATCGCCAACCGCACATTCCTTCGGTTCGCCCGGCACGGCTGCCGAGGGTGTATCGCTCTACTGATGAGCGAACTCCATTGGGCGATTCGAGGTTCAGTCTACGGTGAGGCTGTCACAGACAGCAACGTCGAGTTCGTATGGGATCAAATTCAGAACCTCAAGACCGACGCGGAGGAGTGGAACTACGACGTCAACCTGGATTTCACCTACGATGAGATACAGAACTTGATCGCCCCTGAAGGCGGCTCGGCTGTTGGGATGTTCCCGCAGGAAAAGGAGGGGCTAATCGAACGATACATCCCTGATTTCGATTTGGAGCTTCCAAACCTTTCCGAACTGCTCTGTTGAATAGCAGTCTAATCAGCCAATATCACCGGTTTAGAAGGATGAAGCCGAGGAATTCGATCTTGGTATGGAAATCGATCTCCTCGACTTCGTAAAGCAGTGTCGGCACCTAGCCAAACAAGCGTTGGGGAAGTACGCGGGCGAGCCCGCCAGCGGCGGGTTCGCCCGCTGGAAGCACGTCGTACTACACTGCTTCCGGCTCGAAGAGGGCCACAGCTACCGTGAAACGCCGAATCGGCTGAAGTATCTGACCGAGATTCGTGACGCACTCGGCTTAGATCGGGACGATCTCCCGGACTACAGCACGATCTACAAGTCGTTCGACCGGCTGAAAATGTGGGTGTGGCGGGTGTTGCTGCGCGTTTCAGCGCAGCAACACCCGCAGTCTGGCCACGCAGCACTCGACAGCACCTTCTTCGACCGGCGTTCAGCTTCGTCGTACTACCGCCAGCGATCCGGCAGTACCGTTCAGACGCTGAAAGTGACGACATTAACCGATGTAGAGTCTCTTGCCGTCCTTGACGTTCATGTCTCTGCCCGGTGGAAACACGACACGAAGACCGGGCCGCAGGTCGTCCGCCGGAACGCGGACGACCTGCTGTCCGTCGCGGCGGACAAAGCCTTCCACAACTGGCTGACCAAATACGAGTTCTACGCGCTGGGTGTCGACCCGCTCATCTTACAACGCGGGTCAAAACCACTAACCGTTGGACACAACGCGCTTATCCGGGCAAAAGGCTACTCTCAGCGCTGGATGGCCGAGACGTCGTACTCGACAACGAAGCGCTCGCTCGGCGACGCCGTGCGAGCGCTCGGCTGGTATCGACAGTTCCGTGAAATCGTCCTCATGTTCGCCATCGCCAACATAGAACCGCTCTGTGAGCCACTCTAACTGTGACTCAGCATCTATTCAACACGGCATTCCGAACTACTCTCATAGACGCACTGAAGTGATCAAGGATTCAAAACCAAATGCAGCAAAGAGATTATTATGGGCGAGGATAGCGAAGATTCAGACGCAGAGTCCGGGGAGGATCCAAATCCCACTATCTCTACAGGCCTTACTGTCGATATAGACGTTAGCGGCTCTGTTGAAATCCTCAGCAAGTGATATATTTTGACCCGGTTGCAGTCAATACAGAGAACAAGGATATTGGGGTCTGATAGCTCGCCATTATTTTACCGCTCAATAAGAGACTGTACGTATGGATAGCAATTCAGACGAGACTAATATCGCCCTTGCGAGGCCGACGTGGGTCAAGAAATTACATCCTCGAACTGTCGGTTCGCGCTGTTGGAGCTGGTTCCGTCTAGACGCTGGTAGCCACGGTCAACTCTTGAGCGTCTTGAGTTATCTCCCTGCGATGCTCATCACACCGATTGTAACGGGTATTGCTCTTTTGTTGTATGCCATGGGATACTCACTTACCCGTCCGGATGCAATGGTCGGCGGCGAGTGAGCACACGACTATTAGATACGTAGCTTTCATCGACCGGCTGTTTCAGGCGAGAATATATCTGAAGAAGAGGATTTCAACAGAGCCGTTGAACAGTAAACCGGGCCTTGTAATGTGTTACCGACTCTCCCGCTGCTCCACTTTGTTCAGGTAGCTGAAATCCACCATGGATTCTTGTGGAAAATAGGGATATTATGGATTCAAGGGAGCCGTTATCAGTCGTTACAGACTTTGAAACGCAACTGTATATAAAGAAACGACGATAGTGAATATGAGGCCCTTGTTGAATCCATCAATTGGTGATGGGTTTCAACAGCCGTGCTGCATACGCTGCGTATATCTTGGACAGTGTCAGATCAATACAATCGGCTCTCTCACAGGACGGATGACAGAACAAACATTGGAGATGGGTGCTAACTCGCGTTCGTCGCATAGAATAGCGGCCAGCCGAAGTCCCATTCGAGGGTACCTCAGTTAGTAGTCGTCGCAGACCACTGCAAGCATTTGCATATACCATGCCATTCGCAGTAGTGTGTCCCGGTGGGAATCCGATCGTCGTCTCAATTCGAGATATCGGCCCGACGCAGGAGCTGGGCGTTGACCGCGACGACTATCGTGCTCGCGGACATCAAAACAGCCCCGACGGCGGGCGAAAGCAGGACACCGATGGGTGCGAGTAGGCCAGCGGCGAGCGGGAGTGCGATGACGTTGTACCCGGCTGCCCAGACGATGTTCTCCTGCATCTTCCGGTAGCTCTTCCGACTGAGGCGGACGAGGCTGGCCACGTCCCGCGGGTCGTTCTCCACGAGGACAACGTCAGCCGACTCAACAGCCACGTCGGTACCCGACCCGATGGCAATGCCGACGTCCGCACGGGTTAACGCGGGCGCGTCGTTCACGCCGTCCCCGACCATCGCGACGAGGGTTCCGCCCTCCTGTAACTCAACAATCTTCTCGTCCTTATCCGCGGGCAACACCTCGGCGAAGTACGTGTCGATGCCGAGTTCTTCCGAGACGGCCCGGGCGACGTCTTCGGAGTCACCGGTTAACATCGCCACCTCGACACCCATCTGATGGAGTGCCTCGATAGCCTCAAAGCTCTCCTCTCGAACCACGTCCGCGAGTGCCACCGCAGCTACCGCCTCCTCTTCGCGGAGGAGGTAGACGACACCCTGTCCCCGAGAGCCAGCGCGCTCCGCGAACGCGTCGATTTCTCCCGGTATCTCGACGCCCAGGTGCCGGATCAGGTTCGGGCCACCGACGTGAACCGACTCTCGTTTGGTCTCACCCGTTCCCGAGGTGACGGCGGTCGTGTCGACTGTCGCCCGGACGCCACGGCCCTCAAGCGCCTCGAACCCAGTTGCGTCCGGGACGGTGAGGCCACGTTCTTCGACCTCGGACAGAATCGCCTCGCCAATCATATGCTCGGAGTCGGTCTCGACGGCGGCCATCAGCGTCAGCGCCTCGTTCTCGGTCAGCGTCCCGGTCGTAGTTACATCGACGATCCCCTGCTCGCCCTTCGTCAGCGTCCCGGTCTTGTCGAAGACGACCACGTCGAGGTTACGGGCCTCCTCCATCGCTATGCGATCGCGGATAAGCATCCCGTTGCTGGCCGCCATCGATGTGTTGATGGCGACGACGAGCGGCACAGCGAGTCCGAGCGCGTGCGGACAGGCGATAACCAGCACTGTCACGACGCGTTCAACCACCGGGAATCCGAACCCGACCGCAGCCGTCCACGCGACGGCGGTGACAGTCGCCACCGTGAGCGCCGCGTAGAACAGCCAGCCGGCGGCCCGATCGGCGAGCACCTGCGTCCGGGACTTACTCCGCTGGGCCTCATCGACCAGCCGCATGATGCCCGAGAGAGCAGTCGCGTCGCCGGTTGCGGTCACCCGGACGCGAAGGCTTCCGTCTCGGTTTGTCGTCCCGCCGATGACCTCGTCACCGGGCTCCTTCGAGACGGGTTTGGACTCGCCGGTGAGCATCGACTCGTTGACGTTCGACTCCCCTTCCTCGACGACGCCGTCGGCTGGCACGTTCGCCCCGGGGCGAACAAGTACGAGGTCATCCTGCTGAAGTTCGGCGACCGGAACCGTCTCCGGCTCACCACCGTCTGTGAGCCGTTCGGCGGTGTCTGGCATCAGGTCGGCGAGGTGGTCGAGTGCTCCCGATGCACGGCGGACGCTCCGCATCTCGACCCAGTGGCCGAGCAGGAAGATGACGATGAGTGTGACGAGTTCCCAGAAGAACGGCTCGCCGACCCCGAACGCCACGGCCCCGATGCTGTAGACGAACGCGACAGTAATCGCCAGCGAGATCAGTAGCATCATCCCTGGCTCCCGGTTGTGAGCCTCGACGGCCCCCATCCGGAGGAACGGTACGCCCCCGTACCCGAATACGAGGAGCCCGAAGGCGGGCGCGATGAATTCGCTCCCAGTGAAGCCTATTGCGGCGAAGCCGAGCCACGACTGTAACGTAGTGCTGTAGTAGAGGACGGGCACTGCAAGGGCGAGACACACGAAGAACCGTCGTCTGAACATCGCCTCGTGCCCCGAGTGGTCGACCATTGAACCGTGGTCGTGGTCTGCGCTGCCGTGGTCGTTCTGACTGTGGCCGGCGTGATGGTTGTAATCGGGGGATTCGGCGCGATCATCGGTTTCGTCCGTCGCGCGGCGGTCGCTTTCGGTCTCGTAGCACGCGCAGACCCGACACCCAGGGCACGCTCGATCGGTGGGGCGCTCGGCGGGGGCGTGCTGATGATGCGCCGCGTGGTCGTCGTCCATCGGCCTCACTCCGAACGATCGAGGCGTTCTCGCCGTTGTTCGAATTCCTCCTCGGAGAGGTCTCCCCGTGCATAGGTGAGGCGCAGTTCTTCGAGTGCGGCGTCCGTATCATTGCTATTGGGAGGGTTAAACACTCTATACAGGAGGTATCCTCCACCAAGAAATATCACAAGCGGAACGATCCACATCACAAGCCACATCCACGATGCGCCTGCCCCATTCCACATCCCGCCGTCCCACATGTGTCCACTACCCCACATCGTCATCATCGGCCATGCGAACACCATCATCAAAACTGGAAGGAGTATCACGATGGCGACAACGAGCACGAGGAGTCGGTCAAATCCGTCACTCTGGGCCATGCATAGCGTTGGCGGACTGGAGTGATAAGTCCAGCACATGATGGCAGTGAATTGGGAAGTGTACGCTCTGTATTCAGCAAACCTCGTCTGACAGAAAGTAAGTAGTTCTCAGAGGCTGTACTGAATACAGGGCGCGAATACAGCACGGATGGTTCTCCGAATCGGGCTAACTCAGTTCGGTGGTTACAGGGTATGAGGAACTATGGTGGTGTAGTGAGGTTTGATCGGGTCGTCTTAAGCTGTTGTGCCATAAATTCACTAACAATTAACAGTCAGTTCCCTCAGCACCCAACTGCTGTAGATGATAAATACGGAATAAACGCAGGCTGTCTCTAGTTACTCATTTTTTTGTGTTTCATTCCCGTGGCCACTGATATCACGGAAAGCGGAGAAATATAAACTACTATACCATTCCCGCTGTCTCGAAAAATGGTGCCGTCTTCGGATTAGTGTCCGTGGCCGAGCGCTTCGTTACACATCGTGTTGAGTTCCGAGATCTTCTTCGTGACGCTCTCGGGCTTGTCCTGTGGCGGCTCCTCGAGCGCAGGTTGGCCGTGAGCGTCCGGTTCTCCGACGATGATGCTACCAATCATTCCGACCGTTTCGTGGGGCGTGCAGTAGTAGTGGTAGACCCCTTCAGTCTCGAAGGTGTGTTCGAACGTTGCGCCTGCCTCCGAGAGGAGGCTGCTGTCCCACGACGCGGCTCCGTCGGGGACGAGCTGTGGTTGATCGTTGTCTGGGTGGTAGGCCGTGGCAGAGTGGCTCCCACTTTCGTTGTGGAAGGTCACCGTGCCGCCGACCTCGACTCGGGCCACGTGAGGGTCGAAGTGGTACGTCCCGTCCGTCGTGATCATGTTCACCTGTGCTGTTTCCGTCGGGGCACCAATCTCCTCATCAGGATGGCTGTCTTCGCCGTGACCCTCTTCTTCGTCGTCGTGGCTCTCTTCTTCTGCCTGGCCACCCGAACAGCCAGCGAGACCAATGGCCGCCGCGGTACCAGATAGGCTGAGCATCCGTCGCCGGGTGTACAGAGATTCGTTTGTCATGGGATCAGTCACCTTGCACTTGAGGATACGCTTGCTGGGATAATGGGCGGGTCGCTGTTTTGCGCGCGACGCAAAACGATTCCCTCTTTAAGTATCTTGGAGTATTCATGAACTATTGCGAGGAACATCCGTGTCCACACAGGAACGCTCTGACGAACTCTTGGAGCTCCTCGGCCAAGAACGAGTCCGGCAGATTCTGGCCGCGACGAGTCAGGAATCTAGGTCTGCGAAGGAACTCAGCACAGAGTGTGATGTCGCGCTCTCAACCATCTATCGCCGAGTTGAGGACATGATTACCAACGACTTGCTCGTCGAGCAGACACGGATCGAATCAGATGGGAGCCACCACAGCGTCTACGAGGCGAAGGTCGACCATCTCGACGTCGATATCGACGATGGAACCATCGACGTGAGCGTCCATGTGCGGGAGAACGCTTCCGAGCGGTTCTCGCGCATCTGGAGCGAAATCAGGGAGAGTTGACATAACCATGCACATCGAACTCGTCATCGCGAAACTCATCACGGTTGGACTGGGGCTGTTGATAACGTACAAGGCCTACAAGGGGTATCGAACGTACGGCAGCGAGCCGATGCTGTACGTCGCTATCGGGTTCCTCTTTATTAGTATCGGCTCTGTCATTGAGGGTGTCCTGTTCGATGTGGTGGGCTTGTCGATATTCCTCTCTGGAACCATCCAGACTGCTATCGTCGCATTCGGGATGCTCGTCATTCTGTACTCGCTGTACGGTCAACTGCCACAACAAGCGAACGAAGGGGAGTCTCCATGACTGGCCACTGGGAACTTGCATTGATCGCTGTTCGCGTCCTGCTCCTTGGCGTCGGTCTCGCGACCACCGCAATCAGTTTCCGGGCCTACAGGCAGCAACAGACCCGATACCTCCGCGACGCAACGCTCGGGTTTGGGTTTATTACACTCGGCGTACTCATCGAGGGATTCCTCTACCAGTTCACTGGGTTGACGCTCACTCAAGTCCACGTCGCCGAATCCGTGTGTCTCGTCTTCGGTCTCGGTATCCTTCTTCGATCGTTCCTCGATTAACTAGACAAGCGGCGGTTACGATGGGCAGGTACCGTTGATGCCAACGCACGATGAATGATTCCAACGTACTAACTACAGCTTTCGAATGAAGCACGCGATTCGTGTTCTCTACTGGACTACTGAACGCCGATCATCGATAGGCATCGATCGAGTATCAAATTCCAGCAGTACACTGCCTTGTGGACGAAATAATCGAGGATGCCCCACTCGTCGGACGGTTCCGTTTGAATTAGTGTTCGTGGCACCGACGCGTCTATACTCTCGTTCACCGATCCGGGAACGAAAGAGCAACTGCCGGAAGAAGATTTTGTAATTCGAACCGCAGTAGAGGCCCTGAAACGCCCGAATTCGGCTACCGGCTCTCTCGTTGTTCAACTTTGTTCAGTTCGATCAACAGCCGGAAGATGGCTTTCACGAGGTTGGCGTCGACGTCGAAACGCTCGGCGTTCGCGCCGGCGCGCTCCATGACGCGCTCCTCCTGTCCCTCGTCGGTCGTCGGGAGATCCTGCTCGTCCTTTACGGCCGCCACCGTGTCGGCGACGTAGGTTCGGCGGGCGATCAGTTCGACGATCTCCTGATCGATATCTTCGATCTCGTGGCGCAGTTCGTCCAGACTCATCTCTTCGGGATTCGGTGTTTCGCTCATTGGGTTCACTCTCGTCCGACGGCCGCGCCGTCGTTTCTGGTGGTCGTTCGTCGCAGCGTTCCGGGTCGGTCGCCCCACGCGTCGGCGACCGCGTCGAGGTCGGTCTCGGGGTCGGTCGGGTCCGCGACGGCGACGACGCTCGGACCGGTGCCCGACAACGATACTCCGGTGGCGTGGGCCATCGCCTCCACCGCGGGGTCGGCGTCGAAGCCGAGTGCGGCCGAGAAGGCGAGTCCGTTGACCGTCATCGCCTCGGCGTACCGGCCCTCAAGCGCGAGGTCGCACACGAGGTCCGCCATCGACGCGACGGCCTCACAGCGAGCCACGTCCGCGTCCGCGCTGTACGCGCGCTCTGGCGGGGTCCACACGAGGACGTTCCAGTCGACGGTCTCGCGCGAACGCAACTCGTCAGCGCCGTTGTCGGTGACGGTGACTCCGCCGAGCATCGAGGCGGTCGCGTCGTCGAACGCGCCCGTGACGGTCACACCCGCGTCGCGAGCGGCTTGCACGCCGAGTCGGCAGGCCTCCAGCCGAGTGACGTCGACGGCCGAGTCCGTGTCGTCGTCTCCCACGGTCAGCCCGAGCGCGTCGCACGTCGCGAGCACGGTCGCGTTGGCGGCCGCGCTGGAGCTTTTCAGTCCGGCCGCGAGGGGTACGTCGCTGTCGGTCCGGACGGTGCCGCCCTCGCCGTCGCCCCACCGGTCGGTCGCGAGCGCGACGCAGCGCTCGATCAGGGCGGTGTCAGCGTCGGGAGCCTCGCTAATCGTCCCGTCGACGCCCTCGGCGGCCGGGTCGAGCGCGACGCTCGAACGCGTCTCGACGTCGATGCCGAAGGCCGAACCGGTGCCTGTCGCGAGCGCCGTGAGGTCCACTACCTGTGGTCGGAAGGCCATCCGGTGGAGGAAGTGCTCCACGAGCGGCTCAGTGGCCCTGCGGAAGCCGTCGCTCCAGACGGTGGTCGGACTGGCGACGTCCGCGACCGTCTGGTCGTCGACGATGATCCACAGCCACAGGATGACCTCGAGCCACGCACGAAGCGTGCCATCGACGAAGCGATGGACGTCTCGCTCCTCTCGAAAGGTGGTCGCTACGAGGTCCAGTCCGCGTCCGGTAATCGGTACGAAGTCGACGTCGTCGACGAGTCGTGTACCTGTCCCGACTGGCAGCAGCGCTCACCAGAGGGTGGCTGCAAGCATCTACGTCGCGTCGACCACGAGATCAAACGACGCCGTGTGCCCCGCCCAGATGGCCGACTCCCGGCTGACGTGAACTGATTTCGGTTGACCAACAGACCATCCGTTTCATCGCTGGCGTTGGTTAACGCAGATAGCCACAATCCCACCGCTGTCACGGGAGTTCTTCCGTCACGTCGGCGAGCTCCTCCTCGTTCTGCCAGCGATACAGCCGCCCCTCCCGCTCGAATAGCTCGAAGACGCCGTCCTGCATCCAGCCGAAGGGGTGCTCCTCGTCCTCGTACTCCCGTTTGAGGACGTGGCTCTTCGCGAAGAACTCGGTCGTGCCGACGAGCAGCCCTTGTTCGACGAGGAAGTCGCTCGGTTCCTTCTCGGCGACACCGACGAGGTAGGTCACGATATCACCGATCAGGCAGAACTTCTGAATGCTATTGTCCCACTCGCCGCGGATGTCGACCATCCGGAAGGCGTAGGCGTCCTGCCGGCGGTTGAGTCGGTCGATCACGAGGTTCAACCGGCGGATCGGCTCCCGGTCGTAGTTCCCCAGCACGAAGTACGAGCGGTCGTTCTCGTAGACGGGAGTCAGTTCGCTCAGGGCGTGGAGGATCTCCTCGTTGTCCGCCAGCGAGATCTCTTCCTCGTTGAGTTGGTCCTTCGCACTAGTAAGGACCTCCTCGGGGACGGGCGGCTCTTCGTCGGACATATACAGGCTCTCTCGGCGCCGTGCGATATGATTTATGGAGTAAATCACCGGGTTAATTCGGTGTGAATTACTATAGAGTGATTTACTCAAGGGTAAACTACTTGCCGCCAGGGTGTGTACTGTGTCGTATGAGCACCGACCTGGGGACTGCTGGGGAGATGGAATCCCGCGAACTTGTCCACTTCGTGACTCAGCAGACGCGGTTCGCGCTGATCAACAACATCCTCCAGCACCCCGAACAGCTCCCCTCGATGTACGAGCTCGAGGAGCTCAACCCCAGCGTGAGCGAGGCCACCGTCTACAAGCACATTCAGAAGCTCATCGACGCCGGTATCGTCAAGGAGGTCGCTCTAGACGATGACCAGCGCCGGCAGGGGTATCCCTGGAAGTTCTACGGCCTCACAGAGGAGGGCCGGACCTTCCTCGACGAACACAATCTCCTCGCCGCGGAGGAAACCCTCCAACAGATCTACGAGACCATCTCTGACAAGCCCGAGAAGATGGTCAAGTACGAGAATTCCCCTCGCCCGGACGACGCGTAACCCTTACAGAACTAGCTTCGTCTCAGTACTCGATCACCGTTCGATTTCGTACTCACCCGCCAGCTTCTGGAACTCCGACCACGCGAGAAGCCGGTCGTCCTCGACCTCGCCCTGCGTCTCGAGGTACTGGAGCAGCGCGTCGATCACGTCTTCGAGTCCATACTTCACCGCCTGCTCTCGGAGATCCTCTTCGTCGATGTCGACGTGGCTGAGCAGGAGGAGACAGTACGAGCGGTGACGGCTGCCGTCGTCGATCAACAGCGTGTGACAGCAGAGCTCCGCCGGCGAGACTGCGTCGGGTTCCTCGGAGTAGACGTAGTAGCGATGATCGGTGAGCAGGAACTGGAGGTCGAAGGCCGCGAATCGAGCGAGCCCGGTTTCGTGGGACCCTTCTACGTCGATCTCCGTCTCGACCTGGGCGAGGAATTCGTCGTAGTCCTCCCAGAGAATCGTTCCCTTCGAGGCGACGGCTTCGAGGCGTTGGCGATGGAGATGATGGACGAGTTCACGGGCGAACGCGTGGAGGCGGTCGAAGTCACCGTTGAAGTCATAGCAGCCGTCGTCCGTCCCGACGAGACCACGGTCACGAAACCGCTTGAGAACCCGGTTGACCGTATTGCGGTAGTTGTCGCTCCGGTCGGCGATCTCGGCGACAGTTTGGGGCTGGTCGAGATAGTAGAGCACCTCGAGGGCCTTGCCGGCCAACAGCTCGGGGAAATCGATGTGGGAGTGCTGGCGGACGAGGTCCTGATAGCGTTCGACGGCGCGAGCATCCGACGGGGCGACTCGTTTTCGGCGGCCATCGCGTTCCGTGTAGACGAGCCCCAGCTGGACGAACGTGATATTGTAGTAGTACCCGGCGACCATCAACGCGACGAAGAGCCCGTCTGCTATCGTCGTCCACCGGCGTTCCCGAACGTGCGTGCTGAACTCCATTTAAGCAGTCTTGACCAGTTGTACACACTGATCGTCATAAAGTACGGTACCGTCGCTAGTCGAACACCCGTTGTCGGGGTCCCTCAATCCACGCACCCATCATCGTGATGGTCCGTCGTACCTCCCCATTCCAGCGTGGAGATGGCCATCGAGATGCGTCCATCCCTGGCGGCCGTCCACGTAGCCCGCGGGAGCCGTCGTCGCTTCGAACGTGTTGAAACTGTTCGAGAGCCAGAACCCCCACCCGTTCCAGCCTTCGAACCGGATCTCGTCGATAGTAACAATCGCTTGGTTCAGTGACTCGTACGCGGCTGCAGCGACGGTAGCGAAATCCCAGCACGTGTCCGAGCTGTCCCACGCGCACGGACACCCGGCGGAGGTCACGTCAGTGATTGGTGCGAGAAACGACGTGTTCTCAATCGGGTGCCGCGTTTCGATATCGTAGTCGACCGAGTGCTGCCATACAATCGAGTACCGAGTGGGATCGGGTTGGTTGTGTCGAAAATTTTAGACTCTAGGGCATCCACGTCGAGGTCGCGTCGATCGAATTCCAGATGACCTTGGATGCGGAAGTCAATAACTGGGGCACGCGGGGTTCCGTCGCTCGTCGCGTACTCCTCGGCTGAGCAGAAGTCCACCACGTCAGATTGTTCATCGGCGACCGCTTCGTCGAACGCCTCGGCGAGATTGGCCCAGGACTCATAGCCGTCCACATCCCAGTCGTACGAGTAGAACGGTCGTCGCTTGCTAGTGTGGTGGTGTGGCTCGATACTGTCCCGCTCGATGTCGGTCACGTAGTACCCGAGGTTCCAGCGTGCCTCCTGCGTGTCGTGAGCTTCGAGCGAGCCGGGATTGAAGAACCACGGTTCGTCGGCAGGCCCCTCGTACGGCTTGTGGATGTGCCCGAGCGCGAGGTAATCCACCAATCCCTCGAACTGCTGGAGCGTGGTGTATCGAACGGACGCACCGAGATCCGGGACCTCGTCGACGACACCAAGGTGCGCCATCAGCACAGTGTGTGCCGGCTCGCCGGCCCGGTTGTTCACCGCCTCAATGGCGGTGCGTGCCTGATCGAGTGCCGTATCGATGTACCCGCCCCGATACTCCAATCCGAACACCCGGACAGGAGCATCAAAGGCCGGGACATCGAGATCGACGTATCCGGGAACCGTTCCGTCGACCCCAGTCCCCACATTTTCCTCTGCAGATGCCAGGGAAGGGAAGAGGTCTTCGACGGGCCGTTCGCCGCCACTAACGCCTTCGAAGTCCGGTTGGAGGAGTGTGATCACGTCGCGCTGGTGGAGGTACTCGAGCCACGTCATCGCTCGCCGATTGAGGTTCTGGTCGTGGTTCCCGGGCGAGACCAACACGGGGATATCGTCAGGGACGACCCCGAAGGCCTTCTCAGCGCTTTCGAGGATACTCGGGCGCAGGTCTCGCGAGTGGAACAGGTCACCTGGGATGAGGATGGCGTCGACCTCGTGTTTATTGACGCCCTCTTGCAGTGTCTTCCGGAACGTGAGGAACATGTCGCCCTGTCGTTTTTTGACGTTGTACTGCCGGTGACCGAGGTGTACGTCGGCCGCGTGGAGTAAACGGTAATTCATGATTGGATAATAGAGGCAGCGACTGGATCAGTCGGATCGTGCGAAACTATCGAACTGCAACATAGGCTACCAGTTACAAGAGAGATACTTAATCCTCCTGTAACCAAAGTGAAAGTGAACGTTGTCAATTGGTATATAGTCTAAAATTCGAATCTTGAATTGGTGTCAGAATAAACACTGGAGAATCAGATGTGTTTGCAGTCAACTTCGAAGCGGACTACGAGGCTAGGGACCTGATCATGACTGTTGAAAGAGCAGCCGAGTCCTGAAAATCGACTGCCGCGAGAAGAGGTTTTTCGAGCGCCGGCGATGGGTGCCGGCGCATCACGTAGTGACGCAGTGTGCAGTCGCGTGCGTCGGCAGACGAAGGTGAAAACCGATGCATATGGTCATTTACACTCTGGTAGAGGCATCGACGCGAGACGACGCAGTGGCCACTGGTAAAGCAGTGTTCGATCGGCTGGTTGGAGCCGACCCACACACTGGCGCCGTGTTTGACTACTACGTCACATTCGATCAAGAAGGCACGACAGTGGCAGGGAAAGCTCGCTGGGGCGACCTCCCAGTTGCAGCGCGCGTAGACTCTGACGAAGGCCAGGAACTCCTGGAGCGCGGTTGGGACGCGACGAAGAGCGAGTTCCAGCGGAACCTCAATCGAGTACAGAAGGCGCTCGACGAGCTTAGCGATGATGAGATAATGCGTGATGAGAACCTCACCCGGCATGCCTTCCATCAAGTCGGTGCCTACGACGGTCCCTCGATTTTGCTGTACGACGAACACGGTTGCGGGATTCGCCACCGAGGCCAGCTGGATCGCATCGTCGAGGAGAGTGACGACCTCTGGGTCGTCCCGGCGGATGTCCATTTCTAAACAATGCCCAGAATCACAAACTGGCGACGCGAGAGCCGCTCGCCAACGTTGGCGTATCGGAACACTGAGACTGGCGCTCGAGCTGTCCTGCACAGAGCGCCGGACTCCTACCGCTACAAGTGGCGTGGCGCAATCCTCGTCGACGGCTACCCAGTATGGTCGCGGGGGTACGAGACGAAAGACGCAAAATCGTTCCGTGACGAGCTCCAGAAGCGGCTAGCGCCCGAATTGAGTTGTCCCGAATGCCCGAACGAGGACATCCTCGTCGGTGAGAAGTCAGCAGACGGGGCGAAAGTTCAGCGCTGGTTCAAGTGCCGAGACTGCGACTACGAAAGCCGCTCGGCAATCGTCTACGGCGCCGAGCGCTGAAATCATTCCCCGAGTGCAGCGTACCCCGAGTACGGATTAACCAACAACTAGTCGGTCTTAGTCGGTTGTGTTGGTTAACGCGTTCAAGCACATCTGCAACCCAGAGACTGCAGCAAGTTTTTCACCCCCTGAGGGGTGCGGGGGTGCTCAAACGAGTACCTTCGAACAGACCCATGAGTAGAACTATCGACTCACAGTCGCTCCAACAAATAAGCCAGAGAAGTGACCGCGACATCGTCTACGTCGGCTACCGACAGCGAGGGCGTGCCGTCGTGGAGAAGCTACCTGAACAAGAACGCCTCACTCCAGACCGAAGCCTCAAGCTGGTAAACCACAGTCCCTCGGGGTTCGAATGGGGATACAGTGGGAGTGGGCCAGCGCAGCTCGCACTCGCTCTCCTGCTCGACTACACCGAGGACGAACAATTTGCGCTAACGCATTACACCCAGTTCAAGAACGAGGTTGTGAGTCAACTGGAGTGCGCCGGTCCCACAGAGCATTGGCGACTCACCAGTAGCGAGATTGAGTCCGCCCTTGGTGTGAACGCCCCAGAGGTTCTCGCAGCGTCTGCAGGACAGTGAGATTGCCTGTTACAGGCTGCACGGATAACCCAAGGACGGCATCTGATAGAATCGTGTTTTTTGCCCTCGGGAGGGGTGCGAGGACCTTCCAATAGTCCTCGTGGGAATAAAATGTCTGACTCGAAGCAACCAGCCACCGACTCGGCAGAATCGGCAATGAACGGAGATCAAACGGAGCAAACAGAGCGCGTCGAGCGCACTGATGTTGGTGTCTCGCTGACCGTGAAACTCAAACGCGGAACCGGGACGCGAGATGAAGACCAGATCAAAGCCAAGGTGAAGGCGAAAACGCTGGAAGACGCCCGCAAGGATATGGAGACGCTTCGCGAGTACATCCACGACCTCGCCGAAGACGCTCGCCAAATCCAGCCAGTAGACCCACACGAAGAGTAATTCTTTTGTCTGTTGCACAGAATTGTGTAACCATAGGATGTACGAAGTGTGCGGTGAGAAGGAACTCAAGGTCATTCTCGCGCTTGACCCAGGGGATTCCATCTCCGGCGTCGCGCGGAAGATCGACGAGAACCGGGAAACGATTCGGCGCGTCGTAAATCGCCTCGAAGAGGCGGGATACGTCGTGTACGATGATGGCCTCCAGCTCGTCGACCAGACAATCCGAGACGCCGGTCTCGAGTTCCTGACGGCGGCAACAGACATCTCGCCGCCGTCGATCTCGGAGGCGTACGTCCTCCCGCAGTTCGCGGGTATGGAGTATGCATTCACTGCCATTGATGCGGTCTACGTCTGGACCCGCGGTGGCTACCAGGTCGCTCGCGACCCAGAGGACTATCCGCTGTTCATCGCCGTCCACAAATCCGAACTCGACGCCTGGACGGAGTTCTTCGATCGGTTCGGAATCCCGACTTCGGAAGAGCGCCAGCCCACAAAAGATCTCGACGGAACCATCCAGATCGTTCTGGAGCCACGGTCACAAATCGATGCCCAGATGGTCGACGGACGGTCCGTCATCCCACTCCAAGAAACCGTGGCGTTCGCAAATGAGTACTACGCAACCTTCGAGTCGGCACTCGATATGCTTGGACGGATGTACGACGACGTCGACACCGACGCGAGCTACCGCATGGAGCCAGCCTGAACATGAGTCAAGAAGACCGAAGCGAGGCACTCATCGAAGTGCTCGAAGAACTGGAACAGTCAGATATTGGGTTCGTCCTCGTTGGTGGGTACGCGATCAGCCAGTTCGAGACGCGGTTCTCGACCGACCTCGACCTCGTCATCGCTCCGGACGACTACGACGAAGTCGTTGCGTTCCTTGAAGCGCACGGCTTCGAACGACAGGCCGATCTCGAAGTTCCCCCAGAAGAGACCATCTATAATCGGGAAATCGAACTCTTCGAGCGTACTGAAGGGCTTCCTCACCCGGTCGGAGTAGACATCCTTGTGAACGGCCTCGGCTGCCGACAGACCGAAGCAGAGTGGTCGTTCGACTATCTGCGCAAGCACAGTTCTCCGACGACGATTTCAGGCGGTACTCGGTCGACGACCGCACGGGCAGCTGACGGCGAAGTACTTGTTGCAGCCAAGCTTCATAGTGGTCGAAAAACGGATCTCGCTGACGTCCTCGCTGCGGTTCCGTCGATCGACCTCGGAATGGTCGAGACGCATCTGCATCGCGGCGATACTGAAGCCCTTCGTCAACAGCTCAGTGAGGCACAAGCGTTCATCGAAGAGGGCGGACTCGATCACCGATTCAAGAGTATGTTCGGTCAATCATCGGCCTCGGCCGAGGACATCGAGACGCTCCTCAAGTTCCTCAAGCAGCAACAGAAGTAAACTGCACCCACTGCGACAGCAATAGCGACGGTATCTGTGGGTGGCCGTCTCCGAATTTGAGCTAGAAAGGGAGTGAGCAGGTGCTGTTTGTCGTCGCCTTGAGAGCGCGGAGGCAGACACCAGTGAGTGACTCTTCAGGTCAATTTGTAGAATCGGGTGGCCTAACACCGGAACAGCGTCTCGAACCACCGAACACGCGCCTCATTAACGCCGGTATCGTGACGATCAACGACATGGAGACACTACGGGCTTGTGTCGCATACGAGAATGCGAATCAGGGACGTGTGCAGATTCTGCGGCGTCTCGAACGTCAGGCACAAGAAATCCGCTCACAAGAGGGGTGAGTCAGCTCGTAGTCGAAGATCTTTTTCACCCCCGAAGGGGTGCGGGGGAATCAAACGTCCCTCAGAGGTGAACTAAATGAAAGACTCCAACGAGACGACAGCGTATCGAGTAACGATTACCCTTGATAGCGCGAAACTCCCCGTCGACGAGCAAGCCCGCAACGCGCTTCTCACCGAGTTCCGTTCACGAGTCGGCCATCTCGTCGATGGGCTTCGTGGCATCGACGTTGAGCAAGATGACATCGACATCAGTACGGGCTACCGATATGCGCAAGTTCCGGCGACGTGCCCACTTTGTAGCGAGCGGCTCGATCTCCAGAGCGTCCATCTAGATACAGAGAACGGGGCCCTGGCTAGCGCGGAGTGTTCGAGCGATGAGTGTGACTGGAGCGGTGATGCAGTTTATCGAATCATCGACCTCGAGGGCAGCGAAAGCGACGCCTTCGAGAGTAGTGTACTGACCGGGGATATCGCTCCGAGCTACCACCCGTACTGAACTGAGATCTGCGAGGTATCTCTGCTGAGCCGACAACGTAGCAGCCCCCACAGGGAACCAGCTCGATTAACCAACATGACTTATCCAGTAGCAACCGATGTTGGTTAACGGCTAGCCGCCGGGAGCAGTTTTTCTCCCCCAGGAGGGGGCGCGGGGCGAGTTCCCGCGTTGATTCATTATGGCACTCACAGCGAGGACGACCAGCAACGCAGCCAGCGAAGTTGCGGCTGCTCGGCAAGCAGACCACGTGGCGTTTCTTCATCGCGTTCCGTTTGCATATGACGCGCACCGACTCGGTTTTCTCACCGGATTTCGGGAGGACTGTACCTACCAACAGCAGCATTTCAAAGCGTTAGAGTTGCCAGTCGGGATGCTCGATAACGATTTTCGAAATCCAGACCTTGATCGGTACGTCGAGCGCTTTTTCGAGCACGAACCTCAGGTCGGGGTGATTGGTGATGCCTACGGAATTGAGGAGGTGGACCGATACGTCGCTGCTGCTCGCGAGATCAAAGGAAGCTACCCGGAGCCGGACCTCGTCATCGTCCCCAAATGCCGTGGCGCGATTCACGCAATCCCTGATGACCTCGTCGTCGGGTACTCCCGGGGATACGCCGACCGACTTGCTCACGAGTTCTCAGAGCCGAGCGATTGGCGTGGTCGTCGCGTCCACATACTTGGAGGAAGTCCGCCGAAACAACTGGACGTCATTAAGCAGCTTACCCGTCCCACGCTGACAGGAGACCCTCCCGCAGATATTGTCGGCCTCGACTGGAATGGGCTTCACCGTGGCGCACAGTTTGGCGAGTTCTGGACGGCCGACGGCTGGGACGACAGCGGTCGCGACGCCGACCACGTCACCGTACGAAAGACGGTGCGCCATAGTCTCGCTCGAATCCGTGAGTTCTGGCAGTCCCATGGGATCTGGCCCGAGACGACACCCCAGAACGAGGGGATACACATCGAGTACGAGGGGCCGACTCCAGCCGATCTCGAAAAGGCCGCTTGCACCGAATGTGGAGCGAACGTCTGGCGAACGCGTCGCGGCCCCTACGTCGCCGAATACGATACCGGTGTAGTCTGCGGGTACTGCAGATACGAGTGCTACTTCACCCATCGCCATCGGAACAACCTCGAGGAGATCGCCGGCGAGCAGAGTGTCTACATCCCACCAGGGTGATACTGTTCCTCCGACCTGCCAGACGAGAGTAGCTCGACCGAGCTGGTCACTCGAACCTGTCGGGTTTGAATCTCGCCAGACGGAGTGCATTCGTCGTCACGCCGAGGCTCATCCCCATATCGCCGACGATGACTGCGACCGCGACATTCACCAGTCCAAACGGAACCCCGATGGCCAGTAGCGCCTTCACACCGATGCTCGCCCAGATGTTCTCCCGGATGACCCCGTTAGCCTTCCCCGAGAGCGCGTAGAGATACGGAAGCTTCGACAACTCGTCGCCCATCAGCGCGACATCTGCCGATTCGACCGCCGTGTCGGTCCCCGCCGCGCCCATCGCAACCCCGACCGTCGCCGTCGCAAGCGCTGGCGCGTCATTGACCCCGTCGCCGACCATCATCACGCCGCCGAACTCCTCGTCGAGTGCGGCCACTGTCTCGGCTTTCTCCTCGGGGAGCAACTCGGCCCGAACCTCGTCGACGCCTGCCATCTCGCCGACCGCCCGAGCCGTCACCTCGTTGTCCCCGGTCAGCATCACGATCCGCTTGACACCGAGCTCGTGGAGCCGTTCGACCGTCTGCTTCGCTTCCGGCCGAATCTCATCGGCCACCGCAACGACACCCAATATCCGCTCCCTGGTGCCGACAAGAATGACCGTCTTCCCAGCAGCCTGTAGCGCTTCAATCGTCTCAGCGCTAGCGGCAGCGAGATCGTCACCGCCAGCGTCCTCGACAGCGACACCGCCATCGGACACGGTACGGTCGGAATCGAAGGCGAGCCCCAGCTCTTCGAACAGCGCGGGCTTTCCGGCGAAGTACGTCTCGCCGTTCAGGTCGGCCCGGACGCCCTTCCCGGTCAAACTCTCGAACGCCGAGACATCGTCCGTGTCGACCGCCGATTCGTCACCAGCCTCGACGATGGCTTCTGCAATCGGGTGTTCGCTGCGGGCCTCGAGGCTCGCCGCGACGGACAACACCGACTCTCGGGACTCGCCACTGGCGGGGACGACATCAGTGACGGTGAGCTGACCGTGCGTGAGCGTTCCTGTCTTGTCGAACGCCACGGCCCCGACCGTCCCAACCGATTCGAGATGCGTTCCGCCCTTGATCAGCACACCGTTCTTCGCGGCGCTCGTGATCCCAGAGACGACGCTGACGGGCGTGCTGATCACCAGCGCACACGGACAAGAGAGCACGAGGAGTGCCAGCCCGCGCTTGAACCACGTTGCCCAATCGCCGGCGAACACGAGCGTCTGGCCACCGACACCGAGCGAGATGCTCTCGCTGATGAGCAGCGGTGGTACTGCAGCGATGAGGACTGCCAGCGTAACGACTACCGGCGTGTACTGACTGGCAAAGCGATCGACGAACTGTTCGTGGTCGGTCTTGTCCCGCTGCGCGTCCTCAACGAGTTCGATGATGCGGGCGAGTGTGCTGTCCTCGGCTTCCGCCGTTACGTCGGCTTCTAGGTAGCCCTCTTCGTTGATGGTGCCGGCGTACACCTCGTCTCCGCCCGTCTTATCCACAGGGACGCTCTCGCCCGTGATGGGGGCCTGGTTGACCGCACTCTCGCCCTCGACGACCGTGCCGTCGGCGGGGACCCGATCGCCGGGGCGCACGATGACGCGGTCACCGACGCGCAACTGCTCGACTGGGACGGTCGTTTCCTCACCACCGCGGCGGACGGTTGCGGTCGTCGGCGAGAGATCCATCAACTCGCGGAGTGAGGAGCGCGCGCGATCCATCGCGTACTCCTCCATCAACTCGGCAACGCTGAACAGCACGGCGAGCATGCCGGCTTCGAGGTACAGTGCCTCACCGAAGACGACACTCGCAATGATGGCGCCGAGGATGCCGAGGCTCATCAGCAGATCAATGTCTAGCGAGCGCGTCCGGGCGGAGTAGTAGCCGTTCCGGAGGATTTCCTCGCCGCTGATCACCGCGCCGGCGAAGTAGAACAGCTCAGCAGTACCGAACTCTCGTCCGACGAGGCTAACGAGCGTCACATTGAGTCCCGACAGCAGAAACTCCAACACAAGGCCGACGAGCAGCAGTCCGCCACCGATCCACGTCTTGAGAGCGCGTGGACTCAGCCACACGTCGCGCGACCGACTCTCCTCGACGAGATCCTCCTCGGCGGTGTCTAGACCACTATCCGCAACGGCGTAGCCCGCGCTCTCGATGGTGGCGACAAGGTCGGCACGCGAGGTCTGCGCCGGGTCATACGTGACGATGACGGTGCCCGTCGTCGGGAGCGTCTCGCGGTCCTGGATACCCGCGACAGTGTCGAGGGCGTTCTCGATCTTCCCGGCGCAGGACGCACAGTCCATCGTGGGCACGTCGAACCGCTCGGTCTGGAGGTCATCGCGTGACTCGACATCGTAGCCGGCGGCCTGGACGCGTTCGACGACGTCGTCTACACCGACGTTCTCGGGACGATATTCGACGTGGACAGTTCCGGTCATTACCTGCGGCTCGACGGAGACGACCCCGTCGAGTTTCGAGACGCTGTTGACGATCTTCTCCGCGCAGGAGGGACAATCCATCCCGGGTACGTCGAGTGTCACGGTTCGGGCCTCCGGGCCCCCCGAACCAGCCGCATCTGTAGTCATTACCTCTAGTGACGAGGCTGGACGACAAGCGCCTTCGGTTGGTGTGTACCAACTCTCGTTAGGTGTCGGGCGAAGAAAGGTGGGGAGACGTGGAGCGATCGGCGACGTAGGCCTCGGCCAAGTGGGCTTCAGCGCGGCGGAGCCGATAGGAGAGCGTCGAGCCGGGGATATCGAGTTTCTCGGCGAGTTCGTAGGTTTCGATCTCGCGCGGTGTCTTGTAGTACCCGTGGTCGACGGCAGCCCGTACCGCTGCATCCTGTTCGGCCGTCAATGTGGGGGAACCGTCGTCCGGGGCGGCGTCATCCGCGTCGCCGACACGGACAAATGTAACGCCGGTCGTGTCGTCGATCTCGCTCTCGATTGCGTTGCGGAATGCGTGGTAGGTGGTGTCGTCGGGGGCGATGATGCGCCATTCGTAGCGACGACCGACCCACGTCGTCTTGAAAATGAGACCATCGCCGAAGTGATCGAGTGCGAGGTGTGGGATGGAGGTACACGAGGGAGTGCGTGACCAGTAGGAGTAGAGGACGAGTGCGTCGTCAGTGCGGTCGAGGACCTGTGTTTCCCAGTCCGCTTCGCAGTCACGGCGGGCCAAACAATCGGTGTAATACTCGGCGTCAGTGACAGTCTCAGCGATATTATCGAGTGCAGTTTCTCTACCCGACACGTAATCGACCCGCCAGAGGTTCTTGGGAGAAACGTGACAAGAGAGCGACCGGATTTTCGTCTCCGGATTGTCGGCGAGGATATCGGCGACAGCGTTAGTGCCCGGAGCGTATTCCAAGGCGAAGACGAGCTCGCGCATACTGATTCATAGCATGGAGAGAGGTATGAACGCGTTGACGGAGACTCAGGGGTTGAGTAGTCGAGTTGATGCCCTACGTCCCTCTCCCCAGCGAGCGCCGACCAAATGGCGGTGCGAGCTGGACTGCAGTATCGAGCCTGCTTCAATCACCACGTCCGACATCGAGATCAAGGAAGTGATCGGGTGACTCCGGAACCAGCCATGCCGGCACGACTCGTGTGAGGACAACCATCCCCGTCAGCTCAACGAGCGTCTGGGTGACGACGACTGCTGGGGCGAGCGCGTAGCCCGACGGGAGCGCGAGCGCCAGTGGGAGGATGACCAACGAGTTCCGGGTTACGGACGTGAACACGAGCGCCCGGCTCTCGCCGGCCTCCATCCCCAAGAGGCCGGCCACCAACCGACCGAGCAGCGGCATAATGGCCAGGAACGCTACATAGACAGGCACAACCGATGCGATCTGTCCGATCGAATCCTGTACGCGCGGCAGTTGGGAGGCGATCACGACGAACAGTGTTGCGCCCATCATCGGGACCGGCAACCAGCCCATCGTCGCCTGCCACTGGTCGCCGCGAGTGGACCGCTCCGCCCAGTATTCGGTCGCCCACGCGAGCGTCAGCGGGAGCGCAATGATGATGACGAACGCCTCGATGAACGGCCCGGCCTCGATGAACTCGGCCACCTGCTCGCCCATGAACAGCCAGAGGTACACCGGGAGCAACAGCAACTGGGTAAGCATCAACGCCGGCGTCGCCGCAGTTATCTGCTCGGCGTCACCGCCGGCGAGTTCGGTGAACGTGATAACGTAGTCGATACACGGCGTCAACAACACCATAAACGCTCCCACGAGAATCACCGGCTCCTGCGGAAGGAACCGCGTGAGCCCGAACACGACGACCGGCACGACCACGAAGTTCATTCCGAGCGCGGCCGCCATGAACCGGCCGTTCCGGAACGCTCGACGAATCCTGACGAACGGAATCTCGAGGAACGTGACGTACAACAGCACCGCCAAGACAGGATTGATGAGCGGTTCCAGCACCGAGCTCGTACTTGGTTGGCCGAGACCGACGCCGATCGCGAGTAAGACGGCAACGGCGTAGATGCCGACTTGATTGTGCTGAATCCACCGCTTCGAGAGCGAGGTCATAGATTTACGGAGAGGCAACCGGTGCCGCCATCCGTCAACCCAGATCCTCTCATTTCGTAGAAGTGGTGGTAGCAGGCGTAAGTTCCCATCGGTGAATGGTGGATAGCAGCAGTACTTCGAGTCGTCCTATCAGAGAGTAGCCAAGGTCGTCAATTGCAGTGCAGAGATGTGTTTTTTCGCCCCTGAGGGGTGCGGCGCGTCCTGAACTGACGCAGTTGCCGTGAACGCGATTTACTGAAAACCATGGCTACGACCAGTGACTCGTCGGTCTCGTTCGAGAAGACCGACACCCGACACGACGAGATGCACAGTACCATCGAAGAGTGGATCGACGACCTCGTCGACCGCGTCGACGATGCACAAGCGAGTGAGGAGTTCCAAGAATGGTTGGACGTCCAGAGTCGTTTCCACGACTACTCGCACCGAAATACGCTCCTCATCAAACTGCAGTATCCTGAGGCCACGAAGGTTGCAGGCTACAACACGTGGCGGAACGACTTCGATCGGTACGTCCAGGAAGGCGAACAGGCCATCTGGATCTGGGCACCAATCATCACCAAGCGATGTCCCGAGTGTGAGAATTCGCCCAGCTACCACGAGAAAATTGGCTGTGAGTACAACGAGACGTCGGCGGATGAGTGGTCGAAAGGCCTCGTCGGATTCAAACCAGCACCAGTCTTCGACGTCTCCCAAACCGACGGAGAACCGCTTCCCGAACTGGAGACTGCAGCGATGGGCGACGCCGACGACCTGGTGCCAGCGCTCAAAGGAGCAGCTGATGAACTCGGTGTGACGGTACGCATTGTCGATGCTGACCACTGGAAACATGGCGACGCGAAGGGAGTCTGTAAGTACCGGAGCCTACACGACCTCCAGCCAGTCGTCGAAGCGATAGCCCGATCGAACCAGGCAGATCTCGCTGTCACGCTGATCCACGAGTACGCCCACGCGTTGCTCCACTTCGATATCGGGGAGGAACCCGAGCGGGCAAAACGAGAGGTCGAAGCAGAAGCCGTCGCGTACATCGTCGGTCGGTATTTCGGACTCGACACGAGCGGATCTGTGTTCTATCTCGCTGCGTGGCAGGGCGATGACCCGGAAGCGATTCAAGAGCGCCTCGGTCGAATCAGTTCCACCGCTCAAGAGATCATTGGGTCACTCGTGGAGTGACGAATCCGACAACCTCTGGAGCAGTAGTCACAGTCGGAACTAATCGAGTTCCGGGTGCGTTGAAAAACGGTTTTTCACGCCGTCGAAGGGCGACGGCGTGCGCGAACTCGTCACGTCGATTCAGGCCAAATCATGACCGAACGAACTGACGACGTCGAGACACAGGACGAAGACGAAACAGAACTCGAAGAGCGGGTGTACTCTCCTGATGGTGGAGTTGTAGCATCGGCTCCTGCAGCTTCGACACCTACTGAAGCGATCCAACAACCCACCATTGGCGAAGACCCGTCTCAGGAGGAACTCGAGCCCCGTACGAAGCGAGCGCGAAACGAAGAGATGGACGTCTCGCTACTCCAGAAGGGAGGAATCTACGAGGTGCGATCGGAGTCAGGGAACATCTACGAGGTCGATATCGCGAGTAAGACGTGTACGTGTCCAGATTTCACGAAGCGGAATCCACGCGGTGGGTGTAAGCATCTACGGCGAGCCGATCTCGAAGTTCGAAGTGGAAACGTCCCTCGTCCTGATGGCCGTCTCCCGGAAACGTCGGACGTGGTTGAACAGCTTTCATCGGAAATTCGTAAGCTGGGGCAAGAGATCGAAGAACGCGAGGAGCGACGACGGAAACTCGAAGCTACGGTTGGGGTTATCGAGGAGTTCTCGATTGAGTAGACGAGAGAATTAACCAACAATTCTAAGATATCGCCCAACAACGTTGGTTAACAGAGCCTGCCCCATGTCCTATTCTCCACCAGACCCACCTCGAGAAGTCCCGGCAGACATCGCTTCCAAGCTTGATGAGCAATCCCCGGAGGTACTCCGACAAGTCGCTCGATTCGCCGAGGAGCTTGCTGAGCATCGCGAGCGGGAGGCACGACTAGCTGAAAACGAGGAGGATAAGGAGGTCGAAGAGCGACCAGAGGACCTTCCCGATGACGTTCCGGCGAAGGCGACGATCACAATCAAGGAGATTAACGAGAATCGCTACTACTACTGGCAGTGGCGAGAGGGAGACAAAATCAAATCAAAGTACAAGGGTCCGGTCAACTCGGATGAATAGACTAAGCGAGCGCTCCAATCGAAATGGCTAGTTGTTCAGGGTGACACCCCGTCTGCGAAGTGAAAGGAGGACTGTTAGCGCTCGGGTCGCGGAGCAGTCTCGTATCGTTTGATGTCGTCGGTCTTCTCCACGCGGTCGTAGATCTCTCGAAGCGTGTCTTGTGCCCGGTAGAGCTTATGCTCCTCAAGGAACTGTCGACCACTCCCACTAATGCCGTAGAACTTGTACGGCAGGTCGTTCTGACGGCGGTCCTCGGGTAGGAGCACTTCCTCGACGATGCCAGCGTCAACGAGCTGCTGGAGGTGCTGACGAATCGTCGTCTGACTCTTGCTCGGGTTGACGTAGTCGAGTTCCTTCAGCGTCGGTAGTTCCGACGGATGCCCGAGTATGTCCTGGAGGAGCGAGAACCGCGTCTCCTGGGTGACGACGTTGAGCCGCTCGCGAACGGACTCCAGGTCGCTTGGCGTGTGGTCGGAGGTACTCATTACACCACAATTCGTGTAGTGCGTGCAAAAGCGTTTCGCCTAAATACGAATCGGTCTAAAGCGATACGGTGGCTGATGAGGTCGCCACATTAAAGCAGGGTACGGGACAATTCCCGCTCTAATGAGTGAGGATCCGGTCACTGTCGAAGAACTCGCCGAGAAAGCCGACGAGTATCTGCACGAGGCCTCACTCACGCCGGAGGAGTACGAAGCGCTCAAACAGAGCGTTGCGGAGCTCACGCCGATATTCTCAGCTGAGAATTCGTACTTCGTCCTTGGCAGCTACGGAAAACCCGAAATCCGCCGTCTCCAGCTCGTGAAAGATCGTCTCAACCGGCAGCCCGGTGCGTACGCGTTCCTGATGGTCGACATTCGGAGCGAGTGGACGAATACCTACCTCAAGTTCCGGCTGCTCGCCGATTACACGGATATCATCGTGGGCGTCGCCGAACACGCCCAGGGCGGCTTCCTCGTCGAACAGGGATATTTCACGGCTCTGGAGGAATACTTCGCCAAGACGCACGTGTTCAAACGCGAGTACAACACGATAGATGCGGACGCGATCGACACGAACGTCGACGTCGATAATCCCTTCAGCGGAATGCAGACTGCGATCTTCGAGATGCTCGACGATGCTGGGCGTCTCTGTCAGTGGACATCTGAGGACGACCTCGTCGAGTGTACCGAGGCTCTTGTGAGTGGTCAGGAATAACCGTAGACAGAGACGAATCTGTAACTCACACCCCACGTTTCCGTCGTTTCTCCACGACGTCCTCGGTTTGTTCCAGCGCGATTCCTAGCGTAGCAGATGACACCCCCCCAGAGTGTGAATGGAATCGGTTTACCTGACACCCCTCAGTGTGAATGGGTCCGGTCAATCCGGACGAGGGAGACTTGGGGGAAGACACCCACCCCACGTTTCCGTCGTAACTGGATGTGGATGGAGAGGGTGTGGTTGATTTCGAAGGGGCCACACCCCCCGTGTTTCCGTCGTTTCTCCAGGATAGCGTAGGGAGAGACTACGATTAGTACTATGCAGCCACTTATTATGTTGATCGAGAAACAATCTAGATAGTAACTGACTTCTAGAACGCATAGATTAAAGTAGTATAGCTGAGAAACGCTCATTAAGTGTACTTCGGCGAGTGAGGGGGCGAAGTACTTCGCCCCCTCAGATGAAACAATCCCTCTCAGCTGCTTCTATAGACAGCCAGCTATGGACGGCTAGGCTGTTCTCGTCTTGGTCAGCTCTCCGTGA